>DATBFV010000067.1:0-7507 GCA_036558345.1 Gemmatimonadales bacterium | reverse complement strand
TCCTTGCTCATGATCTCGCGATCGCCGCCCGGACTCCATCCAAGTAGCGCGAGAAAATTCCGCATCGCCTCTGGTAAGATCCCTAGGTGTTGATAATCGCCGACTGCCGTCGCGCCGTGCCGTTTGGAAAGTTTTTTCCCGTCGGGTCCATGGATCATTGGCACATGACCAAAAACTGGGGTCACATGTCCGAGGGCTCGGTAGACCGCAAGCTGTTTCGGGGTGTTGGAAATGTGGTCGTCGCCGCGAATCACGTGCGTAACCTGCATGTCGATGTCGTCGACGACCACGGCAAAGTTGTACAGCGGCGAGCGATCCGACCGCAAAATCACAAAATCGCGAATATCCTCACCTTTGAAACTGATTTTGCCGTGGACTGCGTCATCCCACGCCAGCTCGCCGGGGGGGACGCGCAGCCGGATGGCGTCCTCCTCCATGTAGGCTTTCCCCTCCTTCAACAGTTGATCGGCGACCTGCTGGTGCCGGGCCAGGCGGGCGCCCTGAAAGATCGGCGCCTCGTCCCAGTCCAATCCCAGCCAGGTGAGGCCGTCGAGAATGACCTGAGTGTGCTCCTCGGTGGAACGCGCCTTGTCGGTGTCCTCGATGCGGAGCAGGAACTTGCCACCCTCTTTGCGGGCGAAGAGCCAATTGAACAGCGCGGTGCGGGCGCCGCCGACGTGGAGATAGCCAGTGGGTGAGGGGGCAAAACGGACGCGGACGGTCATGGCGTGTAACATACGAGCGACACGAATGGGTGGTAGTTGGGACGCAGGCCTGCAGCGGTGCGTGGCACTGGCCTTGCGAGCGCCTACCCGGTTATGGCGCCCTCACGATTCATCACCGTGCTTCTTGCGGCATTCGCTTGCGCAATGCTACCAGCGCAGGTCGCGGGGCAGAGTGTGACCTTTGACCAGCTTCGCCTCGCTGCCCCGTCGACGGCCCTCCCGCAGCTCCAGGTGGCGGGCACCGTCCCGGTTCGGTTACCCTGGTCTGCCCGCGACCGCGCCTTGGCGGCCGGGTTCACCGTCGCGCTGTTGATCGACGCCGCTCAGACACGCCGGCTCGCGCGCGGCGGGTGGCGTGACTTCGACGAAAGCAATCCCATCCTGGGAAGGCACCCCAGCGAGGGGCGCGTGAACACGTACACGGCCGTCGCCGGTCTAACGGTGCTCGGCGTCGCGGCAGTGGCGCCGAAACGCGTGCGGCCCTGGGTGCTCGGTGCCGCGCTCGCAGTGGAGGTATACGCGCTCGGCGCGATGTCACGGTCGGGCGTCGCCATCAAGTTCTAGCTGGTGGGTGACACGGAGAGGGGGGGATTCGAACCCCCGATAGGGTTTTAAGGCCCTATAACGGTTTAGCAAACCGCCGCCTTCAGCCACTCGGCCACCTCTCCTCAACGACCGCGCCATAACTTAGTGGCGCTCCGAATCGAGCGGTACCCAGGGCCACTTCCTGCCAACCTGGAACGAAAAGGGACCAAAGGGCAATTGAGAGAGAGGAGCAGGGCCATTGGTTAGGGGCGGGAGGAACAATGACCGCCAATCGCCTGGCCCTGGTTGCCCTGGTCGCATGTGTCCCCGTTGCAGCAGCACAGCACGCTGCAGCGGCGCAACACCCTGCAGAGGCACCACACCCCCATTGGGACTATGAGGGACCAAACGGCCCGACGCATTGGGGAACCCTCGATCCCGCGTTCCGCGCATGCGAGGTCGGGAAGCATCAGTCTCCGATTGCGATCAACGACCCAACGATCAAGGACCTTCCCGCCATTGAGTTTTCCTACCGGCCTACGCCGCTCAAACTGATCGACAATGGGCACACGATTCAGGTGAACTACGCGCCCGGCAGCTTCATCACCGTGAACCATCACCAGTACGAGCTGCAGCAATTTCACTTCCATCACCCCAGCGAAGAGGAAGTGAACGGCCGATCGTATCCGGTCGTCGCGCATCTGGTGCACAAGGATGCCGGTGGCAAACTGGCCGTCGTCGCCGTGTTATTGGATGAAGGCAAAGCGAATGAGGTCATCCAGACAATCTGGACGCATCTGCCGGAAGAGCAGGGTAAGGAAGTCGAGCGCGTCGGCCTGACCGTTGACGTGGCCAAATTGCTCCCGGCGACGCGCGGCTACTACACGTTCACCGGATCGCTCACGACGCCGCCGTGCACCGAGGGCGTCACCTGGTTCGTCCTGAAAACCCCGTCGCAGATGTCCCGCGACGAGATCGCCCTATTCGCCAAGCATTACCCCCACAACGCTCGGCCACTGCAGCCGCTCAACCACCGAACCGTGGTGATGACGCCTTAGTTACTGTGTCCAGTCAGCCACCCGCTGCGAATGCGGAGCTGATCGGGGGTCGCTCCGGGTAGTTCTTCGATCCGCCACGCACCGGAGTCAGATCGAACCAATCTGAGGCCCGCCCAGCCGAGTGCCGTGTCGTAATCCATATCCTCAGTCCCGCCGACATGCCGCTGGAACCAATCGAACATCTCGACGCCCGCGGCTTCGCTCACGGCTCGCTCGACATCATCTTCGGTGTACCCGCGCCCTTGCAGGTAATAGGTCGCGTTCTTCGCGCCCCACGAGCGGCTCTTGAGATTGTTGAACGCATCATCGAGCGACTTGGCGTTGTTGGTCTGATGCCGGATGAACAGGTCGAGGTACAACGCGATCCCGGCGCCATGCGTGTAGTAGTCGAAGAACGTCTCCCGATAATTCGTCGGCTGCGCTTGCGGCGCGCCGTCCCAGAACGGCGCCAGAAACGACGCCATGCGCGCCGACGTCTGCTTGCGGCCGGGATCGGTCAGGTTGTCGTTGATGAGAGCGGCCATCCGGTTGTAAAAGGTTACGGTGTCCTCGATGCCGGCGCGGCGCAACGCCGCCTGGCCGTAGTACTGGGTCCATCCTTCGGCCACCCACAGCGACGGCTGATACTGCTCGCGCGTGTAATCGAACGGGCCGAGGGCGAGCGGCCGCACGCGCTTGACGTTCCAGACGTGGAAATACTCGTGGGCCGCCGAGCTGATGCCGGGCAACAATGCGGCCGTATCGGTCCAGACGCGGCCGTTCTGGATTTGTGTCGAGTACAAGTGCTCCATCCCGTCACCGCCCGGGAATCCGATGTTGAACAAAAACGTGTACTGCTCGAGCGGCGGCGGACCGAAGACAGTGTTCTCGTACTGGACGATGCTTTCGACGTTTTTGACGAAGCGCTCGCGCGTCCCCGGTGGCGTCGGCCCGTTGTGGTGGACCATGACGCGGTACTTGCGGTTATCCACCGTGAACGAATCCATGCTGAATGCGCCCGCCGGCGCGACCTCCGTCGGTGTGTCGATCAACAGATCGTAATTGGGAAAATCGAAATGCCGCTGGCCCGCCGACTTCACGTCACCGTTCATGATCGCCCAGCCACCGGGAGGCGTGATATCGAGCGACACGGGGTCCTGTTTGCGGCCTTCGACGTACAGGAACAGCGATGCGCCGTTCCAGTTGGCGTGCGCGCTATCCAGATGGGAAAACGTGCCCGACATCGGCGCGTTGGCGAATACGCGGTAACTCACGGTGAAGCTGTGGTTGGTGCCGGGGGTTACGCGCCACAGCGAGCCGTTGATTCGATCCCACAGCACCGGCCTGCCGTTGGGCGCCATCACCGCAAAGTCCTGCACGTTTTTCGCGAAATCCATGCGGCCGTAGCGGCCGGGGGACCAAACCGGCATCTGGAGATTCACGGGCTTCGAGCCGACGTCCTTCACCGTCAGGGTGATCGCGTACAGGTGTGAGCCCGGATCGGGCATCGCGATGGTGTACGCGATCTTCGCTGCCGGAGCCTGGACCGCGAGACTCGAGACGAGCAGTAGTTGCGCGATCACGCTGTCACTTCATCCACATTTCGATCACGCCACCGCCATGGCCCGAGCCGTACCGCTGCTGCGCCTCGCCGGCGTTGAGGAAGCGCAGCACCTTCACATCCATGACACGCCAGTCGCGCAGGCGACTGACGTCACCCGTCAGGATGGTTCCGTTCATCGCGACGTGGACTTCGCCGGCGCTCTGGTCGTAGATGCTGATCCTGCCGCGCGTGACCAGCCAGTTGGGACGGTATTGCTGGATGAGGGACAGGACATCGGTGGTCGATGTGCCCTCGAACTCCTCCGGCTCGAGCACATTCTGATTGTACGCCCCAGCCCGGTGGCGTTTCGCGGCGGCGCGGATTGCGGTCGTGTCCGGCTGTACGGGAACAATGGGCGTCGGATTGGGGGCTGGCGGCGGTGGGGGCGGTGGGGGCGGTGGGGGCGGGGCGGGCGGGGCGGGCGGGGCGCTTGCGATCGTGCCGGTTGGCGCCACCACCCCGGTCCGCACGTCGATGACGCCTCCCTCATGACCTGCACCGAACTTCAGCTGCGCTTCGCTCCCGGAGAAGAAGCGAATCTCGCGAATCTCCTGCTTGATGATCTCGCGCATGCGATTCAGGTCGCCGAACTGCTGTCCGTTGAGATAGACCTGCACATTTCCTGAAGACGGATCGTGAATGCTGATCGTGCCGCGATTGCGCAGCCACATCGGGCGCAGCTCTTGCACGATCGAGTAGGCGTCGGTCGCGGTTGAGGCCTGCACATCGGCCTGCGTGATGAGATTGGTGTTATGTGACTTGGAGCGCGCCGGCAGTACGGCGGCCGGCGGCAAAATCGTATCCGGAGCGTTCCCGGCCGGCGTCGGAGAGCTCGCGGCTGGTGCAGCGACCTGCGGCGCTGGATCGGTTGCAGCGGACGCCATGGCGGCGTTCGCTGCGACGACCGTCCCGAGTACCGCGGCCAGCGAATCGGACCGGAACACGACCGTTCCGCCGCGAGTCTTGATCTCCACGGCGGCGCCGCCGGTCTCCCGGAATCCCACGACTTCTGGTTCCACCCCCATGGCCATCGGACGCTGCTTCATCACCGCGAGCGGCATCCGGATCGCCCAGTTGTGCACGATCCAGGTGCCTGACGGCAAGCGCAGGAACTCGACTGTCCCGCCGGCGCGTGGGGCTACCAGATCCTCCGGCAGATTCTTGTACGTGAATTCGAGCAGGCGCAGCTCGGCGGTCTTCCGGTCGATCCACAGTGTGCCCGCAACGTCAGGCTTGGTGCGGCCCTTGGCGGGCGTGAATGCCAGCCCGATCAACTCACTCGTTTCGCCGTGGCCGTCCTTGGTCTCGAAGCAATGCGTGCGCAGGAACGGACCGCTCACCAGCACTTCGGCGTCCGGTGCCCAATACACCCACCCCTCGTTTTGGTACTGCCCGGCGGGAACGACGAAGCCCTGGGCTTCGAGATCCTCGGGCGGCGCGCTCCGGAACGGTACCAGCCGGTAACCGACGTCTCGCCACGTCGAGTCTGAGCCCTTGCGACGCCCGCTGGCCGTCAACTCGCGCTGGAAGTGCCCAATGTCGTACCAGTAGTTGGGAAGGCGGGACGTCCACACCACCGCGGTCAGCGCCTCCCGAACCTCGTCCCACATCGCCGCCACCGATGCGCCGCCTGCTACGTCGCACTGCCGGTCGCCCTCGACAACGACGCTGGCCAATGCCACCGGGATGGGATGGACCACGGCCTGAAAGGAGATGGTTTCGCCGCCTCGCAACGTCAGGGGTGCTGAGACATAGGGACGAAAACCGATGCGCTTCGATCGCAACCGGTAGGTGCCGGGCGTGGGTGCCGTCAGCAGGAATTCACCCGAGGCGTTTGTGATCGTCCGCGCGAGCTCACTCCCGCGTTCGTCGATCATGGTGACAAACGCGCCAGGAATCGGCGAGCTCGTGAGGCTGTCGGTGAGTAGTCCGCGCACGGTTTGCGCGGCAGCGGGCAGAGCCATCAGCAGGCTCAGCGCCGGGATCAGGACTAGCTTTTTTGCTCCCACCATCTGTACCTCTGCGGTTCGAGCTTGTTGAGGCGGTACAGGTTTCTGGCGAACCGTCCCACGAACAGCGCCACCATGCCAGCGAGGATCACGCCCAGCGTCCAATTCGCCAGGACGTCGACGGGAATGGGCAGCGGCGACGGCCAGCCCGCGGTAATGATCGCCACAGTATTCAGGAGGATGAGAATCAGTCGCACCTCAGTCGGACCGATGCGGCCGTACGAAATCTTGAAGACGCCAAAAACGGTGGATTCGAGGTAGACGTTGATCGACATCGCGAGGTACACCACCACCACGCCGAGCGCCAAGCCGAGATAGACGTAGGGCGAGAGGCCGAGTCCCAGGCCGATGACTGCCGTCGAGTAGGCATCCACGACGTGATCGAGATAATAGCCGTACTTGGGGCGCTGGGTTCCACGAACGCGCGCGAGCGTGCCGTCGAGACTGTCGCCGAGCCAGTTCACGACGAGCATCAGGCTGGCCGCCCAGAGCCAGGCGTGATTGTAGTTGGTGAGCGCGTACGCAACGCCGGTGCCTGTCGCGCCGATCACGCCCAGGGCGGTGAGGTGGTTCGAGCGGATCCGCCGCGGAACGCGCTGCGCGAGCCAGACGAGCACGGGCTTCTCGAACCGGGCCAGCAGGAACGTCATTTCCCGCTGACCGCCGCCGCCCCCTTTTCCCGCCTGCTCCGTCATGAGCGTCAGCCCTCCGCCGTCACGGCAAGCACGGGACTCCCGCGGGTCCCCTTTACCACGGAGGGCACAGGATTCGAACCTGTAAGGGCTTGCGCCCGCCGGTTTTCAAGACCGGTGCCTTAGCCATTCGGCCAGCCCTCCAACGTGGTATAACCTAGTCGCGGGGCGGCGCGTCCCAAAGCGAACATAATGTGTTTTGCGCGGCCCTTGCGAGCTTTCCGAGCTTCGGTGTATGTTCGGGTCCCCTAAGTCGCACACAATCGGGACGGCGAATGTCGATTTCCCGGGTTCTTTTTCGACGTACTAGCAGCAGGCATCTGGAACTCGCGCCTGAGAGGTCCCGTTACGTGAGGGACTGTCCGGCCGAATCATTTTCTCGGGAAAATTTTCGCATATGAAACTGTCCGAAACCGCCATTCGCCGTCCCGTGCTCGCGAGCATGCTCTCGGGAGCACTCGTCCTGTTCGGGTTCATCGGCTACACCCGCCTCTCGGTGCGCGAGCTGCCCGACATCGATCCACCGGTGATCTCCGTCACGACGGTGCTGCCCGGCGCCAACGCGCAGGTCGTCGAGACCGCGGTGACCGACGTGCTCGAGGAAGAGCTCTCGACCATCCAGGGCATCCGCACGTTGAGCAGCCAGTCGGCGGAGCAGACGAGCAACATCACGCTCGAGTTCACGCTCGACCGGCCGGTCGACGTGGCGGCGCAGGACGTGCGCGACAAGGTGTCGCGCGTGCGCGGGCGGTTGCCGATCGACGTGCTCGAGCCGGTGATCGCGAAGCAGTCGGCGGACGCGCAACCGTTCTTCTGGCTCGCGCTCTCCAGCGAAAACTACGACCTGATGCAGCTCTCGGACGTGGCCGACCGGCTGGTGAAGGCGCGGCTGCAGAGCCTGCCGGGCGTCGGCAGC
>DATBFV010000066.1:0-4022 GCA_036558345.1 Gemmatimonadales bacterium | reverse complement strand
CACGAGAACCCCGTACCGCATTTCGGTTGCGTAGTTGAGTCGGAGAATGACGACGGGAATACCGAGCGATGCGCTGAAGTATTCGAACATGCGCTCGCGACCGAGACAGCTCATGGCGTACTCGCCGACAGGCGCCGGCGGCTCGCCTTCGCGCGAGCCACCGCGGCCGCGAGGCGTCAAGCCGTAGACGTTTCCCGTCGAAAAAGCGACGATGCGGCTGGTCCGATAGCGTGCGCAGACGAGCGCGGGCAGATGCGCGTTCATGGCCCACGTGAGCGGCTCGTTGCCGGTGGATCCAAACTTCCGCCCGGCCATGAAAATCACGTTCGGCGCATCGGGCAGCCGTGCGAGCGCGTCCTCGTCCAGCAGATCGCACCGAATCGTCTGGATCCCGTGCTCCTCGAGAGTGCGCTGCTGATCGGGAGACGAGAATCGCGACACTCCGATCACGCGGTGACGACTGCCCGCCGCCTCCATCGCGCGGCGCGCCATGCGGGCAAGCGTGGGTCCCATCTTGCCTGCCACCCCCAAGACGATCACGTCACCGTCGGCGCGTGCCATTGCCGAGATCGCCGCAGGCGACGGCTCGCTCAGCAGCGCTTCGAGATGTGCGACGTCGTGGATCCGCGCCGGCAGGTCCATGGCGGGCCTATTATGAGGCTTCTCAGGTGAAGCGGAACGTACCGTCCACCGTGTCCGTCCGTGAGATGACGTCGCTGGACCTCAGCGCAGGGCTATCGCTCTGTCGGGCGAGCGGGTGGAATCAGACGCAGCGCGACTGGCAGATGTTCCTCGCCGCCGCCCCGCACGGCGCACTCGTCGCCGAGGAGGCCGGACGCGTCATCGGCACCGTTGCGACCATGCCGTACGGTCCCTTTACGTGGATCTCGATGGTGCTGGTCGATCCGTCGGCTCGGGGCAGGGGCGTCGGTACGCTGTTGCTCGAGCACGGCGTGGCGCTTGTTCCTGATCACGTTACCGCACGGCTCGACGCGACCGAATCGGGTGAACCGTTGTATCGAGGCCTGGGCTTCGTGGCCGAGTACCGGATCGCGCGATGGTTCGTCGACGCGCCCGCACGCGTGACGCCGGCGTCTGGCGTGCGGCCATTCGAGCGCGCTGATTGGGCAGCGGTCCACGCCCTCGACCGGCGGGCGTTCGGTGTCCCGCGCGTGAGCCTGCTCGAACGCCTCGTTGACGATGCGCCCGAGTACGCAGTGGCGCTGGGCGAGCCCGGCGACGGTCGTGCGTACCTCTTCGGGCGCCACGGTCACGATCGAGAGCAGCTCGGACCGCTCATCGCCGGGAGTCCGGAGGCCGCGACAGCGCTCGTCGAAACATGCCTCGCCCATCATGTCGATCGCCGCTTCTTCATCGATGTGCCGCAGGATCAGCACGCGTGGACACGGGTCGTCTCGGCTCTCGGTTTCGTGGTGGAACGCACGTTCCTGCGGATGCATCGCGGAGTCATGCGCGCGCCGGGTGAGCCGGCTCTCGTCTACGCGATTACGGGCCCGGAGTTCGGGTAAGCGCGACCCGCATGACCGCTAACGATCCTCATGCACTGGCGTCCTCCACGAAGGAGGGATATCAGATGATCAAGCTCGCGCGACTGAACTTCATCTTCGGCGTCTTCAATCTCATACTGTTGGCGGTTGGACTGGCCCCGCTGCGTCCGGCGGTTGCTCAAGAAGTCGTTCCGATGCTCCGCGCTCATGGGCTGGAAATCGTGGATGACCGCGGGCGTGTGCGGGCGGAGATCAAAGTGCTGCCGGCACAACCGACGCTCAAGATGCCCGACGGCACGACGGGATACCCGGAAACGGTTCAGTTGCGCCTGATCAGTTCGCAGAACAGCCCGCACGTGAAGCTCGGCACGACCGAAGATGGATCAGGGTTGGTACTGGGCGGCGAAAACGGATACACGCAGCTGCTCTCGCGGGAACAGGATCCGTTCATCAAGATCGTGACCAAGGGCGGTCGAGAGCGGACGATCAAGCCATGATTGTCCGATCGTTCTTGCCTGTGAGGCGTTTGCGGCCGAGCCACTTGAGCGGGGCAACGGAGTTGTACGGAGCCAACGGATTTCAAACGGAGCAACGGAGCCAGCGGAGATCAACGGAGCTGTCACGCTGCTCGGTCCGTCGAGGCCGGCCCATGGGGGCCGGCCGTGCAGGTCACCCGAGCACCTGACACGTGAGCGTCATGGATGCGAACGGGCTCACGCGTCCGGCGCTCGCGTGACATGCCGCCGCGCATTGCGCGGCTCGACGGACACTGCTCGGTGCCGGATCGACAACCTCTTCGTGAAACTCCGTTGGCCCCGTTGCTCCGTTTGTGAATCCGTTTCCTCCGTCTTCTCCGGCATGTCGCCAGTCGTTACGGCCTACCGTCTTTGGTTACCAACGCGCATTTCCAGGCCTTTCGGCGGCACCGGCCGCTTTCCCTGGTCCGCCGGGTCCGGTTGCGCAGTCAGCAAGGTCAAACCCTCCACGCCCGATTTTTGCACCGCGTCGATCACCTCGACGACGCGTGCATACGGAACGCGGGCGTCCGCCTTGATGTAGAGCGTCTTTTCGTTTCGGGTGGAGAGAATGCTCCTCACCCTTTCTGCGAGCGCGGACGTTGCCACTTGATCGGCGCGAAGATACGCCGTGCCGTCGGCAGTCAGCGCCACGACCAGGGCGTCTTGTGTGTCCGCGTTGGGGACCGCGACCGCATTGCTTGTGACGGGCATCTGAACACTCACTCCCCGCTGCAAGGGGACGGTCCCTCCCGGCTGCTGCGCAAACACGGCGCCGGGAATCCCGGCCATCGCGAGCGATACGAGACATGCGTGCCATCTGCGATTCATGGATGCGACTCCTTTCGGCTGACTGTCTGTCGGTGGTGTCGCCACGGAAACGATTCATCGTTCTCGTCGATAGTCGCGAAGCGCCTTCATCACTTCATCGATTGTGAGCCCGACGGCGTCGGCGTCGGCGAGCACGCGCGTGACGAAGCCGCGCAGTCGCCGTTCCCGTTCGCGCGGCGGGTGTGCCTGCGCCGGTGTGGCGGCAATGAAGGAGCCGACGCCCCGCTTGGTTTCGATCACCCCGGCCCGTTCGAGCTCGGCATAGACCCTGGCAACGGTGTTCGCGTTGATTTGGAGATCGACCGCGAGCTGCCGGACTGTGGGCAACTGGTCGCCGGGGCGGAGCCGATTCGTGGCGATCGCTGCGCGGAATCCACGCTCCAGCTGCGCGTAAATCGGCGTCGGGTCCCCTGAGTCGATGCTGACAAAGGGCATATACTAATACACTAGTATACTAGAACATTAGTATAAGTCAAAATCGGGCCTCCGAGCCGAAGGCGGAGAGGACTTGGATTGGGCGCGATTGGTTGGCTCCCTTCGCTCAGCCTTGACTTGATCGGCGTCATCGTCTCGATCGTCATCCTGCTGATCTGGATTGGTGTCTCCGTCCTGGAGAATCGGAACGGACGAAGACGGTAGGCAATTCTCGGGGGACAGCGCTTTTGAAGTATCCGGGGAGTGAATCAGGGCAAGCGAGGGCCGGAGGGAAGTCGCCGACGGGGATCCCGAGCGCGCGGCGAGGATGGGAAAGATAAAGCTAACGGTCCACCTTCGCGGCTTCGCCGCTACGGCGGACAACCTGCGCGCGGGCTTGCCAACCGAAGCTCACGCGAGTTGGCAAACGTGAGCGCAGGTTGGTGCCGAGGACTCGGATTCCACACGATTGGTTCATGCCCTTCGGGGACACGCTGATTCCGGGTGCCCGAGTGTGCCGCCCTTCTCTCTGATCGCCTCCCATGCGGCTTATACGACGAAGTTCACCAGACGCGGCCAGCGGCCTCACTACCGGGTGAATGTCCCAGCAGTCCCTCCGTCTTTTCCGGTGGCCCCCGGGATTGCGTCGCAGCAAACCGCAAGTGCCGCCGTCTGGCGCGCCGCGGTCCGAATGTTCCGGCGAGCGCCCGCGGACTGGCGATATGTAGGGTGTTCCTCTATTTCACGCCATTAA
>DATBFV010000065.1:0-28366 GCA_036558345.1 Gemmatimonadales bacterium | reverse complement strand
TTGAGCGCCGAACAGACCGAGGCTTCGGCTTTGTTGCCCTGAACCTGCGCCGGCACGACAATCAGCTCGGCAACCGGCCAGCGGCGCCCGACCACCGCCTGGATGTCGCGCAGGGCGGCGCCATCGGGACTCGTCACCACCGCGATGCGGCGCGGAAAGACCGGGAGGCGGCGCTTGCGGGCGGGATCGAGCAGCCCGTCCTTGGTGAGCGCGGCTTTGGCTTTCTCGAAGGCCAGCTTCCACAACCCGCCTTGATCGGTCGAGAGCAGCTCCGTGACCGTGAGCTGGAACTCGCCCTTTTCTTCGTACAGGGAGGGCCGCGCGAACACGAACACCTGCATGCCATCGGCCGGCGTAGGCAGCCGGAAGTTTTGCTTGGCGAACATCACGCAGCGGATCTGCGCCGACTTGTCGCGCAGCGAGAAGTACCAGTGGCCGCTGCGCCACGCCTTGAAGCCCGTGATCTCACCGCGGATCCAGAGCGGCGGCAGACCGGCCTCGATGACGTGCTTCGCCCGCTTCGTCACCTCGCTGACGGTCCACGCCCCCTCGGCCGAGGCGGCGGCGAAGATGTCTAGGGGTTGGACCATTGCTTGGCAGCCTGTACGGTGTTGTACAGCAGCATCGTGATCGTCATCGGTCCCACACCGCCGGGCACGGGCGTAATAGCCGATGCCACCTGCTTCGCGTCCTCGAACTTTACGTCGCCTACCAGACGATAACCGGTCTTCTTCGACGGATCATCCACGCGATTGACGCCGACATCGATCACCACCGCCCCAGGCTTCACCATATCGCCGTTCACGAACTCGGGCTTCCCGATCGCCACGATCAGGATGTCGGCCTGGCGCGTATGCTGCTCGATGCCGCGCGTGCGCGAGTGGCAGACGGTCACCGTGGCGTTGCCGCCAGGGCCATCCTGGAGCAGCAGCGCCGCCATCGGGCGGCCGACGATGTTGGAGCGCCCCACGATGACCGCGTGCGCGCCCTTCGTCTCGACGCCACTCCGAATCAGGAGCTGCTGCACGCCGTACGGCGTGGCCGGCCGAAACCCTGACGGATCGCCCGACGCCACTTTGCCCACGTTCTCGGGGTGAAAACCATCCACGTCCTTGCGGGGATCGATGCGATGCAGCACTCGATTCGTGCCTATCTGCTTGGGAAGCGGGAGCTGCACCAGAATGCCGTGGATCTGCGGATTCGCGTTGAGGCGCTCGAGCAAGCCCATCAGCTCTCCCTCGGACGTTGCCTTGGAGAGGTTGATGGTCTCGTGGTACAGACCCGCATCATCACAGGCTTTGCCCTTCATGCGGACGTAGACCTGCGACGCCGGATTGTCGCCGACGAGCACCACCGCGAGTCCCGGCGTGATCCCCTGCTTCTTCAGCCCAGCGATTTCACCGCCCAGCTCAGCCCGCATCGCGGCACCGATGGCATTGCCATCGATCAGCTTAGCGGGCAACGCCCACCGCCCGTGTCTCCCGTATAACTACAACCTTGATCTGTCCCGGATACTGCAGCTCGCGCTCGATCTTGCGCGCGATTTCGTCGGTCAGCCGCGTTGCGCCCGAGTCATCCACCGTGTCGGGCGTGACCACCACGCGCACTTCCCTGCCCGCCTGTATGGCGAACACCTTGTCCACACCCTTGAACTCGGACGCGAGCTTCTCGAGGTCGGTGAGCCGCTTCACGTAGGTCTCGAACGCCTCGCGCCGCGCGCCCGGGCGCGAGCCGGAAATCGCGTCCGCAGCCTGCACGATCACGCTCACGGGCGAATCGTGCGGCACGTCGTCGTGATGGGCCGCGATGCAGTTGATCACGACGGGGTGCTCGCCGTACTTGGTCGCCATCTCGACGCCGAGCTGCACGTGGGTGCCGTCATGCTCGTGCGTGAGCACTTTGCCGACGTCGTGCAGCAATGCGCCGCGCTTGGCGAGATTCACGTCGAGCTTCAGCTCGGCCGCCATCATGCCCGCGAGGTGCGCGACTTCCTTGGAGTGCTCCAGGATGTTCTGCCCGTACGACGTGCGGTACTTCATGCGCCCGACCAGTTTCACCATCTCCGCATGCATGCCCCGGATGCCGATGTCGTAGACCGCCTGCTCGCCTGCCTCGACGATGCTGCGGTCGACATCGGCTTGCGCCTTCTTGACGATCTCTTCGATGCGTCCGGGATGGATGCGGCCGTCGGCGATCAGCCGCTCGAGCGCCAAGCGGCCGACTTCACGGCGGACCGGCTCGAAACAGGAGACGACGACGGTGTCGGGCGTGTCATCGATGATCACATCTACGCCGGTTGCGGCTTCGAACGCGCGGATGTTGCGACCTTCGCGACCGATGATCCGGCCTTTCATCTCATCGGATGGCAGTACTACGGCTGACACGCTCGACTCGGCCGTCTGCTCTGCGGCGATTCGTTGAATGGCCATCGCGACGATCTTCTTGGCTTCGCGGTCGGCGTTTTTCTTGGCTTGTTCGGTGATGTTGCGAACCAGGGCGGCCGCCTCGTCGCGCGCCTCGCTCTCGAGCCGGCTGATCAGCTCGGCCTTGGCCTCTTGTGCGGAGAGACCGGCGACCTGTTCGAGCCGCGCGCTGATTTCCTGCTCGCGCTTGCCGAGCGCCCGGGTGCGGTCCTGGAGCTGCTGGTCCATTCTGCGCAGATCGGAATCGCGCCGGTCTACCCCGGCGAGCTTTTCATCGAGGCTTTTGTGGAGGTTTTCGCGGACGGCCATGAGCTCTTCTTTGGCCGCGAGCACGAGCCGCTGGCTCTGCTCGGTCGCGCGCCGTTCGACGCGCCGTCCCCACACATAGAAGACCAGTGCTGCGACGAGCACGCCGCTGAGCACGGCCGCAATGATCGAAGACACTTCGGCCATGGATCTATCTCCAACCTCACCATCGTTCCCCCTCGCCCGAAGGGAGAGGGGGTCAGGGGGTGAGGACTGTAGTCAACCCGCGAGAGCTTTCCGTTTCGCCGGCGGCAGCATCTTGGCGAGGTCATCAGCGACGGCGGCGAGCCGCGCCGCAACCTCGCGCTCGGTCTGCTTCGCCAGGAACAGCTCGTTCGTGATATCCAGTGCCGCGAGAATCGCGGCTTTATGCGTCTCCACCAACGGCCCCTGACTCAACACCTTCTTCAACGCCTGATCGAGATAAGCGGCGACTTCCCGCGTGTACTCGGGCGAGAGATCGGAGCGTACGGTGTATTCCTCGCCCCCGATCATCACCCGGACGGCATGCTTCTTCGCCGTCACTTGTGTGCTCCATTATCTCGTGCTTGTTCCTCTAAGAACGTGAGACGTTGCATCAAGTCGTGCACGCGCGTCCGCGCTCCCTCCATCCGCTGCCGCAAAGCCTTATTCTCGGACTCGAGGTCCGGATTCCGCCCGGCATTGCCCCGCGCAGCGGACGCGGGGGGAGCCGACTTCACTTCGGCTTCGGCTTTGTGCGCGCGCGAGCGCCAGCCTGCCAGCTCCTCCGCGACATCGCGGACGATGGCTTCGAGCTGATCAATCGCATCTCTGACATCAAGCGGAGGCCTGTCGCCGCTGTACGTCAAGTTCATCCTCCAGCGCTTTCAGTATCCGGCTGAGTAACGCATCGATCTCCCGGTCCGTAAGGGTTCGCACGCCCCCCGGGTCGCGGAACGTGCAGCGCCACGTCACGCCACGCGTTCCTGCGGGAAGACCCACGCCACGGTACTCGTCCAGCACGTCGAGCCGCTCGAGCAACGACCCACAGACGCGGTGCACCGCACTTTCCACCGCCGCCGCCGTCACCGTCCCCGGCAAGACCAGGGAGATGTCCCGGATCACAGGCGGCTGGGTCGGGAGCGGTTGATACTTGGCCAGCGGCGGTGGCTCAACCACAATGCTGACCTCGAGCCCGAACAGCGGCCCGCCCCATCTCGGTGCATCGGCGTCCAGCGGCATCGCCGCCCCCACCTCAGCACCGTCCTTACCGCGTGCCACCCAGCCTGACCCATTCGCGGCCGGCTGCACATCGGAGGAAGGGGCTGCCAGCCTAACAGCTAACTCAAAGTGCTGCTTTAAGTCCCATAAGTCCATATCAGGTAGTTTCGCACCCTGCCCCGAACCGTCCTTCCAGTGGCCCGGATACCGTGCACCTGTAAGTACGATCGCGAGATGCAACTCTTCGGTTGGACGGTGGGACGATGGGACGGTGGGACGAAAGACGGTACCGACCTCGAACAACCGGAGATCCCGATGGCCTTGGGCCCAGTTGTGCTCCACGCGGCGAACCAGCCCGGGGAGCAGGCGGCTCCGGAGGAAGGCCTCCTCGGCAGACAGCGGGTTCTTCACCTGAACCGCGTCAGGGCTGTCGGCGGGACCCAATGGCAGCGTCCGAGCCTCCAGTAGTCCACTGCCGCTCGCGACCAACTGCTGGCGAATGCGCCGCAGCGTCAGCTCCGACGGCGCGTCCGGCACCGTGCCGGGCCGGTAGGGCCGCAGCTCGTCCGGGAAGGAATCGTAGCCGCGCAGCCGGGCGACCTCCTCGATCAGATCGACCTCGCGTGTGACATCGGGGCGCCAGCCCGGGATCTGAACCGCAAGCCGGTCGTCCTTGGGTGCGGCGACGAACCCGACCGCCGAGAGGTAGCGCTCGATTTCCTTGCGCGGCACGTTGACGCCAAGCAGTTGACTCACGCGCGCTTCGCGTAGAAAGACCGAGCGCGGCTGCTGCGGCTCAGGCCAGAGGTCGAGCGGCGGCTCCCGAATTTCGCCGCCCGCGATCGCGATGATGAGATCGATGGCTCGCGCCATGGCGTCCGGCAGGCCCAGCATGTCGATGCCGCGCTCGAACCGGTAGCTCGACTCGCTGGAGACGCCGAGCGCGCGGCGCGTGCGCCGGATACGCGTCGGCTGGAAGTACGCGGCCTCGAGCACGATGTCGGTCGTGCTCGCGGTGACCTCCGATTCGGCGCTCCCCATCACCCCGGCCACGATCTGCGGATGCTCGGCGTCGCAGATCGCCGTCATTTCCGGCGTGAGCTTCCGCGCCAGGCCGTCCAGCGTGACGATCGGTTCGCCCGCCTTGGCGCGGCGCACGACCACCGCCGGCCCCCGCAGCTTGGCGAGGTCGAACGCGTGCATCGGCTGATTGACTTCGAACAGGATGTAGTTCGTCGCGTCGACGATGTTGTTGATCGGGCGCTGACCGACGCTTTGGAGCCGGTTGGCGAGCCACGCGGGACTCGGACCCACTTTCACGCCCCGAATGACCGCGATCATGTAGCGAGGGGCGCCCTCGGGGTCCTCGAGCCTTATCGTGACTCCGTCCACGACCCCCTCGTTGGACGGTTGGATGGTTGGAAGGTTTTTCCGTCCAACCTTCCAACCCTCCAACCTTGCACGAGGAATCTCCGGCAGCTTCACCGCCGCCCCCAGGCTCGCCGCCAGCTCCCGAGCCACGCCGCGGTGACACAGCAAATCAGGGCGATTCGCCGAGACATCGATGATCACCTGCTCATCGGCAAGGGGAATCGCTTCCAGGAACGGAGTGCCGGGGGGGGCATCGGTCTGCAACTCGAGAATGCCGGCGTGATCGACGCCGAGGCCGAGTTCTTTGGCCGAGCAGAGCATGCCGTTGGATTCGATGCCGCGGATCTTGCGGCGCTCGAGTTTCAGACCGCCCGGCAGCGTCGCGCCGACGGGGGCAAACGGGTAGGTCTTCCCCGCCTGCACGTTTGGCGCACCGCACACGACCTCGAGCGGCGCACCACCACCAGCGTCGACCTGACACAGCGACAGCCGATCGGCGTTGGGGTGTTGCTTGACCTCGAGCACCTTGGCGACGAGGACGTCGCGCAGATCCTGATGGATCGGCACGACGCCATCGACGGGCGCGACCTGGCGAGCGAGTCTGTCGGCGATGTCTTTGCCTTCGAGCGGTCTCTGAAGTAGAGCCTCGAGCCAGCGGCGAGAGACAATCACGAGAACTGCTCCAGGAATGTCACGTCGCTGTCGAAGAAGAGCCGGATATCCGGGATGCCATGCCGCAGCATCGCGATTCGCTCCGGTCCCATGCCCCAGGCGAATCCGGTGTACTTCTCGCTATCCACGTTGCAGTTCTCGAGCACGGCCGGGTGTACCATTCCGGAGCCGAGGATCTCCATCCAGCCCGTGCCTTTGCACGCCGCGCACCCGGTGCCCCCACAGATCTGGCACTGCACGTCCATCTCGGCGGACGGCTCCGTGAACGGGAAGTACGACGGCCGGAACCGCACCTTCGTCGTCGGTGCGAAAATCCGGCGCGCGAACGTCGCGAGGGTCGCCTTGAAGTCAATGAACGTGATGCCCTCGTCAACCGCGAAGCCTTCGATCTGCTCGAACACGGGCGAGTGCGATGCGTCGAACGGATCGCGGCGATAGCAGCGGCCCGGGACGACGATGCGGATCGGCGGCTTGTACGCTTCGAGCGTGCGGATCTGCACCGGCGAGGTATGCGTGCGCAGGACGACATCGCCGCCAAGGTAGAAGCTGTCCTGGGCGTCGAGCGCCGGATGGTCCTTCGGGAAGTTCAGCGCGTAGAAGTTGTAGCGCTCGGTCTCGGCTTCGGGACCCACGACCCGCGTGAAGCCCAGCTCTTTGAAGACGTCGCAGATCTCGTCGACGACTTGCGTGACGAGGTGCAGGCCGCCACGCCACTGCCGCCGGCCCGGCATGGTGAGATCGACACCGGAAAGGCTCGCCGCCGACTTCTTGAGCTCGGCTTCGCGCGCTTCGATCGCGCGTTCGATCTCACGTTTGAGTGCATTCGCGTCCCCGCCCACACGCTTACGTTCCTCGTGTGGGAGGGTGGGGAGAGTTTTGAGGATCTCGGTGAGGGCGCCGGCCTTGCGGCCCAGGATTTCGGTCTTGATCTCCTGGAGCCGGCGTTCATCCGCCTGCGGAATCTCGTTCAGACGCTCCCGCAGCGCATTCAGTGCTGCAAGGAGGTCGCTCATGGTTAGAGAGCCTTCTTAGCGACCTCCGCCAACTGCTCAAATGCGGCCGGATCACGCACGGCCATGTCGGCGAGCATCTTGCGATTGATGTCCACGCCGGCCTTGCGCAGGCCGTTCATGAACTTGTTGTACGACATCGCGTGCAGGCGCGCCGCGGCGTTGATCCGCGTGATCCAGAGCCGCCGGAATTCGACCTTTTTGGCGCGGCGGTCGCGGTAGGCGTACTTCGCCGCCCGCTCGGTGGCTTCCTTCGCCGCTTTCCAGAGTTTGCTGCGCCCGCCCCAGTACCCCTTGGCGAGCTGCATGACTTTGTTCTTCCGCTTCAGGCGCGCAACGTTGCTTTTGACGCGAGGCATGAGATCTCCTTACGCCTGCAACAGGCGCTTGAGGCGACGCTCGGCATGCGACACCAGCGTGGCTTTACGCAAGTGCCGTTTCCGTTTGGGGTGTTTCGAGGTCAGGATGTGGCGCTTGTAGGCGCGATAGCGGCGCAGCTTCCCGGTGCCGGTCAGCCGGATCCGTTTTCTCAGGGCGCGCTTCGATTTCATCTTTGGCATTGCTATCTCATTTCGGTGCGAGGACCATCGACATGTTCCGGCCCTCGAGCTTTGGTTCCTGTTCGATCTTCCCAATGTCCTTCAGTTCCTGCGCGACGCGATCGAGCACCTCGCGACCCAGCTCGATATGCGCCATCTGCCGGCCGCGGTACATCATCGTCACCTTCACCTTGTTCCCGTCGGCCAGAAACTCGCGGGCATGGCGCGTCTTGAAATCGAAATCGTGATCGTCGATGCCCGGGCGGTACTTCACTTCTTTCAGGTGAATCACGTGCTGCTTTTTCTTCGCCGCTCGCGCCGCTTTCGCCTGCTCGAACTTGAACTTCCCATAGTCCATGATCTTGACGACCGGGGGCCGAGCGAGCGGCGCGACTTCGACGAGATCGAGGCCCCGTTCATGCGCGGCGGCCAGGGCTTCATCGATCGACAGCACTCCCAACTGGTCGCCGTTGTCCGCAATCACGCGCACGGGACTGATGCGAATCTGCCGGTTAACGCGTGTGCGCGGTGCTTTGCTATTGGTGTCGAGCGGTGGCAGCTGTTTGTCCTCCGGTGACGGCGTAAAAAAAAGACCCGAAAACCATCGGGTCCGATCAAGAACTCACCGATCGTTCCCTCTCCGCAGGAGAGGGGGTCAGGGGGTGAGGACGGACCCTGGAGCGCTCTCTCAGGAGAGGCATGCGGGTGGGGCCGCTACGGCCCGCTTACCATATTGTGGACACCAAGCTAGCCGAGCAGTGTCTCGTGGACAAGTCCAAAACCCTTCCCCTCCCGGGCTAATCGCGCCGAGATCACCCTCGGGTCATGCTCGAACACGAGTAGCCACCCCTCGGTCTCCGCCCGCCGGTAGATGCGCTTGCGCGTTTCGAGCGTGACGAGCGGCTCCAGGTCGTAGCCCATGATCCATGGCAGCGGCAGGTGAGCGGCCGTGGGCACGAGGTCGGCCACGAAACACGCCGTCTCACCACCGCTCTCGATCAGGATCGACTGGTGATACGGTACGTGACCGGGCGTCGGTAACCCGCGAATCCCCGGCAGGATTTCGGTCTCGCCATCGATGAGTTGGAACGGCGTATCGGCAAAGTTGTGCGGCAGATAGCTCCCGGCGGTACGCTCGTTGGTGTGCTGCGCGAAGTTCAGCTCGCGCTGTTGCACGACGTAGCGCGCGCGTGGGAATGCGAGGCCCTGCAGCGTTTTGTTGCCGCCCGCATGGTCGAAATGCAGATGCGTATTGATCACCCAGCGAATGTCGTCGGGGCGATGACCGAGGGCGGCAATGGCGTCTTCGAGTTGTGTCGGACCTGTGGAGCCTTTGTTCTCGACGCCGTAGATGTCGATGAACTTGTCGTTCTCCTTGTTGCCGATGCCGGTGTCGATCAGGACCAGACCGTCGTCGTGCTCAACCAGGAGGCAGCGCAGCGCGAGCGGGATCCGGTTGCGGTCGTCCGGAGACGCGCGGCGCGCCCACAGCACTTTGGGCACGATGCCGAACATCGCGCCGCCGTCGAGGTGCTGCAGGCCGCCCTCCAGGGCGTGGCAGCGCAGCCGGCCGACGTTAAAGGTCGTTGAGAGTGTGCGCGCCATTGTTCTGGGCCAGTTTGAGCAGCTTTCCCAAGCACTTCGCGGCGGCGACGGCGTCGCCGGTGGCGCGATGGCGTCCTTCGATCTCGATCCCGAAGTGGTAGCTCACGGTGTCCAGATTGCGGCGCGGCAGATCGGGGAGAAGCTTGCGCGCGAGTCGCACGGTGCAGACGCGTGGGCCCTGCAGGAGCAGGCCCGTCGCACGCTCGATTTCGGTCGATACGAAGGCCCAATCGAAGCGGGCGTTGTGTGCCACGAAGACGCAGCCCTCGAGCGCTTTCAAGAGATCGTCCACGATGGCTTCGAATGTCGGAGCGTGACGGACGTCGTGTTCGGTGATGCCCGTGAGGCCGGCGACGAAGTTTGGAACGGGAATGCCAGGATTGACGAGCGAGTGAAACAGAACCGTACCGTCGAGCGCGACGACGGCGATTTCCATGATGCGGTCCCCGCGAAAAGCGCGAACGCCGGTCGTTTCGACGTCCACCACGGCCCAGCGACACTGCTCGAACGCGGGGCTCGTCTCGGCGGGAGGCGTGGCCAGTGCCCAGCGGCCGTCGTTCGTCCGGCTGAAGCGTTTGTCGAACGCGAGCAGTGTAGTGGCGATGCGATCGGCGGTGTGGCGGTTCGCCTGCGCGATGCCCAGGACGTCGCGCACGATCGTGAGACTGCCGGCGGGGCCGTGTTGCAGAAACGACACCGCGCGGGACGACAGCGAGGAGGATGGAACGGCCGCGAGCCCGCTCAGATGTCGTCTCGCCGCAGCGGCAGGGTCATGCAGCGCGGGCCACCGCCGCCGCGCACCAGCTCACTGCCCTCGATCGCGATCACGGCGCGCTCCCCGTCTCCCAGCACCTCCTCACCCGTCAGCAGGTTCACGCCTTCGATCATCCGGAAGCCCGCGGTCGATAGCTCGCTCAGCGTGGCGTCGTTGCGGTCGTAGCTCAGGATCACACCAGGCCGGACGGCGAACGAGTTGCAGGCCGACGCCCATTGTTCGCGCTCCTGCAGGGTGCGCTGGTTGCCGCCGCAGAAGATCGGCTCGAGCGGCTGATCGACGGCTTGCATGGCGGCAAAAAAGTTGGGCACCTCTTTCACACCTTTGGAGCGCTTGCGGCGATGCAGAACGGCCAGGCGCTCGGGGCCCACGAAGTGTGGCGGGTAGACGAGGCAGAGCTCGCGATCGATCTGCGTGAAGATCATATCGAGGTGGATCGCGGTCTTCTCAGCGGGCAAGACTACGATAATCACATCGGTGACGTTGCAGTGCTGAAAGGCCAGCTCGCAGAGGAGGTCGAGCGCGGCCGGGCTCGAGCGCTCGCTGAATCCCAGCACCAGGAGATCGGGCCGGATGGGATGGACGTCGCCGCCCTCGAGCGTGTAGTTGAGGCGCTTTTCTTCCGAGCCGTCATAAAGAATCCCGGCGTTCTCGAACTTCATGTCGTAGCGAAACAGCGCTTTGATCAGCAGCTCCTCGGTCCAGCGTACGCCGTGGCGCATCGAGCCGATGATCGCGTGCTCGCCGATGACGATGCCGACGTCGCGCGTGAAAAACAGGTTGGGCAGCGGCGGCAACGCGTAGGCCACTTCGTTCAGGGCCCGGGCGATCGGGCCGCCATCTTCCAGGGCTCCCTCGACCATCAATGCGACGAAATCTTCGGACGACAGCGCGGCAAGCTGCTTCGCGAGGGCGTCGGACGGGACGACCTCGAGGGCACGCGTGGTGATGAATTCGCGCACTTCGGGGCGGCCCGCGATCTCGGCCAGTGTGTCGCGCACCTCGTGGACGTCGGCGAAGCGCTCGAGCACGGCGACGAGGCGCCGGTGCTCGCGTTGCGCGATCTCGAGGTCGATGATGTCGTCGTAGAGGTAGTCTTCGCGGGTGCCGGGCGTGACCGCCACGAGCTCCCTGCCCGGCGTATGCACCAGGACGGAGCGCAGCGGACCAATTTCAGAGGTCACGTGGACTTTCGGCATGACCAAACTTACCGATTTGCCAGCGAGTAGCTCAGCGTCTCCAATTCCAGCGCCATGTTCACGGTCTTGACTTCCACGTCGGGGGGCACGTTGAGCGCCACGGGGGCGAAGTTGAGGATGGCCTTTACGCCGCTGCGCACGAGACGATCCACCACCTGTTGCGCCGATTCCGCGGGCGTCGCGACGATCGCGATGTCGCTCGGATCTTTCTTGAGATCGGTTTCGAGGTGCTTGACGTCGCGGACCACCAGCCCATTCCAGCGCGAGCCGATCTTCCGCGCGTCCTGGTCGTATATCGCGGTGATATGGAAGCCGCGCTGTTTGAAGCCGTGGTACTGCACGAGCGCCCCGCCCATCCGGCCGGCGCCGACGAGCACCACGCGGTAGCCGCGTTCCAGGCCCAGGATGTCGCGGACGCGTCGCGTGAGCTCGGGGACGGAATAGCCGAGGCCGCGTTTGCCGAAGGAGCCGAAGAAGGAGAGGTCTTTGCGGACCTGCGCGGACGTCGTTCCCCCCAGGCGTGCCAATTCTCCCGAGGAAATCGTGGGCGCTTTGGCCTGTTCGAGAAACCGAAGGTAGACGGACAGCCGGCGGATCGTGCTGTCGGAGATCTTCCGCATTGTGAACTATTTCACAATGGGAGACCTCGGCGCAAGTCCACCGATGTCTTGCACTCGGGTTTCGAGCGCAAGCCGCTCCAGCTTCTCGATCGGAAGTGCGAGCAACAACTCGATGCGACGGCTGAGTACCAGGAAGGCGTCGCGAAAGGCGGCACGCTTGGTCGCGTCGTCCCCTTCGACGTCAGCCGGATCGGGCATGCCCCAGTGGGCGAGTACGGGTTGACCGGGGAAAATCGGGCAGGACTCTTTCGCCCGGTCGCACACCGTGATGACGAAATCCCAGTGTTCGAACTGCAATCCGTCTACGTTGCGTGGCTCGTGTCCCGCCCAGGGGACGTGCATGTCGCGCAACGTTTGGAGCGCCCAGGGGTTGACGCGCGCCGCGGGTTTGGAGCCGGCGCTCGCGGCTTCGAAGCGCCCCTTCCCTTTCGCATTCAGAATGGCTTCCGCCATCTGGCTGCGGGCCGAGTTACCCGTGCACAGGAACAGGAGCCGGAATGTCATGCGGGCTTGCGGGCACGTACGAACGCGCCCATGATGCGTCCACTCACCTCGCGCGCCAGTACATCGGCGTCGAGCCCGGCGCCCGCGAGTACCGTCCGCGCATCCTCGAAGGCATAGATCCGTGTGGGCTCCACGTCGATATCGACAAATCCGGCAGCGCCGAGCAATGCTCGGTATTCGTTTTCTTCCAGAGCGCCTGCGATACAGCCGACCCACAGCTCCATACTGCGGCGTACGGTCTCCGGGATCGCGCCCCGGCACACGACGTCCGAGACCGCAAACCGTCCGCCTGGTTTCAGGACGCGGAACGTTTCACGCAATACACGTCCCTTATCTGCTGACAGATTGATCACACAATTGGAAATGACGACGTCGACGGTCGCGGCAGGCAACGGGATGTTCTCGATTTCCCCTTTGAGAAACTCCACGTTCGTTGCGCCGGCTCTCGCCTGATTCTCTCGCGCGAGTGTGAGCATTTCGTCGGTCATGTCGAGGCCATACGCCTTACCGGCAGGTCCGACGCGCTTTGCGGACAGCAGCACGTCGATGCCGCCGCCTGAGCCGAGATCGAGGACGGTCTCGCCCGGATGGAGATCCGCGAGCGCCGTCGGGTTGCCGCAGCCGAGTGATGCCAAGACGGCACCTTCGGGAAGCCCCGCCGTCTGTGCACTGTCGTAGAGGTTCTCGGTGACGGGATCGCAGCCGCAGGCGCCGCTTGGTCCGCAGCTGCCCTTTTCGCCCGCGAGCACCTTCAAGGCGGCCTCAGCGTATTTCTCTTTGACTGTGTCTTTGATCTGTTCGCTCATGGTTCCCTCTAGTCGCAGCACGCGAGCGCGCAGCTGCCGGCATGTTTGCCAGGTTTGACGGACTTCGTATATGCAGCAATCTGGTCCAGCGTGTCACGCTGCAGGTTGTAATACATCCAACGGCCCTCTTTGCGATCAGCGAGCAGGCCGGCGTCTTTCAGGACTTTGAGATGGAAGGAGAGCCGAGACTGGGCGATTCCGAGGACCTGCTCGAGCTCGCACACGCAGCGCTCTTTGTGAGACAGCATTTCGACGATTTGCACACGGGTCTCGTCGGCGAGAGCGTGAAACCATTGTGCGATCTGACTCGCGTGAACGCCAGCAGCCGTTGTCATGGGCCTGAACGTATCAAGTTTTCTTGATACGTCAAGGCCGGCAGCAGAGCCACGGACACGTGCCCCTATGCGCTCCCGGCATCACCCGCTGCACGGATGTGACCATCCATTCCAATGTCTCCCCTTGAAGAGCGTAGAACTGCTGGCGGCCGACTCTGTACCGACGGATCAGCCCTGACGCGATGAGTACGTTCGCGTGAAAGGAGACCCGCGATGCCGGGACGTCGAGGAGCGTGCGCAGCTCCCCGGCAGAGCGGTCGCGTTGGGATAGGAACTCGAGTATGCCGAGACGTGTCGTGTCGGCAGCGGCATGAAACCACTGCGCGACACGGGCCAGCTGCAGGTCCACGGCATGCGGAAAGTGTGGCAACCCGCGCCGCTGTTTTGGCCATTTTTGCGCGATTCGAAGAAGAATGCTGCGGCGCATGACGAGGAGGATATACCGGACATTTCAAGAATTCTTGAAATATCCGCAGGGGCATATTAGCTCGCTCCGCTTTCGCCGGCTCGGAAGAGCCGAACAAATGCCTCCGGCGGAAGACGCTCCGGCCGGACGGCCGAATCGAATCCCAAAGACTCCAGTTCCGCCTCGGATATTCCCGGTACCGCGTTTTTTAGCTGCTTTCTGCGCTTACTGAAACACGCCGTCACAAAAACACGAAACGCCGGCACCTCTTCCGCCCCCACGAGTGGCTCCTCCAACGGCGTAAGCCGAATAACCGCACTGCGAACCTTCGGCGGCGGCCGAAATGCCCCCGGCGCCACCTCGAACAGCTTCTCAGCGCGTGCCACAGCCTGCACGCCGACCGACAACCCCCCGTAGGTTTTCCCACCAGGCTTGGCCACAATCCGATCCGCTACCTCAGCCTGCACTAAAAACACGACGCGCTCAGGCATGGGTGGCGTCAGCGCTTTGACGATCAGCGGTGAAGTGATGTAATAGGGAATATTCCCGACGACCTTCGCGACGCGTGGCCACTCCACTCGCAGCGCATCGCCGCGGATCACATCGATCCCCAAGCCCTCGGCCAGCTCCGGATCCTTCTCGATAGCCACGACGCGCAGACCGCGGGCAAGCAACGCGCGCGTCAGGCTTCCCTTCCCCGGCCCAATCTCGAGCACGGTCTCACCGGGCACCGGGTCGAGCGCGTCCACGATCCGCCCCAAAATCCTCGGATCATCGAGAAAATGCTGGCCGAGGCGTCTCAAACCTTGATGAGAACGAGCGTGCGATCGTCGTTGGCGGGACCACCGCCCGTGAATGCGGCGATGTCGGTAAACACCGCTTCGAGCATATGGCGCGCAGGCCGCGCCCGCAGGTTCACGATATGGCTCAACACTCGCTGCTCGCCAAACCGCTCGCCGCTCGGCCCGCGCGCATCCGCCAGGCCGTCGGTGAACAGGCAGAGAATGCCGTTACCGCGCTGAAACGGCACCACGCGTTCCTGCCCGCCATCGCCGAGCCCGAGCGGCGGGCGCGTCGCCTCGAGACGCGTGACGGCACCGCTGTCGACTGAGACGAGAAATGCGTGCGGATGGCCAGCATTGGCATAGGTGAGCATCCCGCTCGCGGGATCCGCCACCACATAGCACAGCGTCAAAAACATCTCCGTGTCGGCCAACTCCTCAGCGAGCGACGTCTCCAGGCGCCGCAGGGCTTCGTGCGGCGACTCCGCGGTCTCGGCGTGAATACCGGAAGCGGCCATCGCCAAAGCCATGATGAGCGCCGCGCCGAACCCGTGGCTCGACACGTCGCCGATCATCACCCCCACGCGCTCGCCATGCAGGTTGAGGAGGTTATAGAAATCGCCGCCCACCGATTCGGCCGGACGGCAGCGCGCCGCCACATCGGCTTTGGTCGCAATGACGGAGGGCAGCGGCAAGAGCTTGAGCTGGAGGTCATGCGCGAGCTCCAGCTCGCGCCGCACCCGCTGCTGTCCCAGGTCGCGCTCGACCAGACGTGCGTTCTCGATCGCCGCGCCGATCTGATTGGCGATCGCGGCGACGAGCTTGCGATCGCCCGCGGTGAACGCATCCTCGCCCGTGCGATCCGTGAGGTTGATGACACCGATCGGCGTCGGCACCTGTCCCGGCGATGCATATACCACGGGCACCGATAGAAAGGCCAAGCCGCGATACCCCCGCTCGATGGGGTTCGGGGGTTTCTGCGCTCGCTGATCATGCGGGTCGTAGCTGATAATCCGCATCTCGCGGAAGACGCGCGCCGCCACCGAGCGCGGATCGTCCACCTCGATGGACTCGATGTCGCCGAGATCCACACCCCGCGACGCGACGAGCCGGAGCACATGGGCGCGCGGATCGTGCACGAGCAGCGTCGCGCGCCGGGCGCGCACGACAGCTGACACTTCCCGCAGGATCCTGTTCGCCGCCTCATCCAAACGGATGGTGTGACCGAGAATCTCGCTGATCGTATAGATCAGATCGATTTCCTCGTACCGTCCCGACAACTCGGCCGCGACCTGGCCCGTCTCTTCCTCAGCCTGCATCACGGCGCCGATGACCTCGGCAAGCTCAGCCGCGGCAGCCTCGCTGCCTTTGACCTCCAACCACGTGTCATCAACGCGGGGTATCGCCTGAAACCACGCAGGACCATCGGGGGTCTGAAGCCTTCCACCACCATTGGGCGTGGGGGTCCAGAGCGGCTCTTCCCGACCCCCAACCGGCAATAACCGTCCACCCGGAGTTTTGGCTCGCCACAAACGCAGCGTCGTCCCGGAGAGTGCCGCGAGCACCGGCAACAGGCGCTCGAGCCGTGTCACCCCGCTCGGAGTGTCAGGCAGATGCCGTTGCCTTTCTCGTTGAACGCGACGTCATCGACCAGATGGCGAATCACGAACAGCCCGCGCCCGAATTCGCGCTCGAGATTGTCGGGGTGGGTAGGATCCGGCAGCCCGCTCGGGTCAAACCCGGCGCCATCGTCCACGACATGAATCCGCACCACGTCCTCTCCCAGCTCGACGCGCACGCGCACGACCCGGTCCGGATCCTCGCCCGTGCCGTAGCGAATCGCGTTGCCGAGCGCCTCGGCCAGAGCCGTTCGGAGATTAAAGCTGATGCGGCGGGGCGAGAGAGTACCCGGCGGGACGTTATTGGCGACCAGCTCTACAGCATCACCCACCATCCCGAGATCGCTCGGGACGTCGAGCTTCATCGAGTCACGGGTGACGTGGAGTTGGAGACTCAAAACGCGGCCAGCGCCTCCTCGGCGGTCCGCGTGATCGCGAAGAGCGTGTCGAGTTTGGTGAGTTCGAATAACGTCTGGAGATCGGCATTGAGCCCGGCGAGCCGGAGCTCCCCGCCCTGCTCCCGGATCTTCTTCGACAGGGAGACGAGCACGCCCAATCCCGATGAGTCGATATAACCGGTCTTGGAGAAGTCGATAATAAACTTGCGCGAGCCTTCTTCGAGGGCGTCGAGCACCTTTTGCTTCAGCTCCTGCCGGTTCCCGACGATGAGCTGGCCTTCGACTCCCACAACCACGACGCCGCTCCTGTCCTTCTTTAGGGTGAACCGCATCCCGTTACCCTTTCCGCGTTTGGAGGATCGCGATCGCCGCCGTGTCCACAATATCATCGGCCGTCGCGCCGCGCGACAGGTCCGCGATGGGTTTGGCCAGCCCCTGCAGAATGGGGCCCAGCGCCGTCCACCCGCCGAGCCGCTGCACGAGCTTGTAGGCGATGTTGCCCGCGTCGAGATCGGGGAAAATCAGGACGTTGGCTCGCCCACCCAGGCCGGAGCGTGGCGCCTTGCGTGCCGCGACGTCAGGGACAATCGCGGCATCCGCCTGGAGCTCCCCATCGAACTTGAAGTCAGGCGCCGGCGTGCGGCCGCTGAGCTGCGTGATCGCGGCCTGCACCCGCTCGACCCGCGGCCCCTCCGCGCTGCCGCGCGTGCTATACGAAAGAAATGCCACCAGCGGCTCATCGCCCACGATCCGCCGGCGATCCGCGGCCGACGCGATGGCAATATCCGCCAGTTGCACGGACGTCGGCTCCGGACAAACGGCACAGTCCGCGAACGTGAGCACGCGATCACCCTTGACCATGTACAACGCGCCCGACACCGTCGCGATGCTCGGCGCCAGGCCGACGGCCCAGAGCGCGGCATGGATCGTATCGGCAGTGGGATAGACCGCGCCGCCCACCATCACGTCGGCCGCGCCAATCCCCACGAGACACGCGCCGCGCGTCAGTGGGTGCTCCAGCGCCTCGGCGGCCGAAGCATCGGTGGGAAAGCGATCCGGCCGGCGCGAGCGCAGGTGGCGAGCCAGAAACGGCATGCGCGAGTCGGGAAAACGCCGCAGCACTTCGACGGTCGCGAGCCCCTCGCGCTCCACCCGCCTGGCAGCCTCCTGCACGCGCGGGTCGTCCCCTTCGGGGAAGATGACCCGCTGCCGCGCGTCGCGCGCCCGCTGATAAACCCTATCGAGGAAGCTCAAATTTGCGCTTCAACGCCCGCTGCACGGTGGGATCCACGAGCTGCGAGACATCGCCGCCGAACCGCGCGACCTCGCGCACGAGGCTCGAGCTGAGGTAGGTGAGATCGAATGCCGGTACGAGAAAGACCGTCTCGATCTTCGGCGCGAGGTTGCGATTCATGAGCGCCATCTGAAACTCATATTCGAAGTCCGAGACCGCGCGCAACCCCCGCACAATCACCGCGGCATTGACCTTCTTGGCGAATTCGGCGAGCAATCCCTCGAACGACTGCACTTCAACCCGCTTATCTCTGACGGTGGACTCGATGAGTTTTACTCTCTCTTCGAGCGAAAAGAGCGGCTGCTTGGCCACGTTCACCGCCACCGCCACAATCAACTGATCCACGAACTCGAGAGAGCGATGAATCAGATCCTCGTGACCCTTGGTGATCGGGTCGAAGGAGCCCGGATAAACCGCGATGCGCTTCATGGTGCGTACACGAATGTGATGGCCGTATCACCGTAGCGACGCGTGTCGTCTCCTGGCACCGCGCGATCGGCGGAGTGCTCGACCGAGAATTCCCGGGCGAATGGGGTCGCCCGAAAGAGCGCGACGAGGCGCTCCGCGTCTTCCGTGGCGTAGGGCGGGTCAGCGAACGCGACGTCGTACTGCGCAGGCTGGAGCCGCTCGGCGAACCGCAGGGCGTCCATGCGGTGAATCGTCACGCGATCCTCCACCTTGAGAGCTGCGACGTTGGCCTTCAGTGCCGTGAGTGAGGCTCGTTGACTCTCAACAAAATCCACCGCGGAAGCGCCCCGCGAGAGAGCCTCAAAGCCTAAAGCCCCAGAACCTGCATACAAGTCCAGCACACGCGCATCCGGAATCGACTGCTGGAGAATACTGAACCACGCTTCCTTGACGCGATCGCCGGTCGGGCGCACGGTTCGTCCCGCGGGCGCTTTGAGGCGACGACCCTTGAACTCACCCGCGATGATGCGGAGCAAGACTCGCCACACGGGCCTGAATCGTCGTCCGCCCCTGCCAGTCGTCCCGCTCGAGCCGAAACGCGACATCCAGCGGGTTGGTAAGCCAGGCTTCGGGCACGGCATCTGCCCACCGGAAGCCGATCGCCGGCAACAATCCCGAGCCGTCGTCGAGCGTAAACCGCAGGTGATTGGTGCCCACGCGTCGCGCGCCTACCGCGCGCGCATTGCGTACGCCAAACACCGGCGCGGGATTCCCCGCACCACACGGTTCGAGATGACGAATCAAGCGCTCGAGGTCGGGACTCACCGACGCCAGCGGCAGCTCCAGGTCCACGCGCTGGCTCGGCGCCAGATCATCAGGTGTGAGAAGCTCTCCGGCGACGCCCAAAAACGCTACGCGAAACTCATCGAACTTGTCGCGACGAATCGTGAGGCCTGCAGCCATCGTGTGGCCGCCGTATTTCTCGAGGTGCCCGCCGACTTTGTGCAGCGCGCCGTGCAGGTCAAATCCCGGGATACTGCGGCCCGACCCGCGCCCCAATTCCCCCGTCTCTTCCCAGCCGATCAGGAACGTGGGACGGCCGTAACGCTCGACGAGCCGCGACGCCACGATACCAATGACCCCGGGATGCCAGGTCGGATTGCCGAGCACGATCGCGGCGTCGGTGGGCTGCAGTGTTTTTTCGACGAGCTCGATCGCTTCGTCGAGTATGATCTGATCCATCTCCTGGCGCCGGGCGTTGATCGTCTCGAGCTCGCGCGCGAGGGCCGCGGCCTCTTTCGCATCCTCGGTAAGGAGCAGCCGCAAGCCGTCGTTCGCATCGCCGATCCGACCGGCCGCATTGAGGCGCGGCGCGAGAATAAAGCCGATGTGCGCGCCGCGAAGCGTCTTGCCGCCCAATCCCGCCGTGTCGATCAACGCCCGCAACCCGACCCAGCGCGTGTCGGCCATCTTTTTCAGCCCGTAGCGGACGAGAATCCGGTTCTCGCCCACGAGCGGCACGACGTCGGCGATCGTCGCCAGCGCGACATAGTCGAGAAAATGCAACGGCAGATTGGGCGACAGACCGAGTACCGGCACCAGCGCCTGGGCAAGCTTGAAGGCGACGCCGGTGCCGCAGAGGTTCTTGTCCTCCGACTTGCAGTCGGCACGGCGCGGATCGAGCACGGCATTGGCCGGCGGCAGCTCGTCGCCGGGCAAGTGGTGATCGGTCACTATCACATCAATTCCCGCGTTGCGCGCTTCCCTCACGGCCTCGACTGCCGTAATCCCACAGTCACAGGTGATGATTAGAGCGGCGCCCACGCGCCGAGCTTCCGCGAGGCCGGCGGGACCAAAGTCGTAGCCGTCGCGGATGCGATGCGGCACGAACGGAAAGACCGTCGCGCCGGCGCTCCGCAGGATCCGCGTGAGCATGGCCGACGCGCACTGGCCGTCCACGTCGTAGTCGCCGTGGATCAGAATGGGGCGCTTCTCGCGGATGGCGCGCGCCACGAGGTCGACGGCCACACCCATGTCGGCCCAACTGAGCGGGTCCGTGAGTCGTTCGAGGTCAGGTCGTAAAAACGCCTTGGCCAACTCGGGTGACGCCAAACCCCTTTGCACCAGGATGGCCGCAAGGGCTTCGGGAATCCGGAGCTCCGACGCCAGGACACGGGCCGTGTCCGGATCGGCGTTGGGCGTGACAATCCAGCGTGGCGGAATCATTCCTTGGCGTACAATAACACGCCGCAGGCCTCGCAACCCTCGATGGTCGCGCCGCGCTGGATCAGCGCTTTGCGCTGCGTCGGCACTGCCGTGAAACAGTTGCCGCACGAGCTGCCGTGCAGCGAATAGATCGCGAGCGGCGCCTTGCCGCGGCGGATGCGGTCGTAGCGCGCGAGCAGTGCCGGATTCACCGACCTGGCTGCCGCTTCGCGCGCGCGCGCCGCGATCTCGCGCTCCGCGGCGATTTCCTGGCGCTTGCCCGCCAGCGCCTCGCGCTGCTCCGACTGCGACTCGCGGACTTTGTCGAGCGCGTTCTCGGCTTCGGCCGTGCGGCGCTCGGCTTCGCCCACCGCGTCGCCCGAACGCATGAACTCGGCCTCCTCTTTCGCCAGTACCGAGCGCGCAAGATCGAGCTCGGCCATCAGCGTCGACGCCTCTTTGGCGCCGCGGACCCACTCGAGTTTCTGGCGGCGCTGCTCCTGCATTGTGCGATAGCTCTGAATCTTGCCTTCGAGGCCGCCACGCCGATCCACCGCGGCTTGTATCGCCGCCCGTGCCTGTGCCACCACGCGCTCGGCAGCCGCGATCTGCTCGTCCAACGCGCGCGCTTCCGGCTCCAGCGCTTTCAGCCGGACGTCGCAACTCGCGAGCGCCACGTCTTTGTCCTGCAACGCCAACAACGCTTCAAGATCCGGGTGCACCCTTCCTCCTTGCATGCTCGATAATTTTCCAGGTGGGACGCTTTGCGTTTCGTTCATTTGCCAGCGCCTGTTTCTCCAGAGTCAGCCGCGCTTTTTCTTTTTCGGGCGCGAGATCGATTTCCTCCTGCTTGCGCGCGATCTCACGATCGAGGCGCCGTGCCTCCAAACGGTTCACCGAGCGTTCGAACAGGACGTCTGGTTGCTCGCTCCCCAGGCCTTCGGCCTGCAGCGCTTCGTAGGCCCGCGCCGCAGTCTCATCGAGGCGGTCGGGGGCGTCGTCCGCCAACGCCTCGTAGATCGCGCGGTAGATCGGGAACTCGAATTCTTCCGCATCCACCGCTTCTGCCACGCGAGCTTTCCAGGGCTCGCCGGACATCATTAGGAGGACGAGAGACTTTTCGGCGTTGGATGGAAGGACGGTCGACGTCGGTAAGGGACGGTACAGGACGGGCGATGACTCGTTGGGCTCTACCTCGCGTTGCAGCACGTCTCTCCGTACTCCTGCCACTTCAGCCACCCTGGACACATACAAATCCTTCGTGATTGGATCCGCCGCGGCTCGAATTGTCGGCAGCAGCCTATCCAACGCGCGGCGCCTGCCGGGTAAGCTCCCGAAGAAGCCTTTGCGCTCGAGGATCTGAATCTTGCGTTCGAGCACATCGACCGAGTCCTTGAGCGCCTGTTCGAGAGCCGCCGCGCCTTTGGTTTGGCCGAGTGTGTCGGGATCTTCGCCTTCGGGAAGCGAGGCGACGCTGACGCGCAGCTTGTGGCGCAGCAGCACGTCGCCCGCGCGAAACGTGGCGCGCAGGCCCGGCTCGTCGGAGTCGTAGAGCAAAATCACATGCCCGGTGTGGCGCTGTAGCAGCGCCGCTTGTTCTTCCGTGAGACCCGTGCCCAGCGGAGCCACGACCTCTTCAAAACCAACCAGCGTCAGCCGCAGGACATCGAATTGTCCTTCGACCAGAATCGCGCGCTCAGCCTTGCGGATGCCGTGCTTGGCGACATGCAGATTGTAGAGCAGCTGCCCCTTGTGGAAGATCGGCGTCTCGGGAGAGTTCAAGTACTTCGGCTCTCCTTCGCCGAGAATGCGTCCACTGAAGGCGACCACACGCGAGCGCAGATCGTGAATCGGGAATAACAGCCGTCCTCTGAAACGCGGGATTTTCGAGCCATCCTCCCGTTTAACGATCAGCCCGGCTTCGAGCAACACTTCTTCGCGCAGGCCCAATCCTTTCATCGCATCGACGAACGCGGTCCCCCGGGGGGCGAAGCCGAGGCCGGCGACCTGCGCCTGCTCCATGGTGACCTGGCGCGATTCGAGATACTTCATTGCGTCGGAGCTCTCGCGCAGCTGGCGCGCGAACCAGTCGGCAGCGGTGGCGACCGCGGCGAACAGCGGCTCGCGCGGATCGGGTCCCGTGGGGCCGGTGCGCTCCGGGATCGTGATGCCGACGCGTCGGGCGACTTCGCGCACGGCGGTCGGATAGTCCATCCCGAGCTTTTTCATGAAGAAGGTGAAGACGTCGCCTGCCTCATGACAGACGAAGCAGTAGAACATCCCCTTCTTGGGTATGACGGCGAAGTTGCGATGCGTGCCGCCGTGAAATGGGCACGGCCCGCGATAATCCGAGCCGGTGCGGCGCAGTTGCACGTGCTCGCCGATGATCCCGACCAGGTCCGCCGCGTCGCGAACTTGCTCGATGACGTCGTCGGGAATCACTTGAATTCCACCACAGTCACGCCATTTCCACCTTGATTCGCAGGCGCGAATGCAAAGCTCTTGATCCGTTGGTCGCGCTTTACCACACCCTGGACGAAATCGCGCAACGCACCGGTGCCTTTGCCATGGATGATTCGCAGATACGGAAGGTCGGCGAGGACGGCGTCGTCGATGGCGCGCGCGAGCAGGGGCTCGGCTTCATCGATTGTCAGCCCACGCAACGACACTTCCGTCGCCGCTTCCGTCCTCACCACCTGACCCCCTCGCACGGCACCCTTGCGCCGCCGCAGCTCTTCGAGATTCACCCAGCCGGACTTCTTGTCCTCTTCGGGCTCGGTCCTCTCGATCGCTTCTTCGACGATGCGACGCGCTTCTTTCGCGGTTGCCTCGGTTACGGCCGCGCGAGCCTGCGCCAGGGCTGCCTCGACGGTCTTGCGGGCTTCCAGCAGGTAGGCTCTGGCCTGCTCGCGGGCGTTTTTGTCGAGCGACTTCTCCTTCGCCTGCAATTCGCTCTGGAGAGTCTCGAGGTCGGCGAGGTTCTGACGCTCCAGATCGAGCTGCGCCGCCCGTGTTTCAAGCTCCGCCGCGCGGGCGTCCAAATCGCGGCCGCGCGCCTCCACCGATGCCAGCAGCTTGTCCAGCGTCCGCTCGGCATCGGGCACGGCGCGCTCGGCCTCGGCGAGGACGTCGCCGGCGATCCCCAGGCGGCGCGCGATCGCGAGCCCGTAGGAGCGTCCCGGCACGCCCTTCAGCAGCCGATACGTTGGCGTCAGCGTTTCGGCGTCGAACTGCAGCGACGCATTCACGATGCCCACCGTCTCGGCGGCGAGTTGCTTCAATGCGCCGAGGTGCGTGGTAGCCATCGTGATGGCGCGGCGGCGCGTGAGCGTCTTGAGCGTCGCGGCGGCCAGCGCGCCACCCTCGGCCGGATCGGTGCCGCTGCCGATTTCATCGAGCAGCACCAGCGATCCCGCTCCGGCGCCGTCGAGGATTTCGCGGAGCTGCGCGACGTGCGCCGAGAACGTCGAGAGGCTCGCGGCGATGGATTGGCGGTCGCCGATGTCGGCAAAGACTTCCGTGAAGACCGGCAGCGACGAATGAGGCCCAATCGGCGGAATGATCCCGCTCTGCGTTAAAAGAGCGAGCAGCCCGACCGCTTTGATCAACACGGTTTTGCCGCCGGTGTTGGGGCCCGAGATCAGAATTGTGAATTCGTCGGCGGGAAGCTCCAGGTCGAACGGCACCACCGGCGTGGACATTTCAAGAATTCTTGAAATGTCGGGCAGGAGGAGGGGATGCCGTCCACCTCTGATTTTGAGATGTCCGCCGATTTCTGGTGCGAATCCATTTACTTCCACAGCGTACCGCGCGCGCGCACATAGATCGTCAAACGCGATACACATCTCCCAACCCGCTGCGATCGTCGCCGCCTGCGGGCGCACCAGATCCGTGAGATCGCGCAACACGCGCAGCACTTCGCGCTGCTCGGCAGCCTCGGCGGCGCGCAACTCGTTGCCCAGCTCGATGATCTCCGGCGGCTCCACAAACAACGTGCTGCGCGTCGCCGACTCATCGTGCACGATCCCGCCCACACGCGAGCGTGCGGTACTGCGAATCGGGATGACGTAGCGCCCGCCCCGCACCGTCACAGCGGCATCCGGTGCGCGGTCGGTCTGATCGAGCCCACCCAAAATCGCGCCCAGCCGGTCCATCACGTGCTTGCGCGCCTCGCGCACGTGCGCGCGCGCCCGCGCGAGATCTTTCGACGCGCTGTCGAGCACCTCTCCGGCCGGTGAGATCGACTGTACGAGCTTGGTCTCGAGGTCCTTGGGTGGTGGTTCGACTCTCAAAACGATCGTGCGTCGCGCGTCGTGCATCGTGCCGAGCCGCTTGAGATCGGCGGCCACCACCCGCATGGCCGCCAGCGCAACCGTCAGCTCGGCAAGCGCGAGAGCCTCGAGCACGCTGCCCGGCACATCGAGCAGCTCGAGCGACTGCGCGATGTCGGGAACGGGCTCGGCCTGAATCGACTCGTCGGTGATTAGCAACGCAGCGAGCTCGGCGACCTGCGCCAGCGCGTCGCGAATCGTTGCGGCATCTGTCTCGGGGAGTCGGGCTGCAATGCGTGCCGCACCCAAGGGCCCGGCGGCATGCGCTGCAACTCGCGCCAGGGCCTGGGGAAATTCGAGTGTTTCTAAGACTTGGTCGATCCTGCCAACTCCTCGCGGACGATCTGATTCACGAGTTTGCCGTCAGCGCGCCCTTTGAATTTCGGCATGACGGCAGCCATCACTTTGCCCATATCTTTCGCGCCGCCCGCGATCGCCTCGCGCACCGCGGCACGGATTTCGTCGGGCGGTACCGCGGCGGGAAGATACGATTCGAGAATCCTGATTTCGGCGGCTTCGGTGGCGGCCGCGTCGGTACGGCCCGCCTTTTCGTACGCCTCAACCGATTCGCGGCGCTTCTTGACGCCACGCCGGAGCACCTCCGCCGTTTCGTCGTCGGTCGGAGTGTGGCCCAGTTCGATTTCCCGATTTTTTATATCTGAGAGGATCGTGGAGAGGAGGAGGGTGCGCGCCTGATCGCGTTGCTTTCTCGCTTCGTTCATCGCGGCGCGCAGCCGGTCCGCTAAGCTCTGATCCGCCATTTACGCGTAGCGCGGCCTGCGATTCTTGCGGCGCGCCGCATTCATTTTGCGCTTCTTGCGCTCGCTCGGCTTTTCGTAGTGACGATGCTTGCGCAGGTCGGCCAAAATTCCCGCTTTTTCACATTTCTTCTTGAACCGCTTGAGCGCACGCTCAAAGCTTTCGTCATCGTGAATGATGACTTCCGGCATAACTCTCCGTTTTTCTAAGTGGTTAGAGACACACGAACTTAGCTAGCAGTCCCCCACTGGTCAACCAGGCGGCCAGTGCATGGCCCGCCCGCCCAGGAGATGCAGATGCAGGTGAAAGACCGTCTGGCCTCCGTCAGGGTTCGTGTTCACCACCACCCGATAGCCCTTCGTCGCCACACCGGTCTCCAACGCCACATCGCGCGCAAACGCCATCAGTTTGCCCAAGAGCCCAGCGTCCGTGGCGTCGTTCAACGAGCCGACGTGTGTCGTGGGGATCACCAGGACGTGAGTCGGAGCCTGCGGATTCAGGTCCTTGAAAGCGACCATGCCGTCACCCTTTTTCACGACCTGGGCCGGTATTTCGCCGGTCGCGATTTTGCAGAAAATGCAGCTACTCACGATGTCCCAACGCCCGGCGAATCGTCTCCCAGAACTTGCCGGTCTCCTTCTCGGGGGGCGCGTCTTCGATCTCGCGCAACTTCTCGAGCAGCTTGCGCTGCTCCGGGCTCAGCTTGTTCGGCGTCCAGACATGCACGCGCACGTGCAGGTCGCCATGCCCGCCCTCGCCGAGCCGCGGCAAACCCTTGGACCGCAGCCGATAGGCCATGCCCGTCTGCGTCCCCGGCTCGATCCTGAGCATCGACTCGCCGAACGGCGTCGGGACTTTGACCTCTGCGCCGAGCGCCGCCTGCGTGATCGTGACGGCCAGGTCATAGACCAGATCGTCGCCGTGGCGCTCGAAGCGCGGATCTTCCTTGATGTCGAGCACGGCGATGAGATCGCCGCGCGGCCCGTTGCGCGGGCCGGGCACCCCCTGCCCCCGCAATGTGAGGTAGTGATGGTCCGCGACACCGGCCGGCACGTCGATCTGAATCGTCTTCTCACCCTTCACACGCCCGTCGCCGCCGCAGCGCGCGCATGGACTGTGGACGACGGTGCCCTCGCCGGCGCACGTGGGACACGGAGATACTGTCAAAAACTGACCAAAGAGTGACTGTGCCTGCCGCCGCACTTCGCCGCTGCCGTTGCAAGTGCCGCACTGTATCGGTTTCGTACCGGCCTTCGCACCGGTGCCGGCGCACTCGGGACATGTCTCGAGACTTTTGATACGAACGGTCTTGGTTGCGCCCGACGCCACTTCGGCGAGCGTGAGCTTCAGTCCGACCTTGATGTCGTGCCCGCGACGCCGGTCGCGCCGGCCCCCCCCGCCACCTCCGAACAGACCTTCGAACGCCGACCCGCTCCCCCCAATACCGAAGTCGCGCATGAACACCATGAGTGCTTCGGAAAGGTCGAAATGCATCGAGCTGAAGCCACCGCCCCCGCGTGGCGCCTCATGCCCATAACGATCGTAGGCCGCGCGCTTCTGGGGATCGCGCAACACCTCGTACGCTTCGGTCACGAGCTTGAACCGCTCTTCGGCCGCTTTGTCGCCGTTGTTGCGGTCGGGATGGCATTCCATCGCGAGCTTGCGGTAGGCTTTTTTGACGTCGGCTTCGCTGCAGTCGCGCGGCACGCCGAGCACGTGGTAGAAGTCCTGCTTCATCTTACTCGAGCAACTCCCCCACGAGCCGCGACGTGTGATTGACGAGCGCGGCGATCTTGTCGTACGCCATGCGCGTCGGTCCCATCACGCCGATGACGCCCGTGAGCGGACCGCAGCGATACGTCGAGGTGACCAGCGTGAACGGCGAGAGCCGCGCGTCGGCGTGCTCCTGGCCGATCGTGATCGTCAGTCCTTCGCCGCCGCGCGCGGTCAGCGCATCGCGCAGCAGATCGCGCCGCTCCGTCACCTCGAGCAGTCCTTGCAGTTGCGCGCGCGTCGAGAACTCAGGCTGACCCGCGAGCGGCTGCGTGCTGCCGAGATGCACCGGACCAGACACGGCCATCGGCACGTCGAACAGACCTTCCGCTTCCTGCACGAAGATGTTGAGCAGCTCGGACGAGCCGGGCTCGGACGGGGTCGCGTCGCGCAGCCGGTCCGCAAGCGTGCCACGGATCTCTTTCAGCGTAAGACCGGCGAGTCGCTCGTTGAGCACGACCGTCACTTTCTGGACCGCTTCCGCGGCAAGCTCCGCCGGCACTTCCACGAAAATTGTGCGGACCGCACCGCTACGCAGCGCGAGCACCAGCAGGACCCGCTCGGTCGACACCTGCAGCAGGTCAAGCCGTTCGAGCACCGCTTCGTCGATCGTGGGCGTCATCGCGACACCCAGCTCGTTGGTCAGCACACCGAGCACCTGCGCCGCGCGCGAGAGGATCGCCTCGATGGCGGCGCGCTGCCCTTCCAGCTCACCCCGGAGCTGTTGCGCGTGCGCCGGTGCGACCACAGGCGGCCTCATCAGGTAGTCGACGTAGACGCGATAGGCCAGATCGGTCGGAATCCGACCGGCCGACGTATGCGGGTGATAGAGATATCCCTTGTCCTCGAGATCGCTCATCGTGTTCCGGATGGTCGCCGGCGACAGGCCGAGCTGGTAGCGCTTGGCAATCGTGCGGCTCCCCGCCGGTTCGGCGGTTTGCACGTAGGTCTCGATCACCGCCTCGAGGACGGCTCTTTCCCGCTCAGTGAGTGGCGCTGTCATACTCGTTCACGATCGAATCTAATCTCAACCAGCCTTCTGGC
>DATBFV010000064.1:0-3640 GCA_036558345.1 Gemmatimonadales bacterium | reverse complement strand
GGCACGACGCCACCGCCTCAACCGCGCAGCGATCCTCCCACCACTCCAGCTCCCCCCGCGATCAGCGGCGGCGTCAAGCTGAAGCCCGAGCGTCCATCCCGCGATTTCCTGCAGCAGCTCGTGCTCGGGAAGATGGTGCGCGTGCAATACGATCCGCTGGTTGGCGACAACAATGAGCGGCGCGCGTACGTGTTCCTCGAAGACGGCACGCTCGTGAACGCCGAGATGGTGAAAGCCGGGCGCGCGCGCGTCGACCTCTCGCGTGAGTTCGCGCACGAGGAAGAGTTCAAGCAGCTCGAGGCCGAGGCGCAACGCGCGGGTCTCGGGATCTGGATCGGGTCCACCCGACGCTAGAAGCTCGAGCCTAGCAGGAGTCCGCCGCGCGGCGGCTGCCCAGAACCCGAATCATGCGCCGGGCCACCCGTCCATAGGGCGGGGCCGCAAGATTCACGACATTGAACAGGCGCACCTGGTGCACGCTTCGCGCGTGCGAGAAGCGTCGGAAGCCTGCCTCGCCGTGGTAGGCGCCGATGCCGCTCCGCCCCACCCCGCCAAAGGGAATGTTCTCCTGCGCCTGGTGCAGGAACGCGCCGTTGATCGTGACGCCTCCGGATATCGTGCGATCCAGTACCGCCTCGCGGTAGCCGAGATCGTGGGTGAGGCAGTACAACGCCAGCGGCTTGTCTCTCTGCCTGATGAACGCGATGGCCTCGTCGAGCGTTTCGTACGAAACGATCGGCAGCACCGGGCCGAAGATCTCGTCCCGCATCAGCGCGCAGTCGAGCGGAGGGTTGAGCACGACGGCGAGCCCCATCCGGCGCGCGGCAGGCTCGTCACCGCAGCTCAGAATCTCGGCCCCGCCGGCCCTGGCCTCATCCAGCGCGTTCCGCAATCGGTGATAGTGCCTATCGTTGAGGATTGAGGTGTAGCTGCTGTTGGACGAGATGGAGGGAAAGAGCCGGCGCGCTTCGGCAATCACCGCCTCCGACAAGGCCCTGGTTTTCGCGGTCGGCGCGAGCGCATAGTCCGGTGCGACGCACGTTTGCCCGGCATTGGCGAGCTTGGGAAACGTGATGTCTCGTGCGGCGGCGTGGACATCGTAGTCGGGGCAGATCACCACGGGCGACTTGCCACCGAGCTCCAGCGTGACGGGAGTGAGATGTTCGGCAGCTGCCGCCATCACCTGGCGGCCAACGGCGGTCGACCCGGTGAAGAGCAGATGGTCGAGCGGCAACCTGATGAACTGCTCCGCGACATCCACACCACCGAGTACGACGGCAAGCTCCTCCTCGGCGAACCGCTCTGCCAGCAGGCGTTGCAGCAAGCGCGAGAACGCGGGCGTCAGCTCCGACGGCTTCAGCAGGACACGGTTCCCAGCCGCCAGCGCGTCCAGAGTGGGTATCAAGGACAGCGAGAGCGGATAGTTCCACGGCGAGACGATCCCCACGACGCCGAGCGGTTGGTACTGTACCCACGAAGCGTTGACACCGAAGACCCAAGGGACCCGCCGGCGTTCAGGCCGCATCCACCGCGCTAGGTTGCGCGTCGCGTGCCTGATGGCGTTCTGCAGCGGCACCAGCTCCAGCAGGTAGGTTTCGTGGACGGAACGGTTCCCGAAGTCCTCGGAAATTGCCTTTGCGATCGCCGGACTGTTTTCGTCGATCGTCTGAGCGAGCGACGCGAGAGACCGCAATCGCGCCCGAAGATCCGGTGCGGGCGACGAGGCACACGCCCGGCGCTGAACCTCGTAGAGCCGGTGCATTTCGACGAGCGCCTCGCCGCGGCCTTCCTGGGGAGGCGGGTCAGGCCGGATGGGGGTCGTGCTCATAACCGGTTCCGCCGTGCAGGAGCTATCGCGTCGTCGCGCTCAATTCCTGCACCGAAAAGAGGTCGCAGAAGTATTCGTTCAACATGCGGCCCGCGGGGTCGTAGAGCTGCCGTGTCTGAGACATCACGTCCAGGCGATCGCCGTACGCTTTGCGCGCGATCTCGCGGGTCACGCCGAACGTCTGGTTGAGCAGCGGCTTGCCATTCCGCTCGCTGCAGAAGCGGTTGTACTCGCGAAGATAGTCCTTCCAACCCGGGGTTCCCGTCGAGACCGGATCCAGGGTCATGACATCGCCCGAATGGGAGTAGGACAACAAGGCGCGGCGATCTTGACAGATGGCGTAGCCGACCGACGACAGATTCGACCGGTAGGCCGTCTTCCAGTAGTAGTCCCGGCAGAACTCGAAGTACTCGGCGATGACCCTCGGATAGTCGTCCGCGGGGAAAGCGAACAAGCTGAACGTGTAGCGACTCCGGCCGCCGCGCGGCGGATAACGAATGATCTGATCGACCGGACTCGTGTGCGCTCCCTTGACCCGGTGAATGAGATTGAGACGCCAGATCGCTCCGAGGCCGTTGATCGCGTGATATCGGAGCGATCGACCGGGCAGATTGCGTTCAATCCCATCCGCGAGCATGGGACCGATGACGGCCCATCCGCGGTTGCGGACTCTCCACGGACGGCGGCGAGGCTTCCCGGACGCACCGGGGTTGTAGCGGCGGAACTCGACGGTGATCTTGTCGGCGAACGGAAAAATGTAGAAGAACATCGAGCACCCGTCCGCTCTCAGCTCCGGAAGGGCGCCGACGAACTCCTCGAGCGTAAAGGTCTCGTGAAAGACCTCGATCGGCGTCAGCGGGCGCACCTTGATCGTGGCTTCATAGACAACGCCAAACGTGCCGTAGCTGCAGCGGATCAATTCGAGGAGCGCGGCGTCGTTGTCGTCGGTCACCTCGAGCAATCGACCGTCCGGCAGCACCATCTTGACTCCCGTGACGTACGACCCGACCTGGCCGTACTCTCCCGGCATCGACGAGTCCTTCGTACCGGCGCAGGCGGCGCTGCCCATCGACAGGTTGCCGATTTCCGTGCAGATGTGGAACTGCAGGTTCCGTTCGCGGAGCGCCTCTGCGACGTCGATATACAGCGCGCCCGCTTCTGCGGTGACGGTGTCCTGGCCGATGCGCAGGATGCGATGCATCGCCTCCATCCTGATCAGTGTGCCTCCCTCCGCCACCCCGCACGTGGTCGTCGAATGATTCGATCCGACCGCTCGCACCGGGGAAGGAAACCGGTCGGGATCTGTGAGGATGCGCCTGATGTCGTCAACCGTTCGGGCCTCGACGATGACCGTCGGGTGAGAGACTAGATCACCGAACCAGTTGGTGACGACGCGCTCGGACATGACGGGACCCTCGCTACGGCACGACGCGGACAGACGCCAGATCGCGGCACGGCGAGATCGGTCGGAGCGCGGCCTGTCGGTGCTCGGCGGGCCGAGATCGTAGCACACGAAAAACACACCGCGTCCCGTCGCGATCTGGGGATATGATTCGGAGCGACCCCAGACCAGGAAGCCGGCTCCGGCAAGCCAGCGCGATCATGTCACCAGATCCGACCCCGACTCGTCGCGTCCAACCGGTCCCCGGCGGTCACGCCGGTGCGAGCGTCGTGGCTCTCCTCGACACGGCCCGAAAATTCGCGGAACACGTCTCCGAGCCCGAGTCCGCGGCGATGGCGATGTCGGCACTCGAGCAGGCGTTCGCGCTCGATCCCGCCGACAGGAGCGGAGAAATCAGCGCGCTTCTGGGA
>DATBFV010000063.1:0-13423 GCA_036558345.1 Gemmatimonadales bacterium | reverse complement strand
CCGATGTCGTGTTCGCCCGCCTGCAGCTCGGCGGCGCGCTTGATGATGCGCTCGAGCGCGTCCCGGTTGATCAAATCCTTCCCCATTTACAATGCCTCGACGATGACCGCCGCGCCCTGGCCGCCACCGATGCACGCCGAGCCGAGGCCGAACCGTTTCTTCTCACGCCGGAGCGCGTGCAGCAGGTGGATCGTAATGCGAGTGCCGCTGGCCGCGAGCGGATGCCCGATGGCGATCGCGCCGCCGCACGCATTGGTGCGATTCCGATCGAGTCCGAGCTCTCGCTCCACAGCGAGGTATTGCGGCGCGAACGCTTCGTTCACTTCGACGAGATCCATCTGCTCGAGTTTCATCCCGGCCTTCGCCAGCGCCTTGCGCGCGGCGGGTGCGGGCCCGATTCCCATGTGCTTGGGCTCGACGCCGGCGACGGCCCACGCCACCAGCCGGCCCAGAGGCTTCAGTCCGTGTGCCTTGGCGTACTCCTCGCTTACGACCACGGTCGCGGCGCCCCCGTCGGAGATACCGGATGCATTCCCGGCGGTGACCAATCCATCCTTTTTGAAGTACGGCTTCAGGCCGCTCAGGATCTCGAGCGTCGTCTCCGGCCGCATATGCTCGTCGGCGCGGAACTCGACTTCCTTCCCTTTCACTTTGATCGTGACCGGCACGACCTCGTCCTGAAAGGCGCACGCGTCCCACGCCTGCTTCGCGCGCTGCTGCGAGGCGACTGCGACCTCGTCCACTTCTTTTCGCGTGAGCTTGTATTTCTCAGCGAGGCTCTCGGCCGTCTCGGCCATCGAGAGGCCGCATTGAGGATCCTTCAGCGATTCCCACAGCAGGTCTTCCAGCGGTGCCGGACCAAGTCGCAGTCCCCACCGCGCGCCCCGCACGACGTGCGGCGCCTGGCTCATCGACTCGGCGCCGCCCGCGAGCACGGCGTCCGCTTCGCCGAGCAGGATGAGCTGCGCGGCTTGCGTGATCGCCTCGAACCCCGAGCCGCACAACCGGTTCACCGTGACGGCCGGGGTCTCGATCGGCAAACCTGCTTTGAGACCGACATGGCGCGCCATGTAAATCGCATCGGCCGACGTTTGCAGCGCGTTGCCGAACACCACGTGGCCGAAATCGGCAGGCGGGACTCCCGAGCGCTGAATGGCGTGGCGTGCTGCCGCGACGCCTAAATCAATGGCCGACAAGTCCTTCAAAGAGCCGCCGAATGCGCCGAACCCCGTCCGTACGCCGGACAGGAAGACGACGTCCTTATTGGCGCCCTGGGTCTTCATGTGCGGAACTCCATCATAAGTGGGCGGAATATGAGTCTATCGTGAATGTGACGGTAGGTCGCGACGCGAAAACACAAGCGGCGGATGGGGTTGTTCCCCCACCCGCCGCTCAAGCCGGGCGTTTGGGACGTCGCACGACCAATCACCGCACGAGGTCGACCCACCCCGCTTCATTGGCCACGATCGCGGCGCTACCGAGCGCATTGAACGCCACGTGTCGCGGGAGGCCGCCCGTCTCGAGCGTTCCCACCGCCGTGAGCGTGTGGGCGTCGAGAATCGCAATCCGGCCTGCCGTGCGGAGGCTTGCGTACAGTGCGGACTGATCCGGTGTCAGCGCGACCTCATCCATCGGCGTGCCCAGGTTGCGGCGCATCACCTTTCCGGTTGGGAGATGAATGAGGTCGAGCCAGCCATCTTCATTGCCGGCGTAGAGGCGTAGCCCGTCCCGGGAGATCGCGACGCCCAGCGGCCGGCCTCCGAGTTCGTAGCGATGCGTGATGGCGAGTGTCCGCGCGTCGATCTCCAGAATCGTGCCCGCCTTCCAGGTGGGAACGTAGACACGGTTACCCGCCGGATGCACCGCGATCTCCGTCGTTGCGAGTGCCAGCGACATCGAGCGCACAATCCGGCCGCCGTTCTCGGTCAACGCGCAGACGCACAGCCGGTCCAGATTGGTGGTGACGTACAGTGTACGGCCGTCCGGGGCCAGCGCGGCGCCCAGTGCGTCGCCTTCCATGGCGATGGAGCCGACCCGGTTTGGCCACACCAGGTCCACGACGGCTACATCGTGGGTGAACTGATTCGTGACCCAGGCGCGCTCCCCGGTGGGTGCCATGATGACTCGTGTCGGCGCGATGCCGACGCGAATGGAGCCGGTGGATGCCAGTGGCTGCAGTTGCAGGCGCTCGAGGACCGCGGCATGCAGGCGCGTCAGCCATGCTGTGCCGTCGGGTGCGATCGCCACATCGAACGGGTAGCCGGGCATACTCAAGCGGGACGCAAGAATGCCACGCGGCTTTCCCGGCACTTCGCTGGTCGAATACGAAGGACTGCGCGGTGCGCGTACGACAAACACGCTAGCGATTGGACCCGCGCCTACCGCAAGGCGATCCTCTCGTCGCGCTCCAGCCTGCAAATACGGCTGCAGGGCGAGGCGATGCTGGCGGCTGTCCTTCCAGACCGTCTGGAAATGGAGGATGGCGCCGGAAATCCCGCCGCGCCGCACGCGCGACCACGGTGCACCCATCAGACGGCGCACCAGTCGATAGCAGGTAGCGGGCTCGAGATGCGCCTGGCGCGCCAGATTCAGTAGTGAAGCGCCGGTTTGCTCCCACTGGAGCACCCAATAGAAGAGACGGGTCCAGGCGGCGAGCTCTTCGAGCGGCGGCAGACTCGCTCGCCTGAGCGTGCGGGCTACCTGATGACGCGTGCGGAGACCCAGGAAGGTGGCGACATCGCCGGCCGGGGGCAGCAAGCCATTCTTGCAGGCGAGCACGTCCACGACGGCCCGTGCTTCACCCGACAACGAAGGAAGTGCGACGTTCAGAACCTTGGCGAGCGGAAGAGGCGGCACGATCCTCTCTCCACCTTGGGATGAATTCCTACCCGGATACAACCAATGGGTGCCGTTGCTGTCAACCAGGAGTCAAACCAGGTCCATCACTGCCTGTGAGACGGCAGTGGTGCTCGCATTACCACCGAGATCCGGTGTGCGCGTTCTGCTTGCAAGCACGGCGCGTACGGCCCGCTTGAGGTCAGCGGCGGCGGCGGGGTAGCCCAGATGTTCGAACATCAAACCCCCGGTCAACACAGCGGCAACGGGATTGGCCACGCCTTTCCCCGCGATGGCCGGTGCCGATCCGTGCACGGGCTCGAACAGCGCGTGGCGCCTGCCCGGATGCAAGTTTGCGCTTGCGGCCGTTCCCAAGCCTCCTACAAGCCCCGCGCCGAGGTCGGACAGGATGTCGCCGTAGAGGTTGTTCGTGACAATCACCTGAAAGCGTTGCGGCTCGCGCACGAGCTCGAGCGCCAGGGCATCGACGTAGCGGTGCTCAGCCGTGATCCCCGGATAGTCTGGCGCGATCGCCCTGAACTTGTCCTGCCAGATCTTGTGCGTTGGAATCGCGTTCGACTTGTCGCTCATGGTGACGCGGGTCTTGTTGTGAGCCTTGGCCCATTCGAAGGCCGCGCGAATGATCCGCTCGACGCCCTTGCCGGTATTGACCTCTTCGGCGATGTGCTCGTCTCCGCTCGAGCGGCCCCGGCCCAGGTACGGCCCCTCCGTGTTTTCGCGGAAGATCACAAAATCGATTGAGCCCGGATTTCGCAGGGGCGTCAGGTCGGGATGGAGCAGCTCTACAGGCCGGAAGTTGACGTACAGATCGAGCTTGAAGCGAAGACCCAGGAGGATGTCTCGCGCATGCTCGTTGCCCGGCACTCTGGGGTCGCCGAGCGCCCCGAGGAAGATCGCATCGACGTCGTTCTGCAGATGTCGAAACGCAGCGTCCGGGAGCGTTTCTTTCGTCTTGAGGTAGTGATCGGCGGAGTACGGCAGGCGCTCCCATTGAATCGAGAAGGCGTGCTTCGCGGCCACGCGATCGAGAATCGGTATCGCGGCCTCGATGACCTCGGGCCCGATTCCGTCTCCCGCGATTACCGCGACTCTGAAAGACTTCACTCGAATCCGGTCGGGCGACCGCACGCCAGGCAGTATGCCCACCCAACGTCCAGCTCACTGCCGCAGCCGGGGCATTTCAGCTCGCCTTCGCGCGGCTGCCCGCAATGCGGGCAAAAGCGCGCCTCGCGCTTCGCGGGCAAGACGCCACCGCAGTACTCGCACTGATCCGGCGCGAGCGCGTCCTTGGCCCGAGCGGCTGGTGCTCGGACTTCCCCCGGGGGCGAGAAGGGGACCGGAACCGGATTCTCGCCGGTCGTGTCGACGAGCTCCGAGTCATCCTCCGGTATCTGCCCCGTGGGGGGAGGTGCGTACGCGCGGTCGGCCTGCATGACTCGCTGGGCAGCCCGGCCGTTTACCATCACTTGCGCGTCCGGAAAGCTCCGGAAGTAGGCCGGATCGGGGTTGATGGTGGCGATTTCGCGCTGCATGGCGTCGCGCACCGTCTCCGGCTCGAGCTGGACATAGTTTCGCTCGCCGGCGAGCAGACGCAGCACCGCCATTTCATAGTCCTGATGCGTGGCGACGTTCAGGCGCGAGCGATTGGAGCGATAGGGCACGAGCCGTTCGTACACGTCGGCCGCGGGGAAGGGCACGGCCACTCGCGCCTCGCGGGCGAGCGCAGTGACTAAGAGGGTAAAAAGGCGATCGAGCTCATCCATTACGTGCGAGACCCATTCCTCCACGCATTCATCCATTTGTCGTACAGCACCGGGACGACGCCTCCCTGCTGCAATACCTCGACACCGGATGGATCGCGGTACGCCTTGCGATAGAACACGTGTGTGACGCCGGAGTTGATGATGAGCTTCGCGCACATCACGCATGGCGATGCGCTGACGAAGACGACCTTGTCGCGGACGTTGCCCGGCGCCTTCACCAGCGCATTCATCTCCGAGTGGATGCAGCCGCAATTCCCCGGGACCGCCGAGTCGCATTTGTTCGGCAGACCTCGCGCGTTGCCGTTGTAGCCGATGGCCAGGACGTTCTCGAGTCGCTGATCCGTGACCACCGTGCCCACTTGCAGGCGCGCGCAAGTCGAGCGTTTCGCCAGTTCTTCGGCCATGCGCATGTAGACCTCGTACAACGGGATCCGATCGACCTGCCTCGATTGGTCGGAGGCAACGACGTGGTCTCTAAGCGCGCTCATGCAGCTCCTTGTCGGGATCGAAGTCCACAAACTTGCCGCGCGCGCGCTGTTGCGCGAGCCACGTATCGAAGCCCGACGGAATCAAACCGTTGGACCGCTGCTGCTGTTCGGCGGCGTGAATGGCGACGATGTTGGCGTACTCGTTCTTCACGTGCTCGTTGTGCCCCCGCACCCAGCGCCAATCCACCGTGTGGGCGCGCGCGACCTGCGACAGCTTCTGCCAGAGCTCCGCATTCTCCAGCGCGCCGGTCTTGCGGCGCCAGCCGCGCGCTTCCCAGTTCGGCATCCACTCCGTCATGCCTTTGACGAGGTACTCCGAGTCCGACACGAAACGGACGTGGGCGTGTCCCCACTGGCGCCGCACCCACTCGAGCGACGCGATCGCGCCCGCGAGCGCCATCTTGTTGTTCGTGGTCTGCGGCGAGCATTCGAAGAAATCCCAGCGCGCGACGCTGTCGCCGGCCGGCGCTTCGACCAACGCGCCGTTCCCGCCGCGGCTCGGCTTGGTGGAGTCGTTGCCGAGGCAGCTCTCGTCGGCATGTACCAGCACGAAGCGTTCAGTCACGGCTCGATCACCACCGGGATGTCCGTGTGCAGCAGAATTTCTTCGGCATGCGACACCGTCACGGCCTGTCGCTCGCCCACGTGCGCGCCCGCGAACAACGCATCGCAGTGCGTGCGCGCGATGACGCGAGCCACCGCCTCGCCCGGCGTGCCGCGCTCGAGATGGGTGACGAAGGCGACGCCCTGCAACGACAGCAGCGCCTCCGCTTCGCCGACCACCATTGTGGCCATCGCTGGATCGATCGTGGCGTGAATGATGTGCACCGTACTATGAGTGACGCTCGAGAAGCGCGCCACCAGCTCGAGCGCGCGCTGCGACGTGGCGCGGCCGTCGTAGGCGACGGCGCAGGAATTCATCGGCGACGGCTTGCTCGCGCAGACGATCACCGATCGCTCGGCAATCCGAATCAATGACGCGACGGTGTTGCCGATGACGTCTGCTCGAGACGAGCGCCCCCGCCGGCCGACGAGCACCGTATCGACGTCGTGCGCCAGAGCCGCGAGCTCGACGTCGGGATGACCCTTCCTCTGCACCGTCTCGACCTCCAGCCCCGCGTCGCGCACGCGCTCCGCCGCGCGCTGCAGCAACTCAGCGGAATCGGGCGTGCGCTCCTTGATATGAGCCACGAGTATCTTGGCCTTGAATCGCTGCGCGAGATGCACCGCCTGCTCGAGCGCTTCGTCGGCGTTGGGACTATCGTCCAGACCCACGAGCAGGCGGGTGAACATGGACTATGGCAGCACCGCGAAGCTCTCCAAATCGCGAAGCTGGAAGGTCAACAATTCGCCCGTCATCGGGAGGCGTCCCGCCAACGCATCATCGCGTCCACTCGTCTCGAGGCGCTCGGCCACCACGACATATTCGGTGCCGCGGCGTCGCAGCGCTACCCGGCGACGCTCACGCACGGCGCGTTCCAGCGCATCGAGCGACTCCGGCGTGAGCGAGCGGTATTCGCGAATCGTGGCCATGGGCGATTCAGTTTACCGCGATCGTGCCCGCCACGCCGCGCATGATGCGTCCGATCTTCGCGGCAACAGGCGTTCCTTCACGCTCGAGCGCAGCGACCAACGCACTCGCGCGATCGGGATCGACGGCGATCAACAATCCGCCGGACGTCTGCGCATCGAACAGCAGCAGACGCACCGGCTCGGGAACACCGTCACCGAACTTCACGTGCGCGGCCAGGGCTTCCTGGTTGCGCTTTGTGCCGCCCGGCACGGCGCCGCGCTCGACCATCTCGATGGCCTTGGGAAGCAGCGGCACCGCAGCCGCATCGATCTCGGCCGATGCGCTGCTGGCCATCAGCATGTTGTGCAAGTGGCCGAGCAGGCCGAATCCCGTCACGTCGGTCGCGGCGTGCACGCCACCGCCGGTCGCGCGCATCGCCTTCGCGCCGCCGGCATTCAGCGTCGCCATCGACTGCACCGCCGGTGCGATGTCGGCCGCGGTCGCGAGATCGCGCTTCAACGCGGTCGCCAGTACGCCCGTGCCGATCGGCTTGGTCAGAACGAGCACGTCACCGGCGCGCGCACGGGCCAGGGTGATGAGGCGGTTGGGGTGCACCTCGCCGATGGCCACCATGCCGTACTTCGGCTCGGGATCGTCGATCGAATGGCCGCCAAGCACGAAGGCGCCCGCCGCTTTTGCGATGTCGGCGCCGCCCCGCAACACTTCGCCGAGGATTTCATAGGGCAGCGTGTCACGCGGCCAGCCGACGAGGTTCAGCGCCAGCAGCGGCGTGCCGCCCATCGCGTAGACGTCCGAGAAAGCGTTTGCGGCCGCGATGCGTCCGAAGTCGTACGGGTCGTCCACGATCGGCGTGAAGAAGTCCACGGTCGCGACGATCGCGCGATCCGTCGTCAGTTGATACACGGCGGCGTCGTCCCGCGTCGCGGCATCGACCAGGATGCGTGGATCGGAAATCGTGGGCACGTGGCGCAAGACCTGCGCCAACTCGGCGGGGCCGAGCTTGCAGGCTCAGCCGGCGCCGTGCGACAGCGCAGTCAGGCGAATCGGTGTCATTGGTCCTGCGAAGATAGCTACGAAAGTCGCCAGGCGAGCAGCGCGCCCGCGATCACGTAACGGACTAGCTCCGTTAGACCTGTCGTAACGACCTCCTTGCGCGGAAGGCCGAGGAACCAAGAGGAAAGCGTGGCAAGCGCGCCGATGAGCAGGAATAGAAGCCACCATTCGCCGCTGCCGAGCGAATCGAACCAGAGTGATGCAATGAGAGTCAGCAGGGTGGCTTCGATGGATCGTCGAATTAGGAAGCGAGGTTCCACAACGACGGGGATAGGTTCGTCTGCGGATCTGATCTTCCAATGGGCGAGGTTGACCAGAACAAATATTGGAAGCACAAACCAAAGAACGACCAACAGCCAGGCTACGACGAGCCTGCCAAGGGTCACCTAACGAGCTCTCCCATGTATCCTGGCCCTCGGAGTCCGCGTCCCGGCCGCGCACTCGTCATCTGGCCCTTCTTCAATACCATCTGGCCGTTCACGAACACGTACTCGATTCCGGCGGATGTTTGATGCGGCTGCTCGAACGTCGCGCGATCGATCACCGTTGCGGGGTTGAACACGGTGATGTCGGCAAACATGCCGGGTCTCACCAGGCCGCGATCCTTGAGGCTGACGCGTTGCGCCGCGAGCGACGTCATTTTGCGCACCGCGAACTCGAGTGGAAACAGATTGAGGTCGCGCGCATAGTGGCCGAGGATGCGCGGGAACGTGCCGTAGGCGCGCGGATGCGCCGATTGCGTGCCGAGCGGTCCGTCCGGCGCGACGCCGCCGAAGTCGGTGTTCACCGCGACCCACCATTGCTTCATCGCCGCCTGCACATCGGGCTCGTCCATGATGGCGTAGACCGCGTCGGTGCGATGGCCGCCTTCGGCGAGGACGATGTCGAAGACGGTCTCGACCGTATCACGATGGTGTAGGGCCGCGATCTGGGCGACGGTCTTGCCCTGCATATAGCGGAGCGAGTCCTGGAACGTGCCGGTGATCAACACGCCCGTGCCGCCGCCGGCCGCCGCGAAAAAGCTTTCGGTCTGCGGATTCGCCATCTCCCGGTGCAGCCGGGAGCGCGTCGCCGGGTCGCGGAGCCGGATCAGCAGCGAATCCCAGCCGCCGCTCTCGGCCCACGTGGGGATCGATGCGTCGAGCGAAGTCGCGGCACGAATGTAGGGATACTGATCGGCGGTGACGTCGAGGCCGGCGGCGCGCGCCGAATCGATTTTCGCGAGGATCCGCGGCATCTGACCCCAGCTGCGGCGCCCCGACAGCTTGAGATGCGACACCTCGGCCGGGATGTGCGCCTCTTTGGCGATCCGAAAGACTTCGTTCAGCGCCTCATCTATATGCTGACCTTCGTCCCGCATATGCGACGCGTAAATCCCGCCGTGCCGGCTCGCTGCCTGCGCGAGCGCGATCAGCTCCTCCGTCTTCGAGTAGCTGGCCGGGGCATATTCGAGCGCAGTCCACACGCCGAGCGCGCCTTGCTCCATCAGCGTATCCACAATGGCCGTCATGTGCGCGAGCTCGGCTGCGGTCGGCGCGCGATTCTCGTTCCCGACCACCGCGAGCCGTACCTGCGTCGCGCCGACGAACGTGGCGATGTTGAGCGATGAGCCCTGCCGTTCGAGCTGCGCGAAATAGCCATTGAGATCGCGCCAGTCTTCGCGGTAGTGCCACTTCTTCATCGCGTCGGAATCGGCTGCGGCAAGCTTGTCAGTCAGCGGCGCGACGGAACCGCCCTCGCCCGTCACTTCAGTCGTGATCCCCTGGGTGATCTTGGACAGCACACGGTTGTCGATGAGGACGTTGGTCTCGGACTGGCCCATCATATCGATGAACCCTGGTGCGACGACCAGGCCGCTCGCATCGACGGTGTCGCGCGCCGTCGCCGTACCCAGGAATCCGACCGCCGCGATGCGATCACCCTTGAGCGCGACGTCGCCGCGATAGCGCGGATTGCCGGTGCCGTCGATGATCCAGCCGTTCTTGAGGATCACGTCGTAGGGACCATCCGTGGGCGCGGGCGCCCCCATGCCGCAGGCGGTCAGGAATACGAGGAACGACAGGCGGCTGACGGCAGACGGCATCAGTTTCGTTTCCATGTAGCCCTCAGTGAGTCTGGCCGAATCATCCGGCCCCGGATCATGACCATCGCGATGCGGCGCGTGGCGGTGATGTTGCCGGCGGGATTGCCGTTCAGGACGACGAGATCGGCCACTTTCCCGGGTGCCAGCATCCCCAGGGAGTCCGCGTGCAGCAGTTCTGCGCCGCGTCGCGTGGCGGCCGTGATCGCTTCGAGCGGCGTCAGGCCGGCGGCGACGAGGAAGGCCATCTCCTCGTGAAGTGAGTAGCCCGGAATCAGGAGCTGATTCGCGGCATCCGAACCGGCGGCGATGGCCCCACCGGCGCGTTTGAACTCACGAACGAACTGATCCTGGCGCTGGCGCGAGCGCCGGAACGCCTCGAAATCGGCGGAGTGCCAGCCGGTGCGCTGCAGCAGGCTCGGCACGCTGCGAACGCTCTGCGCATTGTCGGGCACATCTTCCATGCCTGGTCGCGACAGCAGGATCGGATTGTCCAGCCGTGCGAGCATGTCGTGCAGCACCAGCGTGGGTACGATCGTGACCTTTGTCTGAGCGAGGGCCTGCGCCGTGCGTGCCACCGCCGCCGAGTCTAGTCCCGCCCAGCCTTTCTCCTCCACCGTCCAGCCTGTGAGAAAATTGCTGTGCGCATAGCCGTACGTGGCATCACCAGTCGCCGCTTGCACGACACCGGCCATGTGCTCGATGGAAATCACGCCGGCGCGGGCCGCCGTCAGCGCATCGGTCTCACCGAGATGCGCCGCCACACGCAGATGCAGCTTCCCGGCTTCGTCGAGCAACGGACGCAAGAGGTTGGGTGTGATCTTGGTGTAGACCTTCAAGTAATCAACGCCGGCGACGGCATGCTGGTCCACTGCGCGCCGCGCTTCATCCGGAGTGGACACGCCGACGGCGTTCGGGTACGTGGTGGGCACACCGTCGATCATCGCGCCCGCACTGAACATCCGTGGGCCGATGACTGAACCGAGATTCATCTGGCGTCGCAGCTGGAGTACCGTGTCGGTCTGCCCATGCAGATCGCGTACGGTGGTCACACCCCACGCGATGTAGCGCTGCGTCGCCCACCGCTCCAGGTGCGCGTGCGCATCGATCAGCCCGGGAATGATGGTTTTCCCCGCGAGGTTGATCTGTTCGGCGCCTGACGGGATGGGGATTTCGTTGACGCGCGCCACGGCCTCGATGTGGCCGTTACGGACGATGATCAGCGCGTCGCCTTTCGGCTCTCCTCCCGCGCCGTCGATGAGCGTGGCCCCCTCGAGCGCGATGACCTGGTCTTTGGGAGGAAGGAATTTGCTACAGCCGCCGAACGCCAGCAGCACAAACAGAGCCGTGCCGACGTCCACACGGCCTGCCCTGATCGAAGCGAAGAGTGCTGACGTGCGTCTCACCTCGTGTCCGCCGACGTGTGATCGTGCAGGATTCTCCAGCGGGCGCCCTGCTTTTGTAGCACCAGCGTGAACGGTCCGCTCGCGACGACGGAATCGCGCCGCGAGAGCTTGAACCGCGCCGTGACATAGGCAAAGTCGGGCGTCAGCACTCGCACATGCAGCTCATCAAACGACAGTGAGTCGCGAGACTTCCCCGGGGCGAAATAGTTCTTTTGATAGCGATCATACAGCGCCTGCCAGCCATACATCACGTGGCCGTTCGACATGTAGCTCGTGAGCGAGTCTTGTGCATAGTCGCTCATGAAACCCTGGAGATCTCCGCGATTCCAATCGGATGCGGAGCGCTGCAGCATCGCGGCGATTTCTTCCGGCGGATTGCCGAGCGGAATCTTCGGCGCGGAACAGGCTGCGAGAGCAGCGAGAACGACGTACGACGTGCGACGCACGGGTTTTCCCTCCTTAACGAGCCGCGGGAGCGTCTCGGCGAGACGCTCCCGCGGATGTCGGTGCGAGTGCTGTTAGCGGCGACGCTTCTTCGAAGATTTCTTCTTTTTCTTCTTCGCCGCTTTCTTCTTCGCCTTGGGCCGTGCCTTTTTGGCCGCTTTCTTCTTTTTCTTGGCCTTGGGCTTGGAAGACGGGCGCGGCCGCGCCGGCCGCGACGTCTCCTCCATCGGCTCCGACGAGGGCATCGGGGCAGGAGTGGGCGCCGATGGGAACATCGGCTCCATGAACCCCGGTCCTGGCCAACTGCTCTCCGTTACGTCCGTCTGCTCAAGCATCGGATCTTCTCCTATGCTGATAGGTGCGAGGGCGTCCGTGGGTGGCCTATAGCTTACCGCGGGATTCCTACCTCGCAAGTGACACTGAGTGCGGCGGTTTCGGTGTCGGAATGCACGCTCAATTGTGACAAGTTGGCTTGACAACGACATTTAGCCGGACACACATTCGCGAGCTATGATCGGACCCAAGGTTCTCGCGGCACTCGCGCTCACGATTCCCGCCGCCCTGGCGGCGCAGAACGTCGCTGAGGTTCAGGTCGCGCCACCCTCCGTGACGATCCGGGTCGGAGAGCGCAGCGGCTTGCTCGCCACCGCCTTCGATCGCATCGGGAATGTCGTCCCCACGGTCCGTATCATCTGGTCGTCGAACAACATCAACGTCGCGAAGGTCGACAATAACGGCACCGTCACCGGGATTGGTAACGGCGTGGCCATCATCGAGGCGCGAGTCGGCGCCCGCCGGGGCCAAGCGGCGATCCAAGTCACGGGGGGGGGCGCACCGCCGCCAACTCCACCTCCGGCTGCCGCACCACCGCCGGCCGCTCCGTCCGGCCCTGACCCTTACCTGGGCCAACCGCCAGGCAGTGGGCCCGCGGCAGCTTTGCGGCTGGAACCGGGCGTCGTCTACCTGCTGCCGTCTGAGAATACGCGTGTCTCGCCACGCGCACTAAAAGAAGACGGCTCAGCCGCCGCACCTGTCGTGGTCACATGGACTTCGCTGCGCGCCGACGTCGCGAGCGTCGACCAGAGCGGCAACGTCGTGGCACTAGCCCCCGGTCAGGGCACGATCCAGGTCACTGCCGCTGGCGGTCTTACGGCCACCGCCCCCGTTGTGGTGCAGCAGGCGGAGTTCAGCGTGCGCGAGGGCGCGCAGGTGCTGCTGTCGCCGGGTGAGATCGATACCCTGCATGTCGTCGTTTCCACGCAGACCAACCGCACCGTCAATCCCTTGGTGCTGCAGTGGTCGTCCAGCGACCAGAGCGTGGCGCGCGTCAGTCTCGCCGGCGTCGTGACCGCCGTCGGACCGGGCAAAGCGCTGTTGAATGTGTCTGGCCTGTTGCAGAACAAGACGATCGAAGTCTCCGTGCACCCAGTGGTGGACAAGCTCTCGGTGCGGCCCCGGGTCGCTACCGAAGTGCAAGTCCCCCTCACGGGGACGGCCAAGTTCGAGGCGCAGGCGCTCACGGCCGAGAATGTCGCGGTGCCCGAGGCGCCGCTGCGCTGGGCCGTGACCGATCCCCAGATCGCGACGTTCGATCCGCCGACCGGGACCATCACCGGCCGCGCCGTCGGCAAGACACAGTTGACCGTCCGGGGGCCGGGCTCGGGATTGGTGGCCACGTGGAATGTCAGCGTCATCGCCGGGTCGCCGAAATTCACGCAGGCGCGCGTGGGGATCGGCCTCAATCAGCATCACACGCTCCGCGCCAATTACGCGGACTCGGCGGGCAACGTGCTGGGGCC
>DATBFV010000062.1:0-5651 GCA_036558345.1 Gemmatimonadales bacterium | reverse complement strand
GCTGCTGTGCCGCCGTCGGGTGTTGTAGAACTCGTGGCACCAGGTGAGAACGATCTTGCGTGCCTCGGCCTTGGTCGTGAACCGGTGCCGGGACAGGACCTCGTGCTCGAGGGTCGAGAAGAACGATTCCGCCGCGGCGTTGTCGAAGCAGGAACCGACCCGGCCCATCGACTGCCTGATGCCGAGTTTGTCCTTGCACAGCCGGGTGAAATCGGCTGCGGTATAAGTGGAGCCGCGATCGGAGTGGAAGATCACTCCCTCGATCGCGGGACGTCCGCCGCGCACCGCGGCAGCGATCTTGATCGCGCCGCAGGCCAGTTCCGCGTCCGGGTGCTCACTGGTCGGGCAGGCCAGCAGTTTGCGGGAGAACAGGTCCAGCACGGTGGCCAGATAGAGCTTGCCCTCATCGGTGGGGATCTCGGTGATGTCCCCGCACCACTTGCGGTTCGGTGCCGGGGCGGTGAAGTCGCGCCGCAGCAGGTCGGGTAACTTCGCCGCGGCCTTGTCTTGTTTGGTCAGTCCCCTGCGCCGCTTGGGTTTGCGGCCGAACAAGCCTTGGCGGCGCATCGAGTCCGCGACTGTGTTCTCACCCACCGACCAGCCTGCCTCGAGCAGGTCGCGATGGATCCGCGGCGATCCGTAGGTGCCACCCGAGTCCCCGAACATCTGACGCACCGCGACGTCGAGATCACGGCGCCGGCGCAGCTGGCTGGTGACCGGTGCCTTGATCCACTTGTAGAACCAGCCGACGCTCAGCCCGAGGATCGCGCAGCACACCGCCACAGGCACGCGGTAGAACGTCCTCTGGTCGGCGATGAAGCGTGCCACGCTCACTTCGTCGCCTCCTTCACCCACAGGACCACGGAGCGCTTGAGCACGTCGCGCTCCATCCGCAGCTCGGCGTTCTCCGCGCGCAGCCGCTTCAGCTCGGCAACATCATCACGGGACAGGCCGTCCCTACCCTCGCGCGCGTCCCGGTCCCGAGCGACCCAGTTGCCGAGCGTGCCCTCGTTGATCCCAAGATCACGAGCGATCTGCGCGATCGGCTTGCCGGTCTCGTGCACCAGCCGCACGGCGCCCTCGCGGAACTCCGCGTCGAACTTCCGTCGTGACTCTGGCATGACTACTCCTCATAGTGCATGCCTTCACGAAAATGGGGGACGTCCCCATGGATCGACCGATGTGCTGTGCTTTCTGCTGTACCAGGGGCCCCGTGGACGACGCATGCGTCCGCTAGTCGGCGATCGGGAGCACTGCTTGTCACCTAGCGATGACCGCTGTTCATGGGTCAAACCGCAAGTCAGCTTCATGATCCATCCCGCAACTGATCCCGCAGGATCCCGTGGAGATCGTTTACAGTCGGTGAACGGGCGCTGGACGCCCACCCAAACGTGAAGAAAGCGAGCATATCGGGCACCGATTGTCTGACAAGAAGCGGAAGCCGGCGGTCTGCGAAACCGCTCCCTTTGCCGAACGAGTTGAGAGGAATCTCCTTGCAAATAAGGGGATTCTGTGGCGGGTGTTGGGTTCGAACCAACGTAGGCTGAGCCGGCGGTTTACAGACCGTCACCACCTCCGCAAGAAATCCCCGGAAACACTGGGCGACAGGCACCTGAGCGGCCGGTTGATCATTCCCGATCCCGCGCATATCCCGCGATGCGGTGCCCGGTCACGGCATCGGCAGCCGGCGGATGCGCACGGTCGACAACCACCACCGCCGCGTCCAGATCGTCACCGACCGCCGCGACGTTGGCCGGAATGAGCGCTGCCAATTCCGGCGCGCGCCGAGACGCCGATCGTCTTGCGCCGGGCAGCGCGTGGGCTGGCACTGCACGCGATCTACCGATCGCAGCGGGTTGAGCGTTCAGGAGAACTCATTGACCCACGGCGAGTCCAAGACCTACGTGCTTGTACGTAACCTCAGCGCCGGTGGTGTCGAATCGCTCAAGCCGCAACCATATCGGTCGCCCGCCTGGTCGCCGCGTGCGCCGCCGTGTCCCGGACCCCCTAAAGCGTGCCCGCCCCTCCGTCGTGTTTGCCGCCGTGTGAGCCGCGCCCTCTTCCCTAATCAGCCGATGGCTCGACAGACACCGAGTCTGACGGCATCTCGACCACCGTGAACTCAAGTCTGTTTCCGCGAGCGACGACCTCGAACGTCACCCGGTCACCATCCAGGCCAGTACCCGGCAAATAGCAACAAAGCCAAAGATGGTCGCTGTCCAGCATCTCGGCACGAAACATCGACACGTCCTTGACAAAGACATCATCCAGCGAGCCAGCGCCTGCTCGCCGCAGCGCCATCCGATCGTCGGTCGTCACAGCACACACGCTAACCACCGGGCCGAACCAAACCGTCACCATGGGGACAGGCTGAGCCGGTTCTTGCCAACCGGGTGGTCCCATCAAAGCGGCACGCGACACGCATGCGGCGCGATCTGCGCCCCCGGCGGCCTACCGCGGTCGGCGCATCTAACAATGGATCGGGGCGCGCCCGACGACGCGGAGAGAGTCCGGCGCCATCGGATACAGATGCATCACGAGGCGCTGTCGCCGACACGCATGTGATGCACGTGCCGCGCGCGACCGGCCGCCTGGTTTCTTGACTGTCCTGCACGGCCAGGATCGCCGCTAAAGAGCGTCGAGCAGATCTTGGGCGAGCGCCGCGCAGGCCGCGGCAACGGTGTCCGCCGTGCCGAACGGCGCTTCGGCACGCGCGGCCATCTGCGAGCCGGTCGCGTCGGGCCCAGTGGCGAATAGGTCCCTGAGCCAGGTGAGTGCATTCTGGGTGCCCCGGACCGGCGAGGTCATCCTCGCGTAGCATCCGCAGACGCTCGGCGAGCGTTGTTGTGTCGATCGCGACCAGGATCCGGTACAGGTCGTGCGCGTCCTTGTCCACCAGCCGGTCGGGTGCCGTGTCGGCGCGCTCCCCGATCTTGTGCAGCTTGGCCACCAGGAGCGCTGCCGGCCCAGCCACCTTCGCCACGATCACTCGATGATCGCCGTCGCGCAGGGCACGAATCTGCATCGGCTGGTAGTCAACGAGCGCCGCTTCCAGGCCAGCCGCGCGACGCAGCGCCCGCTTGTGGTGCGGCGGGTGCATGGCGGCCCGCGAGCCCGATCCGCCGGCTAGTGTCTCGGGCACCATGAGATCGACCGGGATGCCGTCGGCGCTGATCCAGGCACCGGGTTGGTTCTTGGTCGTGTCGAGTTCGAAGTGCGCTGCACGCATCGCGGCGTCGATCAGCGGCTGATCAGCAAGACGACGTACGTCGAAAGCGAGGTCGCTGTCCTTGGTGGCCTCGGCTACCGGCGTGGGTGCGGCGCCGGTGTGCAGGTAGATCGCCTGCGCGCCGACGACGACCACCGATTCACGGTGGTCATGCAACGCGTCCAACGCATCCAGCAGTGCGTGCCGGGCGCGGGCGCGCAGGTCGGGGTCTCGGTCCTCGTCGGTGCCGTCCCCACGGCCGGTCACGTCACGCTCATCCTCCACTCGGATTCGTTACGTTCCATCCAATCCAGCAGTTCCTGTGCCTCGGCGGGATTGCGGCCCGGGCCGGTCAGCAAATCGACGGCCGTCTGGCCGGGCGCGGTGATCCAGACACGCTGCCAGTTGCGGCGCCCGCGGAACACGGCGTGGTAGGTCGCCTGCGCGATCATGACGTTGGCGCCGTTATCAACGGGGCGCAGCCCGAGCATTCCGCTGAGCGTGTCGCGACTGTCGGCGTAGAGCGTCAACAGTTTGGTCGGGGCGTACGGGGCGTACGCGCCTGCGGCAAACGATCCCGTGACGACATACCGCAGAGTGCTCTCGCTGCGGGCGTCTCCTGCAGCTGCCTGTGCCGCGGGTTCGGATGCGCGTAAGGCGTCCACCACCCGGTCGATCCCGCGAGGGGCGAGGTAGCCGGTGATCCGGTTGGTTGTGTAGAAGCTGTAGTCACGCGACCACCTCTCCAACAGCGCGCGCCACGACACGTCAACAATGCGTCCCTTGTCGTCGCGGCGCAGCAACGCTTCCTCGGCGAGGAATTCCACGACGCGGTAGGTGGCGCCGTTCGACGAGCCGGACAGCCGCACCAGGTTCGGAACGGAGTACGGCGGGCGGAAGTCCACCAGCGCTCTGGTCACCAGGGCCGCGGGTTCGCCACGCAGGCTGCCGCGGGGCCGGCCGCGGGATCGCCACGGGTCCTTCGCCGCGCCGACGTCGCGCAGGAACAGCGCCGGCCGACGAGATTGCAGATAAAGGTTGCCGGTGGCGTCGAGATAGTTGATGCCGCGGGCGGTGAGCGTTTGACGCACCGGGTCGGACAAGAACGTCGATACAACCAGGAGGACGGCGTCTGGCCCCCACCGGCCAGTCGCCTGTTGCAGGCGGTTACTCAGCCTCTCCACGTCGCGGCCGACGAGGGACCGTTTGACCTCGACAACCAGCCGGATCGAGGCCCCGTCGGGGGCGTCGAGCTCCAACATCGCGTCGAAGCCCGGATCCGCCGGACCGCTTTGCCCGCGGCGCGCGCCTAGTGTCCTGAGTCGTTAATTCGGGTGCAGTATCGGGCGATGCTGTCGAGGATCTGGTCGGCGGTCTTGGTCCAGACGTAGGGCCGTGGGTTGTCGTTCCAGGACTCGATCCAGGCGCGGATGTCGGCGTTGAGGGCGCGCACCGAGCGGTGGGTGCCACGCTGCAGCTTCTTGGTGGTGAGTTCGCCGAACCAGCGTTCGACGAGGTTGAGCCAGGACGAGCTGGTCGGGGTGAAGTGCAGCACGAAGCGTGGGTGCGCGAGCAGCCAGCGCTTCACCACTGGGGTCTTGTGGGTGGAGGCGTTGTCGAGCACGACGTGCACGGCGTACTGGGCGGGCACCTCGCGGTCGATGGTCTGCAGGAACTTCTTGAACTCGACCGCGCGGTGGCGCGCGTGCAGCGACCCGATGACCTTGCCCGATCCGATGTCGAGCGCGGCGTAGAGGCTGGACGTGCCGGCCCGACGGTAGTCATGGGTCGCCCGCGCCGGCGTTCCGGGCATCATCGGGAAGATCGGCGCAGTGCGATCTAGCGCCTGGATCTGGGACTTCTCGTCCACGCATAACACCACGGCCGCTTCGGGCGGATCGAGATAGAGCCCGACGACGTCGCGGACCTTGTCGATGAACTGCGGATCCTTGCTCAACTTCCACGAGTCTTGCCGATGCGGCTGCAACCCGAACGCTCGCCAGATCCGCGACACCGCCGACTGCGACATCCCCAACTCCGCGGCCAACGAGCGGGTCGACCAGTGCGTGGCCCCCTTCGGCGTCGTCTCCAAGGTGCGGGTGATCACCGCTTCGACCTGCTCGTCAGCCACCGTGCGCGGGCGGCCCGGACGAGGCTCGTCCAACAGGCCGTCCAGCCGCTCGGCGAGGAACCGCGAACGCCACTTACGGGCACTGCTCAGCGCGATGTTCAGCTTCGCAGCGATCGCAGTGTTGCCCAACCCGTCCGCCGCGGCCAGCACGATCCGTGACCGCGTCGCCAACGCGTTCGCGCTCTTCGACCGCCGCGCCCAAGCTTGCAACTGGAACCGTTCGTCGTCGGTCAACTCCACTGCAGCGGCAACAGGACTCGGCACCTGGCAAGTCTAAACCACTTGCCGCGAATTATTGACTCACGACACTAG
>DATBFV010000061.1:0-1631 GCA_036558345.1 Gemmatimonadales bacterium | reverse complement strand
ATGAGTCCGGCGACGAGGAGGACGCGGTCGATCTGCCGCGGCGCCCACGACGGCAGGAGCGCGGGCTGACGGCGCGGAAATTCCCACGCGAACCGCCAGAAGTACAGCGGGACCATCGTGACCGGTGAAATCGCGAGCACGAGATCCCGGGCGAGGATCCAGGCCGGCGATTCATGCGGGATGACGGCGAGGAGCGGATCCGCGAAGATGCTGCCAAAGAGGCAGAACACCATGCCGAGGGACCGCGCCGGCACGTCCTTGCGGCTGCCGGCAACGAGCGCGGCGCCGCCTCCCACGAAGGCGCCGAGCATCGCCACCCGAAAGGCCGGCGGCAGGATGGAAGGCAGGTGGTGGCCCTGGCCGACGAGGGCCAGCCACGCCAGTAAGCCGACGATCCCCTTGGCAAGCGCGAGGACGAACCAGAACATGCGCGGGCACGGGCTCAGGAACGATGGTGTGCGGCTGTAATCCTGCAGAGGCCGAGTGGCGTCCGCTCGTTCGCCTGCACCACGCTCAGCGCGTACTGGACATCCTCCACATCGATGACCGCACGGCCGTTGACCAGTGCATGAGTGGCCGCGAGGCTGCCGAGGACGCGGCTGAACTCGATCGCGTGGAGGGCGTCAGTGTCCCAGTCTTCCAGCCGTCGGACGTTGTCCTCATAGGTGTGCAACGCGGTGAGCAGGGCCTCCTCGGTCGCCAGCACCACCCCGGCGCCGTGACCGAAGGCGGCAGCAAGCTGCAGGATTCTCCCATCGGTGTTCGTGTCTGGCATGGTTGTCCTCCGGAAACAGACGGTCCATCACACGTCGAAACGTGACGCGCAGCAGGTGGCGATTCTAGCCCAGCACTTGACCGCCGGGCGAGGAAACCGGTAGAAGCACCGCATGACGCTGTTCGCGCGTGGCCGCCGTATGTTCACCAGTGCCTGCATGGCGACGCTCGTCGTCGCGGCGCTGCACACGATCGGCAATACGATCTCGGGCCCGCCGGACCCGGGGTATGCGTCGGTGGAAGCCGCGATGCGGGCTTACTCGATTCCGCTGGGGATCGGGATGTCGCCGTCGATGTGGGACATTTTTCGCGGGCTGGTGTTCACGATGAGCATCTGCCTGGTGGCGATGGGGGTGCTCGGGCTGGTCGTGGCGGCATCCCGTGAAGCCACGCCGCGCCTGCTCTCCCGGATGGCCGTTGTCCTGGCGCTGGCGTCAGCGGCGCTGACCGCCGTCTATTGGGTGTACCGCGTTCCCCCGCCGCTCATCACGATGGCGATCGTCACGCTGCTCTTCGTCGTGTCCGTGGCGACGACGTCGAAGTCGGCGGATGCCCGGGTGTCGATCTAGACAAGGTTGGCGCACAGAAGATTTTCACGCAGAGACGCAGAGCCGCAGAGAAGAGAAGGGGACCACGTCGCGTTTGCTCTCTTCTCTGCGGCTCTGCGTCTCTGCGTGAAAAAGAACTCTTGCCTAGGCGCGCTCGCCGACATGCGTGCGGATGGCGTGAACGCCCGCGAGCGCGAACTCCGCGATGTGGCTCGCGGCCTGATCGATGTGGTCCGGCGTCTCTCCGAACCGGAAGCCGAGCCGATCGGCGATCGGGTTGGGCACGTAGGCGGCAAACTGACCCTGGAT
>DATBFV010000060.1:0-19512 GCA_036558345.1 Gemmatimonadales bacterium | reverse complement strand
CGGCGGTGTTTCGAGCCCAGGATGACATGAAGCGCGTCATGCCCATAGGGATGATCTCCATCCTGGTCGCAATCCTTGTGGTGGCCGTGCTGTATGCGATGGCGTACCCGGCCGGCGGCGGCGTTATCGATGGCGTGCGGTTCGGCACGCTCATTGGCGTCTTCGCCGTGTGCGGCTTCGCGCTGCACAATCACATGATCCTGAACATCGGCATCAAGCTCACCGCTGGTCAGGCCCTCGCGTATTTCGTGCAATGGCTCGTCGTAGGAATCGCCATCAGCCTCATCTACGCGCCGGCGACCGTTCCGTGAGCACGATGGGATGCGCGATTCGGTAGGCCGACGAATGAAAGCAGTTCGCTACGACAGCTTCGAAGGTCCGCTGCGTCTCGTCGACGTCCCGGATCCCACGTTGACGCCCGATGGCGTCCTGGTAAGAGTGGGAGCCTCGGGCCTCTGCCGATCCGATTGGCACGGCTGGAAAGGCCACGACGCCGACGTGAAAGTGCCCCACGTCCCGGGACACGAGTTCGCCGGCACCGTGATCGAGACGGGCAGAGACGTCCGCAAATGGAGGAAGGGCGACCGCATCACCGTCCCCTTCTCGATGGGATGCGGTACCTGCGAGCGCTGCCGCGCGGGCGACGAGCAAATCTGCGATCGCTACTACCAGCCGGGCTTCACCGGCTGGGGCAGCTTCGCGGAGTACGTCGCCCTCCCCTACGCCGACGTGAACCTGGTGCGGCTCCCCGATGCGATGACCTTCACGACCGCGGCCTTGCTCGGGTGCCGCTTCGCGACCGCGTACCGCGCCGTCGTGGGACAGGGCCGCACCCAGCCCGGTGAATGGGTCACCGTCCACGGCGCGGGCGGCGTCGGCCTCTCGGCCACGATGATCGCGCGCGCGCTCGACGCCCGCGTGATCGCCGTCGACATCACCGCGGAGAAACTCGCGCTGGCTAAGGTTTGCGGCGCGGAGATAGTTGTAGATGCAACTAAACTCGCGGACGTGGCGGGGGCGATCCGCGAGGCGACCGCAGGCGGCGCCCACGTCTCGATCGACGCCCTCGGCAGTCCCGTCACCTGCAAGAATTCCATCCTCTCATTAAGGAAGCGGGGCCGGCACATTCAGATAGGATTGCTGCTCGCCGATCAAAGCGAGCCACCCGTGCCGATGAGTCAGGTGATCGCGCGCGAGCTCGAAATCCGCGGGACACACGGCCTGCAGGCGCGAGAATACGTGGGGATGCTGGATCTAATCATGAAGGGACGACTGCATCCTGAGAAACTGCTGGGAAAAACGATCGCCTTGTCGGAAGTCGGTTCCGAGCTAGCGGCCATGGACGCGTTCCGCAGCGTAGGTGTGACAGTCGCGGTGTTGGACTAGGGTTCTATCCCTTCATTTTTCTCAAACGAGCGCGCGCATGTCATCTCGAGGTGCCACGGACAATCGTACCGCCTCACGATTTATTGATCCTGGCGCGCGCCGAACGTAGAGTATACTCAGCCGGCATTCACCAGGAGCTCGTGTGCCGGTCACCGCCAAGTTGTCACGCAAGTTCTATGAGAAGTTGGGCGACGACGTTGCCAACGAGCTCGTGGAGTGGTTCAACGCCGTGGATGCGACGTACCGGTCAGATCTGCGTGAGCTCAACGAGCTGAACTTCGCGCGCTTCGATGCGAAGGTCGAGCAGCGCATGGTGGCGCTGGAAGCCAAACTTGAGCAGCGAATTGCGGAGCTGCGGGCCGAGATGAATACGCGCTTCGCGGAGCTCGAGACCCGCCTCACGAAGCGCCTGTTCGGCTTCTGGATCGCTCAGGCGGCGACGACGGTCGGCCTGGTATTCGGAGTCATTAAGCTGCTGCGTTAATCCCGTTGCCCTCCGACATCACTGCGCTCGTTTGCGCGAGCGGTCGGAGCACCCCATTGTTGCGCGTGATGTCTGACCTGCGCGAACGCCTCCAAGCCACGCTCGGCGATGTCTATCAGGTTTCTCGATCTTTGGAAAAGCGCTGATCCTGAGCTACAGGGAGCTGTCCGCGGCGTGCGGAGCAGGTTGCAGAAGCTGACCGCGGAGCAGTGACTCTACGGGAACCCACCGAATGGCCTGAACGCTATGGGAAGGTCCGGCCGTCGCTGGTGACTTCAAATTCGTGGATGAACGATGAGACGCGTGTCACCGATTCTGCTGCTTGCGCTCTTGGTCGCCTGCTCAGACGCGACGCTTTCTCCATCCCCTCCAGAGCCATTCACCGCCCACGTCACGTGGTGCTCGGGTCTCCAGCCCGTCTGGGTCGCATTCCAGGAAGGCGACGGTGCATGGAACCAGGCCTTGCCTCAACCCTCGGGCGGCAACGTCGTCTTTGCGCGCACGTTCAACGCGGGCCGCGGCGCGATCGCGACGGCGTTCGAGCCCGGCGGCGGCGTCACCGTGCTCGCGCTGCTCTACGGCACGCCGCAAGAGCTCGAGAGCCGCGGCGTCACCCAGCCGCGCTTCTGCACCGGGTCGGGCAACAACACGCTGCAAGGCAGCGTCACCGGTTTGGTCGGGCTCGACTTCGCGGTGGTCTGGGGCGGCTTTTTCACGCAAAGCATCATTCAGGACAACACGGGCTTCGACATGCAGGGTGTCGGCGCGGGCCCACGTGATTTCCTCGCGACACGCGTGAGCCGGATCACGAGCGGCGACTCACTCACGGGGATCATTTTCCGCCCCGGCGTCGATGTCGTGAATGGCGCCACGCTGCCGATCTTCGACTTTGCGTCCGCCGAGGCGTTCGCGCCGGCGCAGCCGCTGGTCTCACTGAGCGGCGGTCTGGACTTGAACGGGGCGGTGATCTCGACACGCCTCATCACGAGCTCGCTCGACCTTCCGCTGTCCCAGACCTTCCCGCAGCAGAGCACGACGGCAGCGCCCTATCCGTCCATCCCCGAGTCGCGGCTCCTGCCCGGCGATCTTCAGGCCCTGACCGTTCAGACCCATGTGGCGGGTAGTCGCGTCGGCGGGACTCTCTACTTTCGCGCTCCGGTGGATCGGACGCTCGGAGTCGGAGGGCCAATCGTCGCGCCACAATTCACGACGGTCGCGCGTCAGCCGACGTTGCGCGTGCGCGCGCGCTTCGCGCCCCAGGCCGAGTACGATCAACAGACGGTCATCACATATCAGCAAGGACAGACCGTCGTCGTCGTCGCCATGACCCCGGCATACGCGGCGCTGATTGGCGGCTACGATCTCGAGATTCCCGAGCTTTCGGGCACGGCGAATTTCAATCCCGTCTGGGCGCTACAGGGGACCGCGCAGCTACGCTGGACGGCGGACCGGGTCGGGGGAACGCTCGGCCTCGGCACCGATGCGGTGCCAACCGAAGGCACTGTGCAACGCTCGGCGACGTTGACTGACGACCTGATCCTCTAGCGAGCGTCTGATCCCGACGTGGTCGCCTGGACGCGCACCCAGCCGGTCCCCCCCCCCGCGGTCCGTCAGGGTAGAGCCGGCACCAACCTTTGACGACTATCGCCTGTCTACACGTTCATGATCCTCACTCGCATGGTCGTCCTGACGACCCTCTCAGCCACTGCCCTGGGAGCTCAGGCTCCCCGCCCCGACGATCGCACCCTCGCGCGCCGCATCGACGCCTACATCGCGCCGCTCACCGACCACGAGCTCTCCGGCACGCTGCTCGTCGCCCGCGGCGATCGCGTGATCTTCGAGCGCTCGTTCGGCTACGCGAGCTACGAGCTGCGGGTGCCGTTCACACCGGCGACGCCGACCAATGTCGCGTCGATCACGAAGCCCCTCACGATCATCATCCTCGAGCGGCTGGTCGAGCAGGGAAAGCTGAGGCTGCAAGACACGGTCTCTCGCTGGCTGCCCGAGTACGTCTACGGCAATCGCATGACCGTGGATCAGCTCGTCAATCACCGCGCCGGCGTGCCGCATCGTCTTCTGGCCGACGATGCGCAGGAGAGCCCGCGCACCGCGAGCGACATGGTGCAGGCGGCGAACAAGATGCCGCTCCTGTTCGAGCCCGGCAGCCGCTCGGAGTACAGCTCGGGCGGTTATGCGATCCTCGCGGCCGTGCTCGAGCGGGCGAGTGGCAAGTCATATGACGCCCTGTTGCAGGAGTACGTGGCGAAGCCGGTGGGGGCACGCACCATCCGGCATTTGAGTCACCAGGAAATTCTGCCCGGTCGAGCGGAGAGCGTCATTCCCGCGGGGGACCTGATACTCAACGCGCCGCTGCGCGACTTGTCATTTCTGGTCGGTGGCGGATCGGTGTACACCACGCCGCGCGACATCTTTTCCGTGATGTGGGGATTGGTGCGCGGCACCTACGGTGCGGGCGCACGCGAGGCGCTGCTGCACGACAACGGCTTCCGCTGGAACGGTATCACCAACGGCTTTCGGGCATTCGCGGACTGGAATGCGGCCGACTCCGTCGCGGTGCTGTTCTTCGGCAACGCGCACACGGGAGCAATCGATCTCATGCGCCGCGAAGTCCCGCGCATCGCGGCCGGCGCGACCGTCGCGCCTGCCGAGGTGCCGAAGGTCAGCGGCGTCGCGTTGTCCGACTCCGCGCAGGCGCGGCTCGCCGGGACGTACAACACGGGCGGCGGCTCCGTGAACTTTTTCAAGTTTGTCTCACCGCGAGTGGGCCTCTTCGGCGATCGCGCCATGCTGGCACTCGACGATACGACGTTCTTCAGCTACTCGGACTATGCGCGCGTGTGGTTCAGAACCGGCTCGGCGGGAACGGTCGAAGCCATTCAGTGGGGCCCGGGTACGTGGGGGACGGGTGAGATGGGCCCGCGCTTCGCGCGCGCCGGAAACTAGGCTGCAACAGCTTTGAGCAAACCTGGGACGGGGATCAGTATCAGTCGGGGATTCACCAGATCGACGCCGAGTCCCAAGCCTTCGAGCGTGAACGCGCCGAGCAGCGGCTCCGTACCAGGATCGCCGCACACGACCTGCGTCGGCTGCGTACGCTCGCCGAGGCGCACGCGCACCCAGGCCATGGGATAGCGCACTTCGCGGCCGTCAGGCAGCACGAACACCCGTTCTTCATCCGGGAGCACGCCGAGTGCGTGCAGGACGTCGCGTGAGATCCACGTATACGAGGCGCCGGTGTCTACCAGGGCCTCCATTGATTCAAAACGGTCTCCGCTAGCGCCCGCGAGTTGTATGGAGACCCTGAAGATGCCCATCCCCGAATCTGAATTGTGCGCACCGCCGGACAGTAACCAATTCATCTCGCCCCCGTGACGCGTTTACGCAGAATCTACGCTACGGGCGACTAAACACCGCCCCATGCGGAATCCCCTTCGCGCTCCCGCCATGCGGCCACGTCTTGTCGTCCATGCGATACCCAGGCATGCTCGCGCCCGGCTCGTGGAACCGTGTGTCGAGCGACAACCCGCCCGTGCCAGGATCGAACCGCAGCAGCACGACGCGGTGCTGCAAGCTTCCATATCCCGTGACCACGACGCGGCGCTGATCCGGCGAGACGGCGATCCAGTGCGGCACGGCGTCGGCGCCGAGCGTGACGCGTCCGACCTCACGGGGCGCAGCCGGATCGCTCACATCGAGACTCACCACCGCGCTCCACGCCGGCACCGTCACGAGGTAGTAGTGCCCCACCACCACGGGCACGGCGCAGAACGTCCCCTCTTTGCGAGGGAATGACGCGACCAGTCGCCCACTCGGGGGGGGCGCGTCGCCGCTGAGCCCGTCGAGGAGAAACAGACCACAGCTGAACGTGGAAACGAGAACCGTGCGGCCGTCGGCCAGCACGCGCGGCTCCGCCGTGTACTGCGCCTCCGTCCCCGCGGGCCCGTTGGGCAGCGTGACCGTGTGCAGCAGCTTCAGGTCCGACAACCGCCAAATCTGAATCTCCCGCGCCGGGATGCGGCCTGGATCCATGTCGGTCGTGGTCGTCACGATGCGGTCGAGCGCCGGCACCACGGCCGCACTGTACACGCGCAGCCCGCGATCGAGACCAGGCGCGTTTGCCGAGCTCGAGCGAATCACTCGGCCGGCCGGCGTCAGCTCCACCAATCCGCCGGGAACGGGGCCGGCCGAGTCATGCTGCATCTGGAACGTGGCGAGCAGGTTGCCGTTCGGCAGCCGGATATAGGAATGCGGATGGTGGTAGCCGGCCAAATCACCGAACTCGCCGGCGAGTCGCGGGCCGGCGGGATTCTTCAGATCGAAAATGAACGTGCGACCCGACGCGAAACCGTTCGCAAAGAGTTGACGGTCCCGAGGAAACTCGTACTCAGTATGGTGGGGGCGATTGCCGCGGCCGGGCACAGGCAGCGTCGTGACCAGGCGCACGGAGTCAGACACATCGAGCACCGCGAGGAAATCAGGCTGCGTGGAATCGGCGGATGCGGTCCAGAGGTAGAGGTACTCGCGGGGGGATTGGCTCGGGAAATCCCCAGCGAACCCCATTAACGCGGCCAGCGCAACAACTGAGAGAACTCTCATGGCGTGAACGTAGCGAGACACGTCCTACAAGGCTACGCGCGCCGTGGGCGATAAACAAAACCCCAACACCGTGACTCCAGTGTTGGGGATTCGCCGCTACGGCGCTTGTAGCTACGGCCGCTTTGCCGCCGGTGGCGCCGGCATCGGTCCCCAAAACGCCGGGTCCGTCGCCCGCGTCTCCCGCGACACATAGCTCTGCTTCGGATCGAGCTGGAATCGGTTCGTCTCCCAGCTGAGCAGCGCGTCGGTCGAGAACTTGCGCAGCGCCGCCTGCTCCGAATCGCTCGCCGCCTGCATCGTCTTCATCCCATCCGCCAGCATCTGATCGAAATCCGCATACTTCACCACGGACGAGAAGATGATGTACGTCGGCGTCGGCATCCCGGCCTGAACCTCATAGACGCGATACTGCGCGCCGGGCGCGGAGCGCTTCGCCGCCGATCCGTACGCCTTCGCGGCCGCCGCGAACTCGTCCTCGTGACCGGGCCGCACCCGGATGACGGAGATCTCCCAGAACCGCTGCTTCGCGAGGTCGGGGTACGCTCCCATGCTGAGATCGGGACGGGCCATCGCCTGGACCGTCCGGATGCCCTCGAGATACTCGGCATCGGCCCGGCTCAACCGGTTGAGCGCGGCCGTCGTCGCCGAGTCCTTGTCGTAGCGGGTCAGCGACGCCCCGTATGCCGCGTACGAGGCCGACGGACTGATGTACCACGCCTCCGGCTGCCCCGTGATCGACGTCATCGCGAGGTAGTAGTCGGGATCGTTCACCCGTCCGAACGTCGCGGGCCACCCCGCCTCATTGCGGGCGTGCTCCGCGCTGCGACCCACTTTGACCTGCTCTCTGATAATTGTGAGGAACGACGGCTGCGATGTGGGCAGACCTTGACCCTGCACCAGCAGCGCCAGCAGTGTGGCATGCAGCAACGCCATGACGGCCTCCGGGTTCTAGGGGGCGTTAGAAATAGCGCCGTCAGTGAAACCCCACAATGGCGAGCCCGAAAACGCGCTGCCGACACAACCCGAGCACCGCCAGGAAGTCAGGCTGCGTCGAATCGGCGGATGCGGTCCAGAGATAGAGGTTCTCGCGGGGGGATTGGCTTGGGGAATCTCCCGCGAACCCCATCCATGCGGCCAGCGCAACAACCGAGGAAACCCTTGACGCTCACCGGGCTGGGCGCTGACTGCGCGCTGGTGGGCGGCAGCTTCGGGAACGGGCGAAGATCGTAAAAACGGCTTCTGTTCAAACGGATTCGCCGGATCAACCGACGAAATCGCGGGCCCCGTCAGCGCGTAACCTCCGCCAGCCACACGTGGCTCTGCCGGTCGCCGATCGTGAAGTAAAAGCGATCGCGGAACACCTCGAAGCCATAGCGGTGCCACGGCCGCGTCGGATCGTCGAACCGCACCACGATGCGCGGCCGGCCGCCCTGCGCCGAGACCGCGAAGATCGCCGTGGCCCCGGAGTCCGGACCGATGTAGTAGATGGTCCGCCCGTCGGAGGACCATCCCGGAAACACATCCATGTCGGGAAACGGCCCGCGCTGCACGAGCACGCGCGCGGCATCACCCGCAAGGTCCGTGAGCAGCAGGCGCCCCGTGTGCTCGACGCACACCACCAGCCGGCGATCGGGCGACCACAGCGGCGCGCAGGGCGGCCGGCGCCAGAGTACGGGAGCGCTCCAGCTCCCGTCGTGCCCGCGCCGCATGATCGCTGTCTGGACCTCCGCCCGGCCGTAATTCGTCAGCGTCAGCACGCTCTGGCCGTCGGGAGTCCACACCGGATCGCGGTCGTCGCTGCCCGTTTGCAGCTCCGTCGTCGCGCCGCCCTCAGCCGGCATCAGGAAAATCTGACGGCGTCCATCCGGCCGAAAGCTGTGAAACGCGATCTGCCGCCCGTTGGGTGACCACGCCGGACTGAACTCGTCGATCGAATCACGCGTCAGCTGCTCGGCTTCGCCCGGCTGGTCGAGCGGCGCGCGATACAGGTGTGAGGGGCCACCTCGGCTGGCGGCGAACACGAGCCACCGACCGTCAGGGGCGACGTCGAATTGCTCGATGATCTGCTCGCCGCGCGTCACCTGGCGCGCCTGCGCGATCGAGGCGGCACGACCCACCGGTGCCGCGAGACTCCAGACGTTCGACATCTCCGCGAACGCGTCGTAGGCGAGCCGCGAGCCGTCGGCCGCGACTGTGATCGTGAGAGCATTGAGACCGGTGGTGATGCGGCGCGGCGCCGCGACGGTACGGCCGCTGCCGTCCAGCCGCACGGCATAGATGTCGCGCCCGCCCTCGCGATCCGACAGAAAGAGGAGCGTGCCGTCGGGCAGCCACGCGGGACTGCTGTTCCCAAACCCGTCCGCGAGCAGCCGGCGTGCCGGGCCGCCCTGTGCCGGAACGAGCACGAGTCCACTTGGCGCGATGTTGCCGAAGACCGGCCCCAGCATCATGGCCTCGCTGTTGCCCTGCACGCAGGCGAGCCAGCGTTGCCGCCCCGGCGCCCAGGCGCACGAGTGCAGGCCCTGCTCGGTCGCGATGATGCGCGCGGCGCCCCCCGCACTCGGGATCGCATACAGCGTGTCGCCATGAATGAACGAGATCTCGCGTCCGTCCGGCGACCACGGGCCGGCGATCACCATGCCGGGGCCGCCGGATCCGCTCGAGGGCGCCGATACGAGCAAGCGCGGCGTCCCGCCGAGTGCCGGCACGACTTCGAGCCCGCGGGTGGACGCAAAGCTGAGCTCGGCCTCATCGGGCGACCAATGCGGCCAGCCCTGAATGCCCGGAAGGCCGGCGGCGACCGCGATGGGGTTGCCGCCCTGTACCTGCCTCACGATCAGCTGTGAGCTCGAGCCGGCGGTATACGCGACCAGGTCGCCACGGGGCGAGAGCGCAGGATGGACCTCGAGCCCCGGTGCGAACGTCACCTGCGTGCGCCGGCCCAGCGACACGGTGGCCGGCGGCTGCGCCGCGAAGCGCCACAGACCCAGCGCGACCAGGATGATCACGACCGCCGCCGCGGCGATCACCGTCCAGCGCGGCTTGGCCTGGCGCGGCGCGGCGGATTTGCCCAGCTCACGCAGCCGCGCCTGGAACTCGGCGGCCGTGCGCCAGCGGTCGGCGGGCGTCTTGGCCAGCGCGCGCGAGACGGCGGCGGAGATCTCGACCGACACGGCGGGTCGCACGTCGGTGATCGACCGGGGCTCGGCCGTCACGTGCTGATGCACGATGCTTTGCGCGGTGGGACCGGTGAACGGCGGTTCGCCCACCAGCATTTCATAGAGCACGCAGCCGAGACTGTAGAGGTCGCTGCGGCCGTCGAGCTCCCGCCCGCCCGCGGCCTGCTCGGGGCTCATGTAGAGCGGCGTGCCGAGTGTCACTCCGGTGTCAGTGAGCCGCTCGTCGCTCGCCACATCGATCGCCCGCGCGATGCCGAAGTCCGCGATGACGGCGTGGCCCGACTCGAGCAGGATGTTTTCCGGCTTGATGTCGCGATGGACCACGCCCTGCTGATGCGCGTACGACAGCGCGTCGAGCACCTCGGCGGCGATGGCGAGGGCTTCGTCTTTGGGCAGCTGTTTGTCTCGCTGCAGCAGCTCGCGCAGCGATTCGCCTTCGACGAGGGGCATCACGTAATAGAGGAAGCCCGCGGCCTGGCCCGAGTCGTACAGCGGCAGGATATGCGGGTGGCGCAGCCGGCCGACGGTCTCGATCTCGCGCAGGAATCGCTGCGGCCCGAGCGCCCGGGCGATCTCAGCGCGCAGCAGCTTGACGGCGACGTGGCGGCGATGCTTCACGTCTTCGGCGAGAAACACGATCGCCATGCCGCCGTGACCGAGCTCGCGCTCGAGCGTATAGCGATCGCCGATGGCGGCGGCGAATTCGGCTGGGATGTCCGGCATGACGGAGAACATACCGCGTCGAGGCTTGATCCTCATAGTCTTCCCAATAACGCACGGCGTCCGGGTCAGCCCGGTCCGCCGCGAAGTAGATCTTGCCGTGGTGCACCCCAGTCTGTCGGACCAGGCTCGTGAGCCGTATATCAAAGACGGAGGACTGAAGGATGCGCAACCCCGGCGACATCATTCGAAGGCGGACGTACGGCGACATCGAGGGCTACGCCGGTCTGCGCGCGAGCGCGCTCAACGGCACGAACATCGTGAGTCTGGTCGAGTCGGCCGTCGGCGGGCCGTTCGCCACTGACGGCACCGCGATCTACTTCGCGAACGAGTGGACGATCAAGAAGGTGGCCGTCGCCGGCGGCACGCCCGAGCGCCTGGCGATCGGGAATTTCACCGTCACGGACGTCGCCACCGATGGCGCGCGCGTCTACTGGGTCGAGGACGGCCCGTTCTCCGTGGTTCGATCTGTCGCGGTCACCGGTGGACCGATTACCACGCTGGGCTCAGGCCCCGGACCCGCGGGCCGGATGCGGATCGATGGAACCTACGTGTATTGGCTTGCCCACCAGGACGAAATCGATCGCGTTCCCAAAGCCGGTGGAACCCCGGTCAAGCTGGTGGGACCGGTGACCGGCTCGGTCACCGATTTCGACATCGACGCGACCAACATCTACATCTCGGAATGGGATGCCAACGTGATCTCGAAGGCGCCGCTCGCCGGCGGCGCGCGCACGCCACTCACCACGCCGCAGCCCGGAGCCGACCAGACGCGCCGCATCGCGGCCAACGGCGGCAAGGTGTACTGGATCGATCAACTGCACGTCCAGTCCGTCACGGCGGATGGTCAAACCGTCGTTCGGATCTTTGGTGGGATCCTATCCGATCCGTTCACGAGCAACGGGCTCGCGTTCGATGCGCAGAGCGTGTACTGGACCGATTGGGCGATGGACGTCATTCGCAAGGCTACGCCGAAGTAGAGCGCCCCCATGCTCCCCACCCGCTCCCTCGGCTCTCAAGGCCTGAAAGTCTCCGCCCTCGGCCTCGGCTGCATGGGCATGAGTCAGTCGTACGGTACTGCAGAAGAACGCGACGAGCGCGAATCCCTCGCCACCATCGCGCGCGCCATCGAGCTCGGCGTCACCTTCTTCGATACCGCCGAAGCCTACGGCCCCTATACCAACGAAGAGCTGCTCGGCCGTGCGCTGAAAGGCAAACGCGATCGCGTCATCATCGCGACGAAGTTCGGCTTCACGTTTGGTGAGAAAGGGATTTCAGGGCTCGACAGCCGGCCCGCGCACATCCGCGAGGTGGTCGACGCCTCGCTCAAACGGCTCGGCACCGACTACATCGATCTGCTGTACCAGCATCGCGTCGATCCCGCGGTGCCGATCGAGGACACCGTCGGCGCCATGGCCGACCTCGTCCACGCCGGCAAAGTCCGCTACCTCGGCCTCTCCGAAGCAGGCGAGCGCACCATCCGCCGCGCGCACGCCGTCCACCCGATCACCGCGCTGCAAAGCGAGTACTCCCTGTGGGAGCGCAACCTCGAGCCACGCATCATCCCGCTTTGCCGCGAGCTCGGCATCGGCGTCGTCCCCTTCGCACCGCTCGGCCGCGGCTTCCTCACCGGCGCCGTGAAACGCGCCGAGGAGTACCCGGAGACCGATTACCGGCACAACGATCCGCGGTATCAGGGGAAGAACTTCGATGCGAACATGCGGGCTGCAGCGGTGGTGCACGAAATCGCGAAGCGCATGAGTTCCCCCTCTCCCGCAGGGAGAGGGGGTCAGGGGGTGAGGACCGCTGCGCAGATCGCGCTCGCGTGGCTCTTGCAGAAGGGACCAGACATGGTGCCCATCCCCGGCACCAAGCGGCGGCGCTATCTCGAAGAAAACGTCGCGAGCGCTGACATCAAGCTATCGGCGGAGGACCTGGCGGCGCTCGACGCGGCGTTGCCGCCGGGGAAAGTGGCGGGCCCGCGGTATAACGAAAAGCTGATGGCGACGGTGGACCGTTGAACCGCCGCATTTCCGGCGTCGTCGTGTCACTCAGCCTTGTCGCCACAACCATGGCGCGCGCCCAGTGCACCGACGCTCACTACCGCTGGACCGTGAAAACGACGACGGCGCAGGAAGGCGATCCAGCGACCGCCACTACGCCTGCCGCGATGCTGAAATGGACGCCACTGGAGCTGTATCGGCCGCCCGCACACACGCCGGATTGCACGCCGCGCGCAGGCCACGAAACCACGGTCTACGCCGTCACCGGATGGGCGCGTGCGTTGCGCGTGGAGAAGCCACCCGGAGACCTGGACTGGCACATCGAGCTCACGCAAAGCGCCAAGACCAAATCCACACGGTGCATTGTCGTCGAGATCCCCGATCCGCAATACGGCAGCGTATTCGCGAAGGCGCGGCAGGACTTCCTCGACCTCATCATCAATTCCACGATCAAGAACAAAGAAATAGTGCCGCCGGTCCGCGTGACCGTGATCGGGCCCGCCTTCTTCGACGCCCAGCATCGCGGCGCCAAGGGAACGAGCAAACCGCCGCGCGGCCACGGCCACTGCAATTCCTCGAGCAGTGCGCTGTGGGAGATTCACCCCGTCTACCAGGTCACTGCGCCGTAATGAAGGACCCCATTCGCATCCTGAGCATCGACGGCGGCGGTATCCGCGGCATCATCCCGGCCATGATTCTCGCCGAGCTGGAGCAACGGGCTGCGCGCCCGATCTGCGAGCTGTTCGATCTGATCGCGGGCACCTCGACCGGCGGCATCCTCGCGCTCGCCCTCAATAAACCCGATGCCGCCGGCAAGCCCGCCTACTCGGCGGCGCGCCTGATCGAGTTGTACGAGCGCGAGGGCGACACGATCTTCTCACCCGCCTGGCACCGCTGGCCGATCATCGGCTTTCTGTTCGATGTGTTCTTTGTGCGTTATTCAGCGCGCCACATCCAGCGGATCTTGCTTCAATACTTTGGCGAGACGCGCCTGCGCGACGTCATCACGCCGGTGCTCCTCACCGCGTACGAGCTCCACAAGCGCGACCCGTGGTTGTTCAAGAGCAGGCGGGCCAAAACCGAGGCGGACCACGATTTCCCCATGCACGTCGCCGCCTACGCGACCGCCGCCGCGCCAACCTATTTCCCGCCGCTGAAGCTGCCGGCGCCCGAGCCGTGGAAGTATTACGCGCTGGTCGATGGCGGCGTCTACGCGCAAAACCCGGCGATGGCCGTTTACGTCGAAGCGCACACGATGTACCCGGATGCGCGCGACTTCATCATCGTGTCGGTCGGCACCGGCAGCACCAGCAAACCGATTCCGTATAACAAAGCGAAACGCTGGGGACTCGCCGGCTGGGCTCGGCCGATCCTCGACGTGGTGTTCGACGGTGTGAGCGATACGGTGGATTACGAGCTCGATCAACTGCTCCCGCCCGCCGGCGGCTCCAAACGACATTACCGATTTCAGGTGGATCTGGCCGAGGGCGAGGATGCGATGGATGATCCGAGTCCTGCGAACATTGAAAGGCTCAAGGCCAGGGCGCAGCAGCTCATCGCCGCCAGCGCCGCCGACCTCGCCGCGCTGGCCGACGCTCTGAAATTACCCCTTCCCCCTCTCCCCAAGGGAGAGGGGGTCGGGGGTAAGGACCTACAATGATTTCACAAACGCCAACAGCGCGGCTTTCTCGCCCGTACTGAGCGCGAGGAACCGGTCGCGCGCGAAGCGTCCCTGCCCGTCATGCGCAACAATGGCATCCCGGATGGTCGTGGCGCGCCCGTCGTGCAGCAACACCGTGCGCGTACGAATTCCCCACAGCGGCGCCGTGCGCATCTGGCTCCCCGTTGCGCCCCCCTGGGCCACACCATCGCCCAGACTGCCCATGTCGTGCAGCAGGAAATCGGAGAACGGCCGGAACACCCGCCGTGACAATGCCTCGACAGGATTGCGACCCGTGATCAGCGCCGGCGTGTGACATGACGCGCATCCGATCTTCACGAACGCCAGGCTGCCCAAAGCGGCTGACCGCGGCGAGACTGGTCCACGGCTTGGCGGTGCCAGGAACGTCATGAAGTCATGGAACGCCTCTACCCCCTCGCCATCGTCATTCAGATTTGGCGCCGGGTTGTACGACAATGAGGCGCAATCACCCTGCGGGCAGTTCTCCGTGGGAAACTCTGGATTCGTAATGCCCATCTCGTTCAAATAGGCATCGCCCGAGAACTGGAATAGCGTCGGAACCTGCGCCTTCCAACCAAACCGGCCCACGCGCATCTGACCGGTGCTGATCTCGAGCACCATGTTCGGCTGGCCCGCGGTCTGCGGCGTCACCGCAGCCTGGAACGCGGCGATCTTGACGAAGTAGTCGTCGGGCACCGCGTCGACTAACCCGAGCCCGAACAACGGCGTGGTAACACGCCCCGCCCTGACCGTCGCCTCGGCCGGGATGATCTCCGCGATGTACACGTGGGTGGGATCGTCATCGACGGCTCCGATGCCGTGATCCTGGATCAGCGAGCCGCCGAGGGCGGTCATCGGATCGAACGACCCATCGGCACCGCGACGCCCGAAGCGCATTTCGGCGCGCCCGGTCGTGCCGCCCAACGGGTTGGTATGGCAGGTCGAGCACGACGCTTCATTGAAGACGGGGCCGAGCCCGTCATCGACAGTCTCGACGTCTTCGAATTCGGCGCGTCCGGCCGCGAATCGTTCAAGCTGATCTCCCGTCAGACCGAACATCGGCTCGCCGAGCACACGAGCGGTGAGCGCCTCGATCCCGCCCGCAAAGCTCGAGTCGGAAGCGGGGTCGGTGGCTTCACGCAGTGGTATGTCGCATGCCGCAAGCGAGAGAAGCGTGATCGACGTGAGGGCGCAGCACGTGGACCAGGAAAACGTACGCACGGTCCACCTCCTGCAATGGTGGACCCATCGTAGGACCCGCATCGCAAGAACACCACACAGGAAAACCCCCTGGTTCTAGGGGATTTCCCTCAAAAAAACATGTGACCGACCCAGGCGGTCGTGCGGCCGGAACGACTACTCCACTGCCGCTCCGGCTGTCTCCTTGGCAGCCGCCGTGCGCGCGCTTGGCTCGGCCATCAGGACTGTCTGAATGTTCACGAACTCGCGAATCCCGAACGACGCCAGCTCGCGCCCATAGCCGCTGCGCTTCACTCCGCCAAACGGCAGGCGCGGATCGGACGCAACCATCGCATTCACGAACACCGAGCCGGCCTCGATCCGTCCCGCAAGTTCGCGCGCGCGATCCAAGTCGCGCGTCCACAGCGCCGCGCCCAGGCCGAACTGCGTGTCGTTCGCGAGCGCGATCGCCGCGTCGGCGTCGGGCACGCGCACCAGCGCCGCCACGGGGCCGAACGTCTCCTCGTGGAGCACAGGGATGCGTTCCCTCTCTCCCGAAGCGAGAGGGGGCCAAGGGTTGAGGACGAGCGTCGGTTCATAGAAGTAACCCCGCCCTTTGATCGGCTTGCCGCCGAGCACGACCCGTGCTCCTCGGGCGAGCGAGTCGCGTACTTGCCGATCGAGCGCGTCCCGCAGGTCGCCGCGCGCGAGGGGGCCGACATCCACGGTCCGATCCGCCGGGTCGCCCACCTTGAGCTTCCTGATCCCGGCCGCGAACAGCTGCTCGAACTCATCGGCGACCTGCTCTTCTACTACAAAGCGCTTCGCCGCGATGCATGACTGGCCGGCGTTCTGAAACCGCGCCTTCACCGCCACGCCCGCTGCCGCCTGGAGGTCGGCGTCGCGCAGCACGATGAACGGATCGGAGCCGCCGAGCTCGAGGACCGTCTTCTTGAGCGCCTTTCCTGCCGCGGCGGCGACCTTCTCACCCGTGAGATCGCTGCCCGTGAGCGAGACGGCGCGCACCCGCGGGTCGGCGATGAGCGCATCTACCGCCGCGCCCGAGAGCAGCAGCGTGCGAAATGCGCCGCTCGGGAAGCCGGCATCGCGAAACACTTCCTCGATCGCAAGCGCGCACTGCGGCACGTTCGATGCGTGCTTCAAGATTGCCGAGTTCCCCGCCATGAGCGTCGGCGCGGCGAAGCGGAACACCTGCCAGAATGGGAAATTCCAGGGCATCACCGCGAGCACGACGCCGAGCGGCTCGAACGCGACGTAGCTCGCGCGCGCCTCGGTGCGCACCGGCTCTTCCGCGAGAAATCGCTCGGCATTGTCCGCGTAGAACTCGCAAGCCCAGGCGCACTTCTCGACTTCCGCCTCTGCCGCGACGATCGGCTTTCCCATCTCCGCGGTAATGAGAGCGCCGTACTTGGCCTTGCGCTCGCGCAGCAGCGCTGCCGCTCGCTTCATCGGTGTGGCGCGCTCGGCGATGCTCGCGCGGCGCCAGCCGCGAAACGCCGTGTCAGCGTCCTTTAGCGCCGCTTCGGTCTGTTGAGCAGTGAATTCGTCGAATGTTGCGAGAACTGCTTCGGTCGCGGGATTGATCGATTGAAATGCCATGCTGGCCTCTTTGACTGGGAATGCACTGGGGAAATCTATCCTCGTAAGCGCTGGTCATTCCATGAGATCCGCCCCGCGCCGGCCTACGTTGGGACCCTGGCTATACGCCCCATGTAGCTTCCCTGCCGTGCCCAGACGTGCTGTCGTGCTGTTGTCCGGAGGGGTCGACTCGACCACCACCCTCGCCATCGCCAAGGCCCAAGGCTTCGAGTGCCACGCGCTCTCGTTCAGCTATGGCCAGCGGCATGGAGTGGAGTTAGAGGCAGCGCGACGGGTTGCCCAGAGGTTCGGCGTCGACCACAAGACTCTCGAGATCGAGCTGCGTGCGTTCGGCGGTTCGGCCCTCACAGACGACATCGCCGTACCCAAGGACCGACCCATCGACGATTCGATCCCGGTCACCTACGTCCCAGCGCGCAACACCATCTTCCTCTCGTTCGCGTTGGCCTGGGCGGAAGTACTCGGCGCGCGCGACATCTTCATCGGCGTCAACGCACTCGACTATTCCGGCTACCCCGACTGCCGTCGCGAATACATTGCTGCCTTCCAGAACCTCGCCGACCTTGCAACCAAAGCGGGCGTTGAAGGCGCCCGGTTTCGCGTCCATACGCCACTCATCGAGATGAGCAAAGCCGACATAATAAGGAAGGGGCTCGACCTTGGCGTTGACTATGATTTGACGTTCAGCTGCTATGATCCCACGCCCGAGGGAGCGGCGTGCGGTCACTGCGACTCCTGCCGCATCCGGGAGCAAGGGTTTGCAGCCGTATGAGCTATACAGTGAAGGAGATCTACTACACGCTCCAGGGAGAGGGGGCGAACACGGGGCGCCCTGCCGTATTCCTCCGCTTCTCGGGTTGCAACCTGTGGTCCGGTCGCGAAGAGGATCGCGCCACCGCCATTTGTCAGTTCTGCGATACGGACTTTGTTGGCGGGACGAAGTACTTCGAGCGCTGAGCAGCTGGCCGAGGAAGTGGCGAGCCAGTGGTTCGGCAATGGGACATCGAAGCGTTTCGTCGTGATCACGGGCGGTGAGCCGCTGCTCCAGATCGACGAGCCGCTGATCGCGAGCCTGCACGCCCTCGGCTTTGAAATCGCGATCGAAACGAACGGAACGATCGAAGCTCCGCAGGGCATCGATTGGATCTGCGTCAGTCCCAAGGCGGGCACCGTCATCAAGCAGCGTACCGGCAACGAGCTCAAGCTCGTCTATCCGCAGCAAGGGATCACACCGGAAGAGCTCGAGCGGCTGAAGTTCAAGCATTTCTTTCTGCAGCCGATGGACGGGCCCAACGTCGAGCAGAATACGGAGCTGGCCGCGCGCTACTGCCTCGACCACCCGCGGTGGCGGTTGAGTCTCCAGACGCACAAGCTCCTGGGAATCAAATGATCATTGAATCAATGATCATTGATCAATGATCATTCGGCCTATGGAGATCCGGAAGTCCTTCACGATCGAAGCCGCCCACCGGCTGCCCAATCTTCCAGCGAGTCACAAGTGTGCGCGGCTGCACGGGCATTCGTTCAATGTCGAAATCGCAGTGGGCGGGTCCATGGATCCGGAGAAAGGCTGGATCATGGATTACGGCGACATCAAACAGGCCTTCCAGCCGATCTATGATCAGTTAGATCACAATTATCTGAACGATATTCCCGGACTCCAGAATCCCACATCCGAGATCCTCGCCATGTGGATTTGGGAGCGGCTCAAGCCGGATCTGCACAACCTGACCGCGGTGATTGTGCACGAGACGTGCACGACAACGTGTGAGTATCGGGGTCCGACGCTACCCGACTGACCTCTCCCACACCGAGACTTCCCACACAAACGTCCGCACCCGCTGGCGCAGCCTGAATCCTGCAGCACCGACAAGTGCATCCATGGTCTCCACCGAATGCACGAATGATCGAAACGGATTGCGAAACAATCCCCGGAAGAAGTTTTGCACGCGGATGAACACGCGGTTCAGCCGCCGGTCGCGCGGATACACGAGCCCGTAGATGCGGCGACTCCGCTGGGTCGAAAGTCGAATCAACGACTCCATGTTGGGATAGCAACACACCACGCGGTCGAGCGTGACGATATCCGCCGGTTCGATCCGGTCGGCCAACTCCACGAAGTCGCCTGATTCATACTTGATTCGCCCGGTCAGCCCCTCGCGACCGGCTTCCGCGCGCGCGAGCGCTTCGAACGCCGCCGATGCATCCACGCTGACAGCCGAGCGCGCGCCGGATTTGAGGAGCTCGATTTGAATCGCGCCGACGCCGCCACCGATGTCGAGCAGCGTGTCGTCCCGCACACCAGCACCCTTGATGGAATGGATCAGCGCCTTAGTGGTCGGAATCGGGCCGTTCTTCTGATAGTTCCGGAACTCGTGGGCGGCGTGCTTCTTGTCGAAGGTCCGCTCGCAACCCGGGGCGGCGCAGCAGCTCATCGCCGTGCCTCAGCGACCAATGCAATCCCGCCGCGCACGTTCTGCGTCACGCGAACCGTTAGTGATTTCGGCTTGATCGCGTAGACGACATCGTCCGCAATCTGTGCGGCCAGCGACTCACAGAACGCCCCCTCGTTGCGGTACGACCACAGGTAGTACTTGAGCGATCTCGACTCGATGCAAAGCTTCGCGGGCTCGTACTCGATGG
>DATBFV010000059.1:0-3333 GCA_036558345.1 Gemmatimonadales bacterium | reverse complement strand
CGATCGCCTGCGCGCCGTCGCCTACGCGTACTTCGAGCACAACCAGGAGCCCGGCATGGCCGCGCGCCTGCTGAAGGCGCTCGACAAGGAGGAATCGGAGTTCGTCAGGCCCGCGCTGACGCGTGCGCTCGCGGCCTATGGAACGGATCCTGCTGTCCGCGCCGCGATGGCCGGCCTGGTCATGCGCGGGCAGGACCTGTTCCGAAGCGCCGTTATCGAGGCGCTCGGGGATTACCACGCGGCGTACGCAGTCGGGCCGCTGATGGACGTGGCGAAGCAGGACGGCCCCTTGCAGGAAGATGCGGTGCTCGCGCTGGGCAAGCTCGGCGACAAGCGCGCGCTGGAAGTGCTCGAGGGTCTTCAGCGGACGGCGCCGCGAGTCCGTCAGCCGGCGATCGCCTCCGCGATCTGTCTGCTCGGGATCAATTGCGCCTCGCACCAGAAGTACGTCGTGGACACGTTGACCTTCGCGTCGAAGAATCTGGGTTTTCAGGATCTCCTGCGTGCGGCGGCACGTGGGCTGGGAGCACTGGCGGCGGCCGGACGCGAGGATGCAGCCGCGGCGCTGATTGCCGCCGGAACGTCGGCGCGGGATCCGGCCCGGTCGCCGATTGCGCTCGCCTTCGGCACCGTTGCGCTCCGCAACACACCATTCACCCTGAAGTTTCTCGAAGCGCGCCAGGACTTGCGCGAGTGTGCCCTGCTGCTGCGCGATGCCTTCGACATGCTCGAGGAAGACTACGAGGAAGAGCGCTTCTTCGCCACGGTGAGGCGGGCCTACTGGCAGGCCCCGGCCGGCTCACCGGCTCGCACCGCGTCCGATACGCTCGTGCAGGTGCTGGAGTTCTAGTTGGACTATCGGAAAGCGGGCGTCGACATCGACGCCGGCAACGAGGTCGTGCGGCGGATCCGCGGACTGGCGCGAGGGACCTTCACGCCGGGCGTCCTGTCCGATCTGGGCACCTTCGGAGGGCTGTATCAACTGGGCCGGACGGCGAAGGATCCAGTGCTGGTGGCCAGCGCGGACGGCGTGGGCACGAAGCTTCGCGTCGCCTTCATGGCCGGCGTGCACGACACGATCGGGATCGATCTCGTCAACCACTGCGTCAACGACATTCTCGTGCAGGGCGCAGAGCCGCTCTTCTTCCTCGACTACCTGGCGACCGGGCGACTCGACCCTGATGTTGCCGTCCAGATCGTGGCTGGCCTCGCCGAGGGCTGCCGTCAGAACGGCTGCGCGCTGCTCGGCGGTGAGACCGCGGAGATGCCGGGATTCTACGCGGACGGCGAGTACGACGTCGCGGGCTTCATCGTCGGTCTCGTCGATCGCGCCCGCGTCATCAACGGCAGCGGCATCCGCGACGGCGATCTCCTGATCGGCCTCCGATCGGCCGGTTTGCACACGAACGGGTACTCGCTCGCGAGAAAAATTGCGTTCGATGAACTGCGCCTCGATGTCAACGACACCGTTCCCGAGCTTGGGACGACGATCGGCGCGGCACTGCTGGCGCCGCATCGGTCCTATCTGCCGATCATCAAGCCGCTTCTCCAGGACCAGCTGATCAAGGGCATGGCGCACATCACGGGCGGAGGCCTGACCGACAATCTCCCCCGGGTGCTCCCGCAGGGCACCGAAGCCGTCGTCCGCCCCGGGAGCTGGGAGATTCCGGCGATCTTCCGCTGGCTCGAGCGATCGGGGGGCGTGCCTCGCGACGACATGCTGCGGACCTTCAACATGGGTATCGGCCTGGTGCTCGTCGTCGAGGCGGCGCACCACGATCGGGTGATGCGTTCGCTGGCTGATGCGGGCGAGGGCACTGCGAGCGTGATCGGCGAAATCCGACGGGGCGCGCGGGCACGAGTCTGCTACGAGGCTACCTGACTGTGGGGTCTGACCCCCGATAGCGGGTTGGCCGTACCGATTGGGGTCTGACCCCAATTGCGCGACGGGCGTGTCAAATTGGGGTCTGACCCCCAGTCGCACAGAAGCGCTGCAATTGGTTGACGAGGCTGGTCTTGCGGCTAGTTGGGATTTACGATGTCCAGCCACGTCGCGGGACGAGGCACCGGACCGGGATCCACTGTGAAGATGGCCGGGGGGTCTGATGAAGGGCGGGCGCTGCTCCAACGCCAGTCTTCCGCACGCTGCACCAACTTGGCGGTCACCGGATTCATCTCCACATACCGCCAGGCAATCAACAAGTGACGATCGTCCTTGATCGGCGTCGATACATAGCGGCTCTGGTACACTGCCCCCGTTCCCTTGGTCCCGCGCCGCTGATGAAAGCGGCGAGCATGGGTGCTGGCGATCCACTGCATGAAGCGCGACATGTCCCCGTTGGACTGGGGCCACAGCAAGAAATGCACATGGGTTCGCATGAGACAGTACCCGATTATTCGCATGCTCCGCTTGGCGCGCGCTTCGTCCATCAATCGGACAAAATCATCGAAGTCCTCGGAAGTCTCGAACAGGACGCCCTTTCGAGACCCTCGGTTGCAGACGTGATAGACGTATCCGCCCAGCGCCACTCGTTGCTTTCTCGACATGCTACGTCCGAATGGCAATTGGCCTGCCGAACGATCGGGGTCTGACCCCATTCGGACCTCAAGGCGCACAAACCGGGGTCAGACCCCAATTTTCGTCGCGGCGTGACAGCGTGGGGTCAGACCCCAAGCGGCGTGTCGCGGCCTTGATCTCCGGTCGGGGATCCACCCTCCCGGCATTGATCGACGCCACCGTTGAGGGATGTAAAGCCGGAACCTACTCAGATCGTCCACGCCGATCAGCTGCGCGTGACCGTTTCCAAGGTCAGCACCGCCACTTCGGGCGGACAATTGATGCGGACAGGGACGTAGACCGTTCCCACGCCGCGGCTCACGAAGATCGAGGTTCCCTCGCGCTGCGCGAAACCCGCGATCACCGGGAACTCGCGCGCCGCGACCGCGCCAATCCATGGCAGCACGATCTGCCCGCCGTGGGTGTGCCCGCTCAGCACCGCCGACACCGCGAGCTGTTGCGCCTCGAGCAGCCGCTTCGGCGTGTGCGCCAGCAGAATCGCATGCGGAACGCTGCCGCGCAGCAGGCGCGCGATCTCGGGAAGACGGTAGGTCCAGTAGCGGATTCCCACCAGGTCGAGCGGCTCGCCACGGACCGTGAGACGCGTGCGCGCATCGCGCAGGACGGTAAATCCCTTCGCCGCGAGCGCCGCCGGCATGTCGCGGTCGTCGTCGTGGTTGCCGAGGATCGCGATCACGCCGAGCGGGGCCGTCAGCGGCGCGAGCGCCTCGGCGGCGGGCTCGATGAAGTGACGATCCTTCCAGGTGACGTAGTCC
>DATBFV010000058.1:0-19097 GCA_036558345.1 Gemmatimonadales bacterium | reverse complement strand
GTGCGCCCCATGCGAATCGAATTGATGACTTCCTTGGTCACGGCAACTGAGCGCGCGTACGTGCGTTTCGCGGCTTCCTTCTGGCGCTCTTCTTCTTCCACGTCTTCTTCGGCCTCGAGCGGCGGCTCGACGCTGATGAATGACACGCCGCCATCCGTCAGCTTCTGCGAAAGCTCGAACAACTTGTTGGGATTGGCCTCTTTCGCGGCGTACGCGAGGAGCAGCGAGACGAAGACCTGCAGTTGCCGCCGGTCCACACCTTCGTCGACGCGCACGGCACCGATCCCGCACTGCTGAAGGACGTTCAGGATGTGCGAGAAGGAGGCGTAGTTATCGAGGTCGAGCCGCAGGCGGGTCGAGTTCACGAAGATGAACTCTCCCTGGAGCCGGACCTCGAGCTCGCGTTCCACGTCGAGGAGTTGTTTGGTGGTAGCGGCCAGGTCGTCGAGCGCCTTCTGCACTTGCGCGTTCTCGATCGGGTAGAGCTTGAGCGAACGGAACGCGGTGTACAGCACGACCAGGAAGTCACGGCCGGCGTGGCGGAGGAAACCGTCTGTGGTCTGGACGGTCTCCATCATGGACGGACGCTTGCCGCCCGGCGGGGGGGCCGTCACTGCATCACTCCGACTTCGCGCAACGCGCGGTTCACCGCGTTACGCACGAGCGGTTCCTTGTCCTGCGCGGCCTTTTGCAGCACATCGCGCGCCGCGGGCGTGCGAATCTTGCCCAGGGCCATCGCGGCGCAGGCGCGCGTCTCGGGATCCTCTTTGCGCGCGAGCAGCCCGCCCTTTCCCAGCAGCAGTTTCTCGAGCGCCGCGATTCCGGACTCGCCGGCCAGTGCGCCGTAGGACTCGAAGAACGCCATCTTCTCCGTGAGGTCCGCGTCCTTGAGTTTGTTGCCGCCGATGACCGCCTCGATCCGCGGAAATGCGTTGCGGTGGCCGCGCTGACCGAGGAACTTCACGGCGGCGATGCGCACGTCTCGCTCAGGGTCGTCGATCGCCTTTTCGAGCAAGCGGGTGGCGCCCGGACTGGCGATGGTCGTCAACGCCTCGACGACGGCGAGCTTCAGCTCGCGCTCGCCGCGTTCGAGCAGCGGCCCCATGCCGTCGGGGGCGCCTGGAAGCTTGAGGCGGCCGGCGAGACGCACCATCTCGAGCTGCACCGTCGGATCGGTGCTCGCGAGTGCTTTCAGTACCTCCGCGGCATGCGCCTGCGCCAGCCGCTCGGCCGAATTCTGCACCAGGCTCTTCACGCGCTCGTTGCCGAGCTTGGGCAGCCAACCCATCAGCGTCCCCAGCGCATCAGCGCGCAGTTCACCGAACAGCTCGCTCAATTCCTCTTCGGTGGGATGGCTCGTCGCTTCATCGAGCGACTGCAACAGCTGCGACAGCGCGTCCGGCTGGGACAGGCGCGCAGGGAGGGCCTCGAGGATCTGGCGGTGCTCGGGAATCAACTCGCGGGCCCGCTGCAGGATGAGCTTGCACTCGCGCAGGATGAATGCGACGGAGCGGAAGTCCCCCGCACCGAGCAGATACGGAATGAAATTCTCGATGATCGAGATCAGCTCGGCGCGTACGGTGCCGTAGGTCTGCAGCTCGAGCAGGTCGAAGAGCATGGCGAGCACGTTGCCGCGCAAGTCCTGCGCGTACTCGCGCTCGACTTCCTTGTGGAGGTATTCGATCTCCTTGTCTTCCAGGAAGTAGAGCGTCGTATCGAAGTCGTCGATCGAAACGAGGCCTTCGCGCTTGGGCGGCGCTTCCTCTTCAACCTGCCGGCGCACCGTCGCCGGATCGCCCATGCCGCCGTCGCCGCCGGGTGTGCCTCCACCGCCGATCTGTTGTGCAGCCTTTTCCGTACGCTCGATGGGAACCGCGTTCTCGCTCGCCAACTCGCGGAATGTGTAGGAGACGAATTGGAAGTCTTCTGCCCAGAGGAGCGTCAGCAGATCATCCGGCGCGTCCGCCTGCAGATTCTTTGCCTGCTGCAGCACGGCAAGAAATCGCACGATCTCGGCGTCTTCGACGCCAGGTTTGAACGTGAGCGAGCGGACGCCGTCCTTGTAGAGCGTCCACGCGATGCTCTCGTTGCGCTGGTCCTGATTGTAGACGACGTTGTCTTCCCAGCGCATTTCGGTCTCGCCGATGTCGAAGATCAAATCATCCGTCGCCTGCCAGATCTGACGGAAGGCGGTGCGGATGTTTTCTACGGCGCGCTGGTAAACAGGGTTGTTGGGAAGGTAGAGCTGCGTCGCCCGCATCCCCTTGCTGACGACTTGCATCAGCTCCTCGACCTGCGACGGCGGGAGCGCGAGCTCGGGGATCTGAGCCTGAGGATTGGTCAGAGCGCGGCTCCAGTAAGCTCGGCGACCATGGCGACGTCCTTGTCACCGCGGCCGCTCAAGTTGATCAGGATGAGTTCATCAGATGCGTTCCCACTTCTCATCACCCACGCGATGGCGTGAGCGCTCTCGAGCGCCGGCAGAATCCCTTCCAACCGCGAGAGGGCCGCAAATGCTTCCAGAGCCTCACGATCCGTCACGGCCTCATACAATACGCGTCCCGTGTCCTTCAGGAAAGCGTGCTCTGGACCAACACCGGGGTAGTCGAGACCCGCCGACACACTGTGCGCCGGGAGTACCTGACCGTCGGCGTCCTGCAGCAAATAGCTGAGGCTACCATGAAAGACGCCGGGGCGACCGGCGCCCAGCGTAGCGGCGTGCTTCCGGGTCTGCAGGCCCTCCCCCGCCGCCTCGACGCCGACCAGCCGGACGGACTTGTCCTCGAGAAATGCGGTGAAGATCCCCATGGCGTTCGATCCACCGCCGACGCAGGCAACGACGCTACCCGGCAACCGGCCGAACTGCTCCAGGACCTGCGCGCGCGCTTCGCGGCCGATCACGGACTGGAAATCGCGGACCAGGCGCGGGAAAGGATCCGGACCCACCACGGAGCCGATGATGTAATGGGTGGTCGTGACGTTCGTGACCCAGTCGCGCAGCGCTTCGTTCGTGGCATCCTTCAGCGTGCGCGTCCCGGAGGTCACCGGGACGACCTTCGCTCCCATGAGCTCCATGCGGTACACGTTGAGTCGCTGGCGCCGCATGTCTTCTTCACCCATGTACACGACGCAGTCGAGACCAAAGCGGGCGCACACGGTCGCCGTAGCCACGCCATGTTGGCCCGCGCCGGTCTCGGCGATGATGCGCCGCTTTTTCATGCGCTGCGCGAGCAACACTTGGCCGAGCGTGTTGTTGATCTTGTGGGCACCGGTGTGGTTCAAGTCCTCGCGCTTGAGAACGATCGGAACGCCAACCCGCGCGGACAGGCGCGGCACTGCGGTGATCGGTGTCGGACGGCCGACGTAGTTCTTGAGCAGTCCATCGAGCTCGCTCCAGAACTGCGGATCGTTGCGGGCCGCGTCGTAGACGGCCGTCAACTCCTCGAGCGCCTGCATGAGCGTCTCGGGGACATAGCGGCCACCGTAGGGGCCGAAACGACCGATTTCGGTTGCGGTCATCGTGACTGTCGTTGCACTCCCACTAATGCGTTCACCGCTTTCTCGGGATCCGGCTGCCGCGCGACACTGGTGCCGACGAGCACGTAGTCCGCTCCCGCCTCCGCCAGACGCTCGACGTCCGCGCGAGTCTCGATGCCGCTCTCGGCGACGACCGGGACGCCCGCCGGAATTTCGGCAATCAGCGTCTCCGCTCCCGCCAGATCCACCACAAACGTGTCGAGGTCGCGCGCGTTGACCCCCAGCAGACTCGGACCCGCGGCCAGCGCGGCATCCAACTCCGCGGCGTCGTGGACCTCGATCAGAGGCGTCATGTCCCAAGAGCGGACGACCCTGGCGAGTGCCGCGAGTGAGCCGGCGCTCAAAATGCGAGCGATCAGCAGAACGGCACTGGCCCCGGCGGCGCGGGCTTCCTGGATCTGTGCCTCATCGATCACGAAGTCCTTGCGCAGCACCGGAACGGGAACCGTCGCCACGACACGCTCCAAGTCCTCGATCGAGCCTCCAAAGTGTGGACCGTCGGTCAGAACTGAAATCGCGACCGCACCACCTCTGGCATACGCCGCGGCATGCGCGACGGGATCGAGATCCTCGCGAATCACGCCTTGGGATGGCGAGCGCCGCTTCACCTCCGCGATCACGCCTACGGTCGCTTCCGCATGCCCGGGAAAGGGCCGCGCCGGCGGCGCGTGTCGGGCGGCGCGTTCGATTGCGCTCACCCGTGGCGCCAAACTCGCGACCCGGTCGCGGGTCACCGCCAGAATAGCGTCAAGCGAGGTTCTGTGCGGGTTATCTGACATGCTTGCGTTCGGTCGTTATTCGGGTAAATTATGGTTCGGTAAATCTTCGGGAGCCAGTATGCCGGTAACGCGTCGCCAGCGCGAGATCCTCGACTTCATCTCGAAACACCTCGATGAAAAGGGGTACGCCCCCAGCTTTGAGGAGATCGCCCGCCAGTTTGGATTCCAGTCGCTGGCCACAGTCCACGAGCATCTCACCAATCTCGAGCGGAAAGGCTACATCCGGCGCACGCACAACGAGAGTCGCGCTATCGAGGTCGTGCCGCCAAAGGGGCAGACCGGCGCGACCGAGCTGCCGCTGCTGGGATTGGTCGCCGCGGGCGCTCCCATCGAAGCGGTCACGGGCGACGAGACCATCGCCGTCCCCGACGAGCTCCTGCCCCGGCGGGGTCGCAGCTACGTCCTGAAGGTGCGCGGCAACTCCATGATCGACGAGCACATCAAGGACGGCGACTATGTCGTCGTTCAGGAGCGCAACCAGGCCGATGCCGGCCAGACCGTGATCGCGCTCGTCCATGGAGAGGGTGCCACGGTCAAGCGGTTCTATCGCGAGCCCGGCGGCTGGATCAGGCTGCAGCCGGCGAATGATTCGATGCAGCCGCTGCGCGTGAACGAACGGGACGTCATCGTGCAAGGCATCGTCGTCGGCGTCATCCGGAAATACTAGCCCCCCCAGCGCCGCCCGTCGCTTTACGGAGGCGATCGAGCGCCGCGCGGGCGGCGCCCGACGCGACGACCTCGCGAGCGCGCCCGATGCCTTCGGCCAGCGAGCCCGCAATCCCCGCGACATAGATCGCCGCGCCGGCGTTCAGCAGCACCGCCGCCAGCCCCGCCGGATCGGATGGCGCCGATCCATTGCCCAGAATTCGCTCGACCCGCGCCGCGTTATCGGCGGGTTCCCCGCCCCGCAGCTCGGCCACGTCGGTGATGCCGAGGCGGAAGCGCTCGGGGTCGATCTCCCAGCGCCGTACCGCCCCGTCCTTCACCTCCCAAACATCGGTGATTCCGTGCGGCGAGATCTCATCCATACCGACGCGTCCATGCACGACCAGCGCATGCTCGGCGCCCAGCCGGAGCAGCGCTTCTGCGACGATACCGGCGCGATCGGGATCCGCGACGCCGACGACCTGACGGCGCACACTCGCCGGATTCGCGAGCGGCCCGATCAGGTTCATGAGCGTCGGCGTGCCCAACTCCCGCCGAACGCCGGCAACATGCTTCATGGCTGGATGGAAGTTCTGCGCGAACAGAAACACGACGCGCACTTCATTCAGCACGCGGCTCGCGGTTGGTGCATCGAGCATGATCCGCAGGCCAAGCGCTTCCAGGAGATCGGCGGAGCCGCAGCGCGATGTGTACGAGCGATTCCCGTGTTTCGGCACCATGGCGCCGGCGCCCGCGGCGACGAACGCGGCAACCGTCGAGATGTTGAATGTGCCGACGGCACCGCCGCCCGTGCCGCACGTGTCGACCAGGTGCGGGTGGGAGGCTTCGACGCGCACCATCGCGGCGCGGAGTGCGCGTGTCGCGCCGGCGAGCTCATCCGCAGTTTCGCCCTTGGCGCGCAACCCCATCAGCAAAGCGCCGATCTGCGCGGGCGTCGCGTCGCCGCTCATGACAACGCCGAAGACCTCAGCGGTCTCTGTTTCCGAGAGTGATTGACGGTTGGCAAGCGCGCTCAGCGCGTGGCGCAGTGGAGCGTCCATCAGGAATAAGGCTATCACCCTTGTCAAATAGTGACAACGAGTTGCATCTTTCCCGCGTGACAAGCCGCCCCTTTCTAGCGGTGATTCAGTACGACGGGGGTGGCTTCGCAGGGTGGCAGCGGCAGCCGGTGGATCGCACCGTCCAGGCCGAGTTCGAGGCGGTGCTCGAACGCCTGATGGGCGACGGGAGGGGCCCGGGGGGCCGGGGGGGCCGCCGGACGACCGTCACGGGCGCGGGACGCACCGACACCGGTGTTCACGCGCTTGGTCAGGCCGTCAGTTTTCTCGGAACCGAACGCTGGCAGCCGGACGATTTGCGACGCGCGCTCAATGCGCTGCTGCCGCGCGATATTTGGGTTCAGCAGGTGCATGTGATGCGGGCCGGATTCGACGCCCGGCGCAGCGCGACGGCGCGGCGCTATCGGTACCTGATCGGGACCGACGAAGCGGCGGCGTCACCGTTCCGCAAGCCGTACGAGTGGGCTCTCTGCCGCGATCTGGATGAGCGCGCCCTGCATGGCGCCGCGGTGGCCCTGCTCGGCGAGCACGAGTTTCGCGGTCTGGCTGCGGCCGGCGCGAACACGTCCCACTACCGATGCCGCGTGGCGCTTGCGCACTGGGCGCCGCGAGCGGACGGAATGGGAATGGCGTTCACGGTCGAGGCCGATCGATTCCTGCATCACATGGTGCGGTTCCTTGTCGGCACCATGGTCGATATCGCCCTTGGCCGGCGTTCGCCGGACGACTTCCCCCGTCTGCTTGCTGCGAGTGATAATCTGGCGGCCAGCCCGCCTGCCCCGCCTCAGGGCCTGTACCTGGAGGCGGTGCGATATCCTCCGGACCTCTACGCCGCGGAGCCGACATCATGAAGTTTTTTCTCGACACGGCGAGTCTCAAAGACATCAGTTGGGCGGCGCAGGCCGGCCTCATCGACGGCATCACCACCAACCCATCGCTCTTGGCGAAGCAGGCGGGGGACCTCGATCCTCGTGACGTCCTGAAGGAAATCTGCTCCCTTGTGGAGGGCCCCGTATCGGCGGAAGTCGTCGCGGTGGACGCCGAAGCGATGGTCAAGGAAGGCACCGAGCTCGCGAAGATCGCCGAGAACATCGTGGTGAAGATTCCGATGCTCGAGGCGGGCATGGTTGCGGTGCGGCGCCTGGCATCCGCGGGCATTCGCACCAACGTCACGCTCTGCTTCTCGAGTGTGCAGTGCCTGATCGCCGCCAAGGCCGGCGCATCCTACGTCAGTCCCTTCATCGGGCGGCTCGATGACGTGGGCCAGGAAGGGATGGATGTGATCCGTGAGGCCCGCACGATCTTCGACAACTACAACATCGAGACCGAGATTCTCGCCGCGTCGATCCGCCATCCGCGTCACGTCGTGGAAGCCGCGATGATCGGCGCGGACGTCGCGACGCTGCCGCCCGACGTGCTGAAGAAGCTGCTCATGCATCCGCTCACCGACCGCGGCCTCGAACAATTCCTCGCCGACTGGAGCAAGCTGGTCGCGCGGGCCAAGGCCGCGGTTTGAACTGGATCTCGCCGCTTTCCACGCGGTACGCATCTCCCGCGATGCAGGCGCTCTGGGGTGAGCGCCGCCGCATCGGCTTGTGGCGCCGCCTGTGGCTCGCGCTCATGCAGGGTGAGAAGGAGCTGGGAATCCGCATTCCGGACGATGCGGTGACTCAGCTGCGCTCCCACTTGGACGATGCCGATCTCGACAAAGCCGCCGAATACGAACGCCGGCTGCGCCATGACGTGATGGCGCACATTCATCACCTCGGCGATCAGGCGCCTGCGGCTCGGCCGTTCATCCACCTTGGCGCGACCAGCGCGTACGTCACCGACAACGCCGACCTCGTGCTGATGCGAGAGTCCATGCAGCTCCTACTAGGTCGCATTGGTGCGGTCCTGGTCGCCATGGGTAAGGTGGCTCGGCGGTTTCGCGCGGTTCCCTGCCTGGCCTACACGCATTTCCAACCCGCGCAGCTCACGACGGTCGGCAAGCGCGTCACCCTCTGGATGCAGGATTTCGCGCTCGATGCCGAGGAATTGCTGCACCGCATCAGCACGCTGCGCTTCCGCGGCGTGAAGGGCACGACGGGGACACAGGCCAGTTTCCTCGAGCTGTTCGACGGCGATCACGCCAAGGTCGCCGAGCTGGACGGCCGGGTGTCGCGTGCGCTGGGGTTCGACCAGGTCTTGCCGGTCACCGGCCAGACGTATACGCGCAAACTCGATGGGCAGATCCTCGCGGTGCTGTCGGGCATCGCGCAGTCAGCCGCCAAGTTCGCGACCGATCTGCGATTGTTACAGCACGAGGGCGAGCTGCTCGAGCCATTCGAGAGTGAGCAAGTCGGCTCGTCCGCGATGCCGTACAAGCGCAATCCGATGCGCGCCGAGCGGATGACGAGTCTCGCACGGTACGTGATCGAGCTCGAAGGGAACGCGTGGCACACCGCGGCGGCCCAGTGGCTCGAGCGCACGCTCGACGACAGCGCGAATCGCCGGTTGGTGATTCCCGAAGCATTCCTCGCGACCGATGCGATTCTCGTGCTGACCACGAACGTGGCCGCGGGACTCGAGGTTCGCGAGGAAACGATCGGCCAGCGCGTGGCACAGGCGATGCCCTTCCTCGCGACGGAGCGCTTGCTGATGCGCGGCGTGAAGGCAGGCGGCGACCGCCAGCAACTCCACGAAGTGATCCGCGGGCAGAGTCTGCAGGGGTCGGCGGGCCTGCTCGACCGGCTGGCCAAGACTCCCGAATTCAAGAAGCTGGGCGTGCGCGCGACCGAGAGCGAGCTCGATCCGGCGGCGTACGTTGGGCGAGCTCCACAGCAGGTGGACGACTTTCTCGATCGGGTACTCCCCGATCTCATGCGCTCCATTCAAGCGGCGGCCCCGGCGGCTGCCGTGGCGGAGGTTCAGGTATGACCGGAGGAGTTCTCGTACAAAGTCAGTTGCCGCTGCCGCTCGTGCGGCGCGGCAAGGTCCGCGAAGTCTACGCCGTGGACGACGACACTCTCCTCCTGGTAGCGAGCGATCGCGTCAGCGCCTTCGATGTCGTCATGAAGGAAGCCGTTCCGTACAAGGGTGCCGTGCTCACGCAGCTGAGCGCGTTCTGGTTCGCGCGCCTGAAGTCGGTGATGCCGCATCACCTGTTGACTGCCGATGTGGACGAGGTCATCTCGCGCGTTCCTGCCCTCGCGCCGCATCGCGACGAGTTACAGGGCCGCGCGATGTTGTCGCGCCGCGCGACAACCGTGCCGTTCGAATGCGTCGTCCGCGGCTATATCTCCGGGTCGGCATGGGCCGAGTACAAGAAGTCGGGGACTCTCGCAGGCGAGCCGATGCCCAAGGGATTGATCGAGAGCGTCCAGCTCGATCCACCGATTTTCTCACCGGCGACCAAGGCCGAGCAGGGTCACGATGAGAACGTCACGTTCGACCACGTGGTCCAGAGCGTCGGTCGCCTGACTGCCGAGCGGCTGCGCAGTGCGAGTCTCGCGCTCTACGAAGCGGGTCGCGATTACGCGGCGCAGCGCGGCATCATCATCGCCGACACAAAATTCGAGTTCGGGACCACGCCGGGGGGCGAGCTCATCGTGATCGACGAAATTCTGACTCCCGACTCCTCGCGCTTCTGGCCCGCTGATCGTTACGAGCCCGGCAAAAGCCAGCCGAGCTTCGACAAGCAGCCGCTGCGCGACTACCTGGCAGAGTTGAAGAAGCAGGGCAAATGGAACGGCGAAGCCCCGCCGCCGCCGCTGCCGGCCGAGGTGGTGCAAGCGACGAGCGACCGTTATCGCGACGCGTATCGCCGGATTACGGGGAAAGAGCTGGAGTGAGGATTGCGCGCGAAGGATGGGTGTTCATTGTGGCGGCATGGGCGATTGCCGTGGCGGCGGGATGGCTTTGGCTGCCACTCGGCGTCCTCTTGGCGATCGTCGCGATCTGGGTCGTCACGTTCTTTCGCGATCCGATCCGCCCCGGCCCGCGTGGCGACCGCTACGTGATCGCGGCCGCCGAAGGACATGTCGTCCATGTCATCGAGACCGACGAGCCGATGTACGTGAAGGAACGGTCGGTGCGCATCTCGATCTTTCTATCGGTCTTTGATGTCCACGTGAACCGCTACCCGGTGGACGGCACTGTCGAGCTGGTGCACCACAACAAGGGTAAGTTCCTGCACGCCGCAAGTGAAAAGGCGAGCCTCGACAACGAGCAATCCTCTATAGGCATGCGGGGCCCGCGTGGGCGCGTGCTCGTGCGGCAGATCGCCGGCCTCATCGCGCGCCGCATCGTGACCGATTCCAAACCAGGTGACCACGTCAGCCAGGGTGCGCGCCTCGGTCTGATTCGCTTCGGCTCGCGTACCGACGTCTTCCTGCCACTCTCGGCGCGGCCGGACGTCAAAGTCAAACCGGGCGATCGCGTGCGGGTCGGCGGTACCGTGCTCGCGGAGTACGCATGAGACCACCGCCACTGCCCTTCCGCCGCGTCGTCATCGTCGTGCCCAGTCTCTTCACGTTGTTCAATCTGTTCTTTGGGATCTGGGCGATGGTGCTTGCCACGCGCGGCGAGTTCTACCGCGCGGGGTGGTTCATCGTGTTCGCTGGCATCCTCGATACGCTGGACGGACGCGTGGCGCGGATCTCGGGAACCGGGACGCGCTTTGGGGCGGAGCTCGACAGCCTGGTGGACATCGTGAGCTTCGGCGTTGCGCCCGCTTTCCTCATGTACCAGGTCGAGTTCGCCAGCGGACCCTCCAGCGCCGGGACGGGCGGCGCATCGTGGATCTTCTGCTATTTCTACGTGATGGCTGCCGCCATTCGACTGGCACGCTTCAACGTGACGCAGGCCGGCCGCGCCAAGACCCATTTCATCGGCCTGCCGTCGCCGGCTGCCGGTATGACCCTGGCGACTTTTTTCCCATTCACGCAGACGTCGCTCTATGCGTCGCTGAGTGGGCTGCCATGGCACCTCTTGCTCGCGTTTCTGATGATTGCGCTGACCATTCTGATGGTGAGCAACGTGCACTACCCTACGCTGCCGCGCGCGGGATTTCGCACCGCGAGCGGACTATTGGGACTCGCCCTGATTCTTGTTATCCTGGTATTCGGAATCTGGAGACATGACGTCTTCCTGTTCCCGCTCGGCATCGTGTACATGACCTATGGCGTTGGGCGCGCGATTCTGCTCGGGTTCTTCAAAGCGCCCGCCGAAGACGAGGAGGCGGAAATCGCCGGTCCGATTGTGATCGATGAGAGCGAAGCAAATTACCGCGGGCCTCGCCGTCCCGGCACGGGAACGGGGTCCGGAGGGGTGGCATGAATCCCTTTACGGTTGAAGTCCGGGTGATGCCACGCGCCGCTCTACTCGATCCACAGGGCCAAGCCGTGCAGCATGCGCTGCAGGCGCTGGGCTTCGGCGAGGTCGCCAGCGTGCGCGCAGGCAAGCATCTCGTCTTGCAGGTCCAGGCTGCGTCGCGGGAGGAAGCGGCGGCCAAGGCGCGCATGATGTGCGACCGGCTGCTCGCCAATCCGGTGACGGAGGATTACGAATGCAGCGTGTCGCCGTAGTCGTCTTTCCTGGCTCGAATTGCGACGCGGACACCCTCGACGCGGCCCGCGCCGCGGGCTCGGATGCCTACTACGTCTGGCACCGGGATACCGATCTGAAGCAAGCGGACGCGGTGATTCTCCCGGGTGGCTTCAGCTACGGTGACTACCTGCGCTCGGGCGCGATCGCGCGCTTTTCGCCGGTCCTGCGCGCCGTCGCGGCTTACGCGCGCGCGGGGGGCTCGGTCCTCGGCATTTGCAACGGCTTTCAGATCCTGTGCGAGGCGGGCCTCCTTCCCGGCGCGCTGATGCGCAACGCGCGGCTCAAGTTTCTGTCGCGGCCCGTGCGGGTCAGGGTCGAGGCGACCGATACGCCGTTCACCGCGGGCTACGAGCGCGGGGAGGAGCTGACGCTTCCGATCGCGCATGGCGACGGCCGCTACGTCGCCGACCCGCAAACGCTCGCCGAGCTCGAGGCGAATGCCCAGGTGGTGATGCGCTACGTCACGGAAAACCCGAACGGCTCGATACACGATATCGCCGGCGTGTGCAACGCCGGCCGCAATGTGGTGGGGATCATGCCGCATCCGGAGCGCCGCAACACCCAGGTGTTGGGAGGTCAGGACGGCGCCCGGGTCTTCTCTTCTCTGGAGGGTCGAAATGCGACGCAGCACGCTGGTGATTTGCGCGCTGTTGACGGTCGCCACCTCAGGGTGTGAGCAGGTCGACACGGCCAAGGCCAAGCTGAAGCTGGCGTGGGACAAACTGCGCGGCCGGTCGGCGCAGCACGCACCCCCCCCAGCTCCGGTCCGCCCGGCGGCCGATACCGCGGCGCAGCGCATCGCCCGCGAGCAGGAAGCCGCGTCGCAGCGACCGCGTCCACCCGCCGCGCCGCAGGGCCAGGCGCTGACGCGTGACGTGCCGTACGTCTCCGACGATACCGGCACAGTCAATCCGGGAATGAGCGAGCGCGAAGTCTATGAGCTGTGGGCCGCTCCCGCCGCCGTCCGTCGCGCGGGCGAATACACGTATCTGTTCTTCCGCAACGGATGCGAGTACACCTGCGGCACGATGGACGTCGTGACGCTCCAAAACGGTAAGGTGGTGGATGCGATCGTGCGCTGGGACGGCCATCGCTTTTCCGGGGAGTCTTCGTCTCCACCCGGGCGCGTTCCCTTCGCAAACCCCGGGGGCGATACGCTGCACATCGCGCCTCCTCCCGCTCCTCCTCCCACGCCGCCGCCGGCGCCCGCGAGCCATGACGCACAATAAGAACGAGGAGGAATACTTCGCGCGCCGCGACGCTGAGCTGCTCAGGCAGCAGCGCGAGACGGCACGGAAATCCGCCGTCGAAGCCGAGCGCAAACTGCACTACATGAAGTGCCCCAAATGCGGCTATGACTTGTTCACCGGCGATTGGGACGGCGTGCAGATCGACCAGTGCACGAATTGCCACGGTCTCTGGGTCGATGCCGATGAGGCCGAGAAGGTGATGAAGCGGGCGGTGGCGCCCAACATTCTGGCCCGGATATTCCGCGCCGTCGCGAAGGGCGTGACCCGATCGTGACAGATCCGCAGATCACTCCCGAGCTGGTGCAGGAGCACAACCTCACAACCGAAGAGTACGAGCGCATCGCCCTGATGCTCGACCGCACGCCAACGTTTCCCGAGCTCGGGATCTTCTCGGCGCTGTGGAGCGAGCACTGTTCCTATAAGCACTCGCGCCCGGTCCTCAAGACGTTCCCGACGGCCGGCGCGCAGGTGGTCCAGGGTCCCGGCGAAAATGCCGGCGTGTTGCGATTGCCGAACGGCTGGGCCGTGGCCTTCAAGATCGAGTCGCACAATCATCCGTCGGCCGTCGAACCGTATCAGGGGGCGGCGACGGGCGCCGGCGGTATCCTGCGCGACGTGTTCACGATGGGTGCGCGTCCCGTCGCGCTGCTGAACAGTCTTCGCTTCGGCCCGCTCGATGACGCCCGCAACCGCTACCTCTGCGGCGGGGTCGTCAAAGGCATCGGCGACTACGGCAATTGCGTCGGCGTGCCCACGCTGGGCGGCGAGGTCGACTTTGCGCCGGGCTATTCGGGCAATCCCCTGGTCAACGCGATGTGCGTCGGCGTACTCAAGGAAAAGGACCTCATCAAGGCCGCCGCGCACGGCGTCGGCAATATTCTCATCACCGTCGGCTCCAGTACGGGCCGCGACGGCATTCACGGCGCGTCGTTCGCGTCCGAAGAGCTGACGCACAAGAGCGAACAGCGCCGGCCGCAGGTGCAGGTCGGTGATCCCTTTACCGAGAAGCTGCTGCTCGAGGCAAGTCTCGAGCTGATTGCCTCAGGTCATATCGTCGCGATTCAGGACATGGGGGCCGCCGGGCTGACGTCGTCGTCCGCCGAGATGGCTGCGCGCGGCGGTGTCGGCGTCGAAATCGATCTCTCCGAGGTTCCCACGCGTGAACCCGGAATGACGCCCTACGAGATCCTGCTCTCGGAATCACAGGAGCGGATGCTCGTCGTCGCAAAGGCCGATCGGGTCAAGGAAGTTCAGGCGATCGCGGCCAAATGGGACCTGAACGCGACGCCGATCGGCAAGGTGACGGACGACGGGATGTATCGCTGCCTGTGGGAGGGTAAGGTTGTCGTCGAGATTCCCGGCCAGCGCCTCGTCGAAGATTGCCCGGTGTATTATCCCGACGCCAAAGAAGATCCTGGCGTCGCGAAGCTCCGGGCGTCTACGCCGCACGCCGCACGCCGGTACGCGCCAACTGAGGCGCTACTCAGGCTCCTGGATGCGCCGTCGGTTGCGTCCAAGCGATGGGTTTTTGAGCAGTACGATTCAACGGTTCAGGCCGGCACTGTCATACCACCGGGAGGCGACGCGGGCGTCTTGCGCGTGCGCGGTGAAGCCTTCGGCATAGCCGTCAAAACCGACTGCAATAGCCGTTACGTGCGACTCGACCCGTACGAGGGTGGCAAGGCGGCCGTGGCCGAGGCCGCGCGCAACGTCGCGTGCACCGGCGCGCGGCCGCTCGGCATCACGAATTGCCTGAACTTCGGCAGTCCCGAACGGCCCGAGGTGTTCTATCAATTCCAGGAAGCGGCCCGCGGCATTGCCGACGCGTGCGGCGTGCTCGACACCCCCGTGACCGGCGGCAACGTGTCGTTCTACAACGAGAGCCCGACCGGTGCGGTGGATCCCACGCCGGTGATTGGCATGGTCGGCCTCTTGCCCCGCGTCGAGCGCGCGGTCCCGAGCTTTGCGCGCGCACCTGGCGATGCCGTCTTCGTACTCGGCGACACGCAGCCCGAATTCGGGGGCTCGGCGTACTGGGAGGTGTGCTTCGACTTTGTCGGCGGGCAGCCTCCTGAGGTCGATCTCGAAGCGGAAAAGCGTCTCGTGACGCTGCTCGTGACGGCCGCCGAGCGGAGCCTCTTTCGATCCGCGCACGATTGCTCGCATGGAGGATTAGGCGTTGCGCTCGCCGAGGTCGCGATGGGTGGCCCGTATCAGCCCGCGGGCTTCGGCGTGGACATCGATCTGCAGTCGTATGGCACAGGGCTTACGTCGGAAGACGTGCTCTTCAGCGAATCGCATGGCCGCGCCGTAATCACCTGTTCCCCGGATCGCGTAGCGGCGGTTCAAGCCCTGGCAGGCGAGCACGGAGTCGCGTGCTACCGCGCCGGCACGGTGGGAGAGCAAGGAGGCGCTTTCCGCGTCACGCTGCGAGACGGGAAGATCGAAGAGCCTGTCGCGAGGTTGCGCGACGTATATTTCAGCGCCATTCCTCGACGCATGGGAGATTGACCGCAGGATGTGCGGCATCATCGGCGTAGCGGGCGTCCCGGACGCATCGCGCATCACTTATCTGGGGCTGTACAGCCTCCAACATCGTGGCCAGGAGTCGGCTGGCGTGGTCGCCATCGATGGTGCGGGCGTCGCACGCTCGCACCGGGGCATGGGACTCGTGTCCGATGTCTTCAGTGAGACCGTGCTCGGCAACCTGCCCGGTGATGTGGCGATCGGTCACACCCGTTACTCGACCGCCGGTACGTCGGTGATTGCGAACGCGCAGCCGATTCTGGCAGGCTATCGCGAAGGCCCGCTCGCGCTCGCCCACAACGGCAATCTCACCAACGCCGAGGCGCTGCGTGCCGATCTGGTCGCGAAAGGCTCGATCTTCCAGACGTCCTCCGACAGCGAAGTGCTCATCCACCTGATCGCCCGGTCGGAAGCGCGCGAGCCCGAGGATCAACTGCTCGATGCGCTCGAGCGTGTCGAGGGCGCTTACTCGCTGGTGGTCACGGTTGGACGGACGCTGTACGCCATTGTCGATCCGCGTGGCTTCCGGCCGTTGTGGCTCGGCAAACTGGGCACTGGCTACGTGGTTGCGTCGGAGACGTGCGCGCTCGATCTGATCGGCGCGACCACGGTCCGCGAGATCAGCCCGGGCGAGTTCCTGCGCATCCAGGGCGCGCCGCCGGAGCTCGACAAGCTGCCCTCGCTGCCGGCGAAGCCGCCTCAGCGCTGCATCTTCGAGCTGGTGTATTTCTCTCGGCCTGACAGCACGATCTTCGGTCGGTCCGTGGACCGCGTGCGCCGCGCGCTGGGTCGTGAGCTGGCTCGGGAGCACCCCGCTCCAGGCACCGACTGCGTCTTCTCGGTGCCGGATTCATCCAATGCCATGGCGCTCGGTTTTGCCGAGGAGTCCGGACTGAAACTCGAGCACGCGCTGATCCGCAATCACTACGTCGGCCGCACATTCATCAATCCCACGCAGGCCGCGCGCAACGCCAAGGTGAAGATCAAGTTCAATCCCGTGCGCGAGGTGCTGCAGGGGAAGAAGGTCGTCGTCGTCGACGACTCATTGGTGCGTGGAACAACGAGCCGCGAGCTGGTGCAGATGATTCGGCAGGCGGGTGCTAAGGAGGTCCACTTCCGCGTCGCATCCGCGCCAATCACCGGCCCGTGCTACTACGGGATCGACACGCCCACCAAAGCCGAGCTGATCGCGTCGAGTCACACGCTGGAGCAGATCCGGGAGCATCTCGCCGTGGACAGCCTCGGATACCTCTCGCTCGACGGAATGAAACGGGCCGCCGGAGGCAACACGGCAGAGTTTTGCCACGCCTGTTTCTCGGGCGCTTATCCCACCGAGATTCCCGATGACACCAAGCAGGCCCGCCATGCCTCGCCGCTACAGGTGACGCTGGCGGTTTAGGGTGCAGGTAAACGGCCTCGTTCAATAGACGGAGAGGGCCAGGCCGAGCTGTGTAAAGGCGGTGCCTTGGCCGCTGAAGTCGACTCCGATGACGTTGGCGAAGGGTGTCAGGGTGAGGGTCCGCGAGACGGGGACATCGTAGCCAACCCCGAGAACGGCGGCGGTCCCGTTCTCGGATGTGGCACCTGTCGACAGAGTCTTGACCTGCCGAGTGCTGACGCCCAATCCCGCCAGCAAGTGCAGCCGCCACCACGGGTAATAGCGGACGATGGCGGTGAGCGCTGCCAGGCTTTGCGTGACGTTGGTTTCGTGTCTCGTCCAGATGCTTGCCGAAGCGCCGAGCCGAAACTGCCGACTGAGAGTGCCACCCAGTTCCAGCAATCCGGCCGTGCCACTGACGCGCGACTCGGTGCACATCTCGCAATCCGCGGTCCCCCAACCGAGCCCACCCCTTATCCAGAGACCTGTTCGCGCCCGCTCGGATGTTTGCGCGAACGCGAGTGTGGGAGCCGCGAGCACAATGAGTAGGGACGCGATAACGCGGGACCACGGGGAGTGCATGAAGAGCGACCGAGGTAAATATGTCATAGCGGCTCGCTTGCCGGCCACAGGTCTTCATCACAATAGACGAGGGTTGTTGAAGTGGACGTGAAACGCGCGTGACGCTTACCTACTTCACGACCGTCTTGAGCAATCCATCCCGAAGACCGAGCCAGAGGAACGACAGCCACGATTGCGTCGGCTCATAGCGCCGGCTGGTTTTGGCGCTGCGCGGCGGCTTGTTCGACTCCTCGGGGTTATCGGTTCGTACCTTGAACTTGTTCGCACCGAACTCGATCAGGCCCGCCTTCAGAAATCCGGTCACACCGCCCTGGCTGACGAAATCGATCCCGAGGTCACGATAGTACGGCGTGAGGGTCGTCTTGCTGACGCCTCCGGTCGTGCTCGTGACGAAGATCATGCTGTCGATCTGTCCCCCCTTGGCCCGGATCGGGAGGGTCTCCTCGAGAAATCCGTTCAGTGCGCTGGCCGGCATGGACCCGAGCCGTCCCGTGAGGTTCCACCGAAAATCGGTGGCGTCGAGGGGAACCGTGGCATGCACCGACATGGCGCCCGCGCCCATCAGCCGGGTGTTCAGGTCGATCGTGAGTGGCGACCCGCTCGACGGTAGATCGACGTTGCTGATGCGGCCGGTGAGATCGGCGAAATCGAGGCGGCCCGGACGCTCCCGCTTCGGCTTGTGCTCGAGGTAGCTAATTTCGCTGCGGTCCACAACGATCGTGTCGATGCGCACCGCTGGAGCCGTCCCCTGTGCCGCCGCCTGCGGTGTTACGTGAGCCTTCTTGAGTCCCGCGGGCAGTCGCTTGTCGGACAGCACGTTGAACCGGGCGCCGCGGAGCAACACGCGGCGGATGTGCACCTCGCCGGTACGGGCCAGCGTACGGTACTGAATGCCCGCGGCGGCCAGCGAATCGAGCGAAAACCGGATGCGGTCACGCCGCGTCTTCTGGTGCCGCTGCCACTCCTCGTCCGTCACGCTCGGGCCCAGCGTCAGGTTGCTGAGGCTGAGGGTCGAGTCGCTGAGGCCGATGTCGATTCCTCCAAGAGAGTACCGGGTCAGCGGGTCCGGCTTGAACTGGAGATCGGATCCCCCAACCCGCAGCCCGACCGACAAGAACGCTTCCGGCGTGCCCGGCGTGGCGGTCGGGTCGAACTCGACCTTATCCCCTACCAATCGCGCGTGCGCGATTTCGAACGATGCTTCGCCTCTGAGCCGGACTCGGCGAATTGAGAACTGCAGCGTCGGAAACGCGATGTTCGAGATCTCGAATTTCCGGATGCCCAGTGGCGGCTTGAGGATCTGACGGGGGCCGCTGTCGACGGTCGCCTGGGGCAGTTGCGGAGCGGGAGGGGAAGCGGGTTGCGGAGGCGAAGGGATGGCTTTGGGGGGTGCTGTGGCCGGCGCCAGCTCCACCGCGGTCGCCACCACCTGGCAGCCCATGGCACCGGCCTCGAAGCGCTTGAGAAGCATTAGACCCAGCACGCTGACCTTCGAGATTCGACAGCCGGTGGCGCGAGCGCGTAGCGTCGGGAGCGGGTTGCCGCGACTGCGATTCAAGGTCGTGTCGGTGATGACGAGCGCAGAATCGAACGATAGAGATCCAGCGATGGGCCGAAAATCGAGATCGCCCAGCACGAGCGTATAGACCCCGTGGGTCCGCTCCGAGATCTCGGCTACCGCCCACTGCCCGAGGCTGGTCTCGACGTAGCGATCCCACCATTGGAAGTACTT
>DATBFV010000057.1:0-6187 GCA_036558345.1 Gemmatimonadales bacterium | reverse complement strand
CGGCGGTCGACGATCTCGTGGGCGACCAGCACTACCTCTCCCTGAACCTCGACACCAAGCCGCTCGAGCTCGAGGTCAAGCAGCCGCATGGCTTCAACAAGTTCACGGTGCCGCCGCAGAGCCTGTGGGTGAGCCCGAGCGCGGATCCGATCACCTTACGGTTGAACAGCACGCTCAAGTATCTGCGCGTGTCGATCGATCCATTGCATCTCGGACGCCTGATCAACCCCTCACTCGACGAGATGCGACCGGTGCGGCTGCGGCGAACGTACGCGGTGCAATCGCCGCAAATCGCGCATCTGATGATGGCGCTGCGCGCGGAGGCGGATGACCGGAACCCCAGCGGTCTCGCCACGATCGAGGCCGTCACAACCGCACTCGGCCACCATCTGGTGCGGGAGGCGGGGATTGAGCAACCGCGCCCAGTGAGGATCCACGGCGGACTGTCGGCGGTAGCGAAACGGCGCGTGCTGGAGATGATCGACGCGGCGCTCGACGCGCGACTGACGATCGAGGTGCTCGCCCGCGAGGTCGGGCTTTCGCCGGCGCACTTCGCGCGCGCGTTCAAGGAGACGCTGGGACGCGCACCGCACCAGTACTTGCTCGCGCTGCGCCTCGCGCGCGCGCGCCGGCTGATCGAAACTTCGCATCAAAGCCTGTCTGAAATCGCGCAGCGTACCGGGTTTGCCGATCAGGCGCACTTGACGAGACTGTTCAAGCGCGCGTTCGGCACGACTCCCGGTGCGCTGTCACGCACGCTTCACTAGGGCGTCAACACGTCCGAGATAAAGGCGCCGCGCTGCGTCGCCCCGTCGAACAACATTGGGTCAATGCCCAAGCCCATGGTCCCACCCACTCGAGACGCGGACCACCGAAGCGAGTTGGTCGGAGACAGCGCCCAGGCCGGCTGAAAGCCCGCGACACCGGTCAGCTCTGGTACGACGAGATCGTAGACCCCGCCACTCTGTAACGCGTAGTCCTGAGTCATCGAGACGGTGACCAGACGGGTGTTCGTGCCGTCTTCCTGAAACGTCACGGACGTGAGGCGGCCGTACTCCGTCTGATTCACGAATTGCGCGCGGAGCCGGAGCGTTGGTGTCGTCGCGACCGTGGTGAAGGTCGGGGCGACGACATCGGCGCCCAGGGCGATTGCGTAGTCCTGCACCGCCCGGAAGACTCGGCTGGCGCTGCGCGCGCTGTTCGGCGTGGCGCCGTGGCTTGACGCGTTGAGTACCTGCAGATCTCCCGGAAGCAGCTGCGCCTCCGGGATGGCGAAGTATGGCCGGACGGTGCCGAGGTCCTGGCCGGTGACTACGCCAAACGTGCTGTTGAAACCGCTCGTGACGAGTCGCGTGGAAATGGCTGCGCCGTCTCCGACGCCCTCGAGCGATATGTTCGCCACCGCGGGTGCGAAGCCTTCGGCCGAGCTGAAGTCGAGTACCGGGAGCGTCGCGCCATCCGGGAGGTCGATACCGCGACGCAGGATGAATTTCGGAATCGTGTCGATCGCGCCCCTGGGGGATACTTGAGTCGCAAGAATATCCTGCGGGCCAGGCGGCAGGACGTGCAGCTCGAACTCGATGTTCGGGAAACCCAGCGCCTGCGCTTCAGAGCCCGCGCGAATGATCGCGAACTCGTTGGTGTCGAGGCCCGCAACCGTTCCCACCAGAGACTTTGCGATGGGCGGCCCACAGAACCTCGGGCTGGTATCGCCAACGATGGACAGCTCTTCTGGCGCGCCCAGGACTACGTGCAGACTAGTGAGTCCGCCCGGTCCGAGCGTTATGGCTGCAATGCCCGCACGACCTGATACCAGATTCGCCGCAAAGGTGACACGGCCACTGGACGACGTCGGCATGGCGCGCGTCCAGGGTCCGTCGCCGTCCTGGAACGCCACCCACGTCGGCTCGAGTCCGGCGCAGTAGGCGACTTGGACGTTCGCGGGCGGCGGCGGCGTCATGGACCTCGTGGGGTCGGAGCACGCGGCGAGGAGCTCGATCAGAAGCGCGAGGAACGAGGCGAGTGCGGTCCGAAGGGTTTTCATGGGATGAAGGATTACAGGAGAGACGATCGCGGTCTTGTCGGAAGGTGTGATGCGCCTTTGAACAATCCTGCGGCGCCGTCAGATTAAAGCCCCTATGACCGACACCCAAACGCACATCGAGACGCAGCACGGGTTCTGGCAGACGGTATTCGAGGCCATCCGGGGCACGTATCACGACTACACGTCGGGCCCGATCGGCCGCGCGATCATCTTGCTCGCCGTGCCGATGGTGCTCGAGATGTTCATGGAGTCGCTGTTTGCGGTCGCGGACGTCTTCTGGGCGGGTCACATCGGCCCGATCGCCATCGCGACGATCACACTCACCGAGTCGATGCTCACGGTCGTGTATACGGGTGCGATGGGGTTGTCCATCGGCGTGACCGCGATGGTCGCACGCCGGATCGGCGAGAAGAATTCGGAAGGCGCCGCGGAAGCGGCGGTGCAGGGCATCGCACTCGGCGTGATTGTGGCGGCGATCATCGGCGTGCTCGGAGCCGTGCTCGCACCGGACCTCCTCGCCGTCATGGGCGCGGCTCCCGACGTGATCGCGATGGGGCACGGCTATACCCGGCTCATGCTCGGCGGCAACATCGTCATCCTGCTGATCTTCCTGATCAACGCGATCTTCCGCGGCGCCGGTGATGCAGCGATCGCGCTGCGCGTGCTCACGATCGCGAATCTCATCAACATCGTGCTGTGCCCGCTGCTGATGTTCGGCGTCGGACCATTCCCCCGGCTCGGCGTATTCGGCGCGGCGGTCGGCACGACGATCGGCCGCGGGACAGGCGTCCTGTATCAGCTCTACCGGCTGTGGCGCCGTGACGGGCGGGTCGTCATTCATCGCGACCAGGTTCGGCTCAAGCCCGCCGTGATGCGGACCCTGCTGCGGCTCTCGGGGACGGGAACGTTCCAGGTCTTTGTCGGCATGGCGAGCTGGATTGGCCTCACGCGGATCAATGCGTCGTTCGGGACCGACGCGCTCGCCGGATATCAGATTGCGATCCGGATCATCATCTTCGCCCTGTTGCCCGCGTGGGGCCTCGCGAACGCCGCCGCCACGATGGTGGGCCAGGCGCTGGGTGCGGGGAAGCCCGAGCGAGGCGAAGCAGCCGTGTGGCAAGCGGCGTTTTACAACCTGATCTTCCTCGGCGCCGCGGGGCTGTGCTTTGTCGTGTTCGCGAATCCGATCGCCCACGCGTTCACGAAGGACCCGATCGTGGCGTCGATCGCGGCGAGGTGCCTGCGTATCATCAGCTATGGGTACCTCTTCTACGCCTACGGCATGGTTCTGACGAACTCCTTTAACGGCGCCGGCGACACGTGGACGCCGACGTGGCTGAACCTGTTCTGCTTTTGGCTATGGGAGATCCCGTTGGCGTGGCTCCTGGCGCGCCATTTCAACCTGGGACCTCAAGGAGTCGCCTGGGCCGTTACGATTGCCTTTTCGACGCTCGCCGTCGCAAGCGCCGTCCTGTTCCGGCGCGGGCGCTGGAAGCTCAAAGCTGTATAATTAGGGCGATGCGACACCTGCGAATCGTCCTGGCGCTGCTATTCGGCCTGGCTATGGTTGGCCGGGAAACGCACGCCTGTCCGATCGATAGCGCCGCGCCCGCCGCTTCAACGCACCATCAGGGCAGCCATCAGCATTCGAAGTCAGGCTGCACGTGCCCGCAGGCGTGTTGTCCCGCCGCGGCGCCCGTCGCACTTCCTACGACAGCCTCGGCATGGAATACGGCGCCCCGGCAGGTCCGCGTTCTCGATCCAGATCTGCTGAACTCCATCGTACTTCCTTCACGCAAACACATTCTTCCCATCGCACTCGCTCCTCCCGCTCCGCCCCCCGTCTCCTAGCAGCTCAATCGCTCAGCTGTCGACGTTTTCTAACCCCTGGTGGAGGGGAGTATGCCCATTTCCAAACATCTGCTTTGGTGTTTCGCACTTCCAACCTGCCTCGCGGCACAGCAGCCTGTGAAGTCGGATACAGTGCACCAACACGGCGACACGCTGACGCGCCGCGCAATAACGCTCGAGGCGGTCACCGTCACGAGCGCGCCGGTGAGACGCGAGGACCCCAGCGCGACGGTGCGCGTCACACCCGCCGTCATTCGTCGCACACCGGCGAACGACCCGTACGATCTCCTGCGGTTGTCCGCCGGCGTCGAAGTGCATCAACAGGGGCAGGGCCCGGGCTTTGCCTCGGACGCCTCCGTCCGCGGGTTCAGCTCAGATCACGCGACCGACATCGCCCTCTGGGTCGATGGCGTGCCGAACAACGAACCCGTAAACGGCCACGCCGAGGGCTACAACGACTGGAACCTGATGTTTCCGGAGGCGATCGAAGCTCTCGACGTGACCAAAGGGCCCACCAGCGCGCTCTACGGCAACTTTGCGTTCTCCGGCGTCGTGAACGTGCGCACACTCGAACGCATGCAGGGCAGTCGCGCGTGGTTAGATCCGGGATCCTACGGGCGTGTGGAAGGGGGCCTGATGACCGGGTACGATCGTGGCGCTAACGGCGGCGTGTTCGGCATTCGGGGGGTCCACGAAGACGGGTGGCGCCCGCACAGCGCATACGATCTCGGTCTTGCCCACGGGCGCATCGTGCGGGCGCTGTCGCCCGCGACGACGCTGGACGCGGGTGTGGAGCTGTATGCCACCGGATGGGATTCACCCGGTTTTCTCAGCGACAGCGAATTCCAGCAGCATATGTACGATGTCGTGCGGGACCCGACGGATGGCGGCTTCAAGCGGCGGGCGCAGGAGCGTGTCAGCCTGCGCGTCCTGGCGGGATCATCGCTGCTGTGGCGGACCACGGCCTACGCCACGCAAGGACGCTGGCAACTGTTTTTGACGATTCCGCCAGAGCCCGGCGGGGGCGAAGGGACCGGCAGCCAGACCGAAGAAGAAGATCATCGCTTTGGCTTCGGGGTGACGACGGCGTTGTCCTGGTACTTGCCGCGTTCAGAGATCACCGTGGGCGCCGAATCCCGCTGGGACCATTCGGACTACGAGAACTGGCTCACGACGAGTCGCACGCGCGACTCGGCGCAGACGCTGGTTACGGCGCGGCAGCTGTCCGGCGCCTTGTTCGTGCAGTCCACGACCGACCTCGGCCATCACCTGCGCCTCAATCTGGGCGGACGCTATGACGCGGCGAACACCGCCTCCACGCCGACGGGTGAGGCCGAAGTATCAGACGGACACGGGATTTTTTCGCCGAAAGTCGGCGCGCTCTACCACCTGCCGAGGGTCGGCGATCTCTATGCCAATGTCTCCCGCGGTTTTCGCCAGACCGACGGCGTGATCAGCGATCCCACGCTGGGGTTCATCACCGCGTGGTCGTACGAAACGGGCCTGAAGGTCGACACGCGCGCGCTCAACGCCAGCGTGGCCCTCTTCCGGATGGACGTGAGCAACGAGCAGACGTTCGACCCGATTACCGCGACGTCGACGAGCGGCGGCAAGAGCCGCCGCCGGGGCGTCGAGCTGCAGTTACTGACGCAGCCGACGGCGGGGCTGACCCTGAGCGGCGATTGGACGTTCAACGATGCCCGCTACCAGCAGCTCATCACCGAAGACGGAGATACACTGAACGGCGCACGCGTCTTCAACACCGCGAAGTATGTGGGGGTGCTGTCGGCCGAAGTCACGCCTGCCAAGTCGACGTGGCATCTGCGGATCAGCGGCAATGTCGTCGGACCCTATAGTCCGTTCGACGAGCCCGGTGTAGAGTTGCCGGCCTACGGACTCCTGCACGCAAGCGCCGGAATCGACGTGGGACAGGCCGAAGTCGAGGCCGGGGTACGAAATGTCTTGGATCATGCGTACCCGGAACTGGCCGCCGGGGGGTTCGTTGCGCCTGGGCAACCGCGGGCGGTCTTCGCCTCGCTTCATTATCGGTTCTGACGGAGGGGGCGACGCCTGAGCTTAGGGCCGCAGATAGCCCCAGGTGTGCAACCGGTCGAAGTCTTCAAACCAGCGGTCCCCGATGTCTTTGCGATAGTACATGTTCGGGATCATGATGTTCTCGATGCGGTTGTAGGCCTGTTTCTGTGCAGCCTTCATGGTCGAGCCTGTGCCGACCACGATGAGCACGACGCCGGATGTGCCGGTGACGACCCATTCGTTGTTGACCTGCTTGAC
>DATBFV010000056.1:0-2116 GCA_036558345.1 Gemmatimonadales bacterium | reverse complement strand
ACGAGATCCGCCGCCTTTCGAAGATCCCTGATCGCGAGATCGAACTTCCGGATCGTGATGAAGCGATGACCGCGGTGCCGGTAGAGGCGCGGCTCGTCGGGATGCGTCTCGATCGCGCGCGTGTAGATCTCGATCGCTTCCCCGAAATGTGAGAGGTACGCGGTCCGGCGGCCGAGCCAGATGGCGTTGTCCACATCTTCGGGATTGCGCTTGTAGGCCGTGCGGGCCGCGGCCAGATCCGCTTCGAGCTTGCTCCGCGTGTCGTCGGCGATCCGCGGCGGCAGGAGCGGCTTGTCGAGGAGCGACATCGTCTCGGGCTGCTGGGCGAGCGAAGGAGGCGCGAGGGCCGCCAGGCACGCGAGGAGCGGAAGCAGGTACCGCACGACCATAGAATACCGTTGAATGATCAGGCGCGAACTGCGTCCGATGCTGGCGCTGGCCGCACCGGTCGTCATGGCGGAGCTCGGGTGGGTCACGATGGGGATCGTGGACACCGTCATGGTCGGCGGGCTGGGAGCCGACGCGATTGGCGCGGTCGGCCTCGCGAGCATGCTCTTCCTTGCCGTTGCGATCTTCGCGATGGGGCTGCTGCTCGGGCTCGATCCCCTTGTTGCGCAGGCGTACGGCGCGTCGCGCCTCGACGAGTGTCATCGCTGGCTCGTGGATGGCGTGTGGCTGTGCGGGCTGGTCGCGGTTCCGGTCATCGCCGGCCTGCTCCTGTTGAGCGCGAGCCTCGACGCCTGGGGTCTGCCGGCCGGTGTGCTGCGGCTTACGCGTCCGTACCTCGTGATCCTGACGTGGAGCCTGCCGCCGCTTCTGCTCTATGTCGCATTTCGCCGGTACTTGCAGGGTCTGGCGATCGTCCGCCCCGTCATGGTCGCGCTCGTCGTGGCCAACATCGTCAATGCCGCGGCGAACTGGGTGCTCATCCACGGCCATCTCGGTGCGCCCGCGATGGGCGTTCGCGGTTCCGCATGGGCGACGCTGACCGCGCGGGTGTTCATGGCGCTGTGGCTGCTGCTGGTGGTCATGAAGACCGATCGCGAGACGGTGCCGCGGTTGCGCGAGACGTCCCTTGGGTTCGATTCCGCGCGACTGCGCCGTCTGTTCGCGCTCGGCCTGCCCGCGGCCGGACAAGCGGTCCTGGAAGTCGGCGTCTTTGCCGCGGCCACCGCACTCGCGGCGCGGGTGTCGGCCGACGCGCTGGCGGCGCATCAGATCGCGCTCAACATGGCGGCGTTCACGTTCATGGTGCCGTTCGGCCTCGCGTCAGCGGCGGCGGTCCGCGTGGGGCACGCCGTGGGGCGCCGTGACGCGTCCGGCGTCGCCAGCGCGGGATGGACGGCGATCGGGATCGGCGTCGGGTTCATGACGGCGGCGGCGATCGTGTTCCTGGTCCTGCCGGGCCCGCTGATTCGCGTGTTCACGAAGGACCCCGACGTCATTCGCACGGGCGTGGCGCTGCTGTTCGTGGCGGCGGTCTTCCAGCTGTTCGACGGGCTTCAAGGCGTCACGACCGGCGTGCTTCGAGGTCTGGCCGATACGCGGACTCCGATGATCTGGAATCTGGTGGGCCACTGGATTCTGGGTCTGCCGCTCGGCTACGTGCTGTGCTTCACTGTCGGCATGGGCGTGGTGGGCTTGTGGTGGGGTCTGTCCGCCGGCCTCATGGTCTGCGGCATCGCATTGTTGGTCACATGGAAAAGGGGACAACCGCCTTTTCTCGTGTCAGCTGACAACTGACATGATGGTCCACGATACGACATCGCACGGCCAAAAAGGCCATCTGATGTGACTTCTTGTTACTGTAAAATGGCGGTTGTCCCCTTTTTCTTGTACCTCCGCGCGATGTAGTCGTCCACCAGCTGACGGAAGGCTTCGGCTAGCTCTTCGTACGTCCCCCGCAGCGTCGTCGCATGCTTGCCGTCGATGAAAACCGGGCAGTTGGGTGCCTCCCCAGTGCCGGGCAGGCTGATGCCGATGTTGGCGGCCTTCGATTCGCCAGGGCCGTTGACAACGCAGCCCATGACGGCAAGCGTCATCCCCTCGACCCCCTCGTACTGCTCCTTCCATGCCGGCAGCCGCTCACGGATGTAGTCCTGCGTCCGCTCGGCCA
>DATBFV010000055.1:0-5005 GCA_036558345.1 Gemmatimonadales bacterium | reverse complement strand
CTCGGGACGGAGCAGCGACTGCGTCTCGTGCTGGCCATGCAGATCCACGAGCAGCGCGCCGATCTGAGCCAGCACGCCGATCGTTGTTGGCGAGCCGTTCACCCAGGCGCGCGACTTCCCTTCGCGATGGACTTCGCGCTTCAACACGAGCCGCCCCTCTTCGAGCTCGACGCCCAGCTCAGCGAACGGGGAAAGAAGATGACGGTGGACGGCACTTCCAAACTCGAAGGCGCCCTCGACGATGGTCTTTTCGGCGCCAGGCCGTACGACGTCGGCCGACGCACGCTCGCCGAGCAGGAGGGAGAGCGCGTCCACGACCATCGATTTGCCGGCGCCGGTTTCGCCGGTGAGGACGTTGAGGCCGGGTTGGAATGGAAGAGTGACGTCGGCGATCACGGCGAGATCGCGAACGCGCAGTTCGGTCAGCATGATTCGGGGAGTGGGGAGTGGGGAGTGGTTCTATGCGGTGCGCCGTCGCGTACCACTCCCCACTCCTCACTCCCTGTCCTATTTACGCGTTCTGTCACTCAAATCTCCCCAATGCAACTTCTTCCTGAGTCGCTTGAAGAAGCTTTCCGGACCGAGACGGATCAGATGAATCGGCCGATCGGCGCGCCGGACTTCGAGCCGCTCGCCCGGTTGAATCGGCTGCCCGACCTGGCCGTCGAACGACACGAGCACCTCGTCGGTCCAGGGCGGAATCGGCTGGATGGTGACAACCGCGCTCGGCCCCAGCACGAGCGGCCGGACGGCGAGCGTGTGGGGACAGATCGCCGTCACGACGATCGCATCGACGGTCGGCACAATGATCGGTCCACCCGCGGACATCGAGTACGCCGTCGAGCCGGTGGGAGTGCTGACAATGATCCCGTCGGCCGAGTAATGCGCGACCTCGTCGCCGTCCACCGAGACCTTGAGCCGCACGACGCGCGCGACGCCGCCCTTGTGCACCACAACGTCGTTGAGGACGAGCGGCTCCTCGACCCGACCGGCCTTGGCGCCCTTCCCCATGATCGCCGACTGCAGCGCGAGGCGCGGCTCGGTGGTGTAAGCTCGTCGTGCCACGGCGTCGAGCGCCCAGTCCAGCGAGTCCGGGGCGGCGGTCGTCAGGAATCCGACGCGGCCCAGGTTGAAGCCAAGAATCGGCGTATCGGCGCCGTTCAAGAGCCGCGCGCCCCGGAGCAGCGTACCATCGCCACCCAGGGTGATGAGGCAATCGAGTTTGGCGGAGTCGATCGCGGGGACAGACTGAGGCCACAGCGTGTGAATGCGCTCTTCGGTGTACAGCTTCAGCCCGTGGCGCGACGCCTGCTGTTGAAGCGTCCCGAGAAAGGCGCCGAGGTCCGGATAGTTGGGGTTCCCGACGACCCCGACGTTCATCGCGGCGGCGGTGTGAGCGACTCTTCGGCGGCGAGCGCGCGAATGCGCCCGGCGATCCCCTCGCCGGTCAACCCCACCTCGGCGAGCTGCTTGGCGCGGGGCGCATGCTCGTACGTGCGATCGGGCACGCCGAGCGCCACGACGCGCACCTCGGGCGCCGTGGTCTGCACCAGGCCGGCCAGCGCCGCGCCGAAACCGTTCACCACGGTGCCGTCTTCGACGGTCACGAGGAGCTTGTGGCTCTGCGCCAGGCCCTCGAGCATCTCACGATCCATCGGCTTGATGAACCGCGCATTCACGACTGAGACGTCGAAGCCGTCCGCCGCAAGCAGCTCGGCCGCGTCGAGCGCGGGCTTGCACATCACGCCGACCGCGAGAATCGCACAGTCTTTGCCCTTGCGGAGCAACTCCCAGGTGCCGTAGGGCACCGGCGCTACCTCAGCGACGGGCGGCGCTTCACCCGGCGCCTTATCGCGCGGGTAGCGCAGCGAGAACGGCCCGTCGGTGTGCGCCAGTGCGCACCGCAACAGCCCGATCAGCTCGGCGCCGTCCTTGGGCGCGGTGACCGTCATGTGCGGCACGGCCAGCATATACGCGATGTCGTACAAGCCCATGTGCGTTTGGCCATCCTCACCCACCATGCCGGCGCGATCCATTGCAAAAATCACCGGCAGCTTCTGGATCGCGACGTCGTGGATGACGGAGTCGTAGGCCCGCTGCAGGAACGTCGAGTAGATCGCCACAACTGGACGCACGCCCTGCGTCGCGAGGCCCGCCGCGAACGTGGTCGCATGCGCCTCGGCGATGCCGACGTCGAAGAACCGTTTCGGCCACTTCTTCTCGAAGATGTTCGTGCCGGTCCCCGACGGCATCGCCGCCGTAATCGTCACGAAGTTTGGATCTTCAGCCGCGAGCTGGGTCAGCGCTTCGCCGAACACTTTCGTCCAGAGTGGAGGGCCCGGATTGACCGGTTTCAGCTTTCCGGTCTTCGCGTCGTACGGTGCGCGCGCGTGATACTTCTCGAGATCCGGCTCGGGCAGCGGGAAGCCCTTGCCCTTCTCCGTAATCACGTGCACGACGCGCGGGCCCTTGAGCGTCTTCACGATGTCGAAGGTGTGCAGCATCGCGGCGATATTGTGGCCATCGATCGGCCCGAAGTAGCGGAAGCCCAGCTCTTCGAACAGCATCCCCGGCGACCACAGATTCTTGATGCTCTCTTCGACGTTCTTGGCGAAGTCCACGAGCTTCTTGCCGCCGACCACGTGCGAGGCGCGCTCGATCACATGCTTGACGCGCTCGCGCATCCGGACGCCGAAGGGGCTCGCGACAATGGAGCCGAAATACTTGCTGATGGCGCCGACGTTGGGCGCGATCGACATGCCGTTGTCGTTGAGCACGACGATGATGTCGCGACTCGAGTCCCCGGCGTTGTTCAGCGCTTCGTACGGCAGCCCGCACGTCATCGCGCCGTCGCCGACGATGGCGATGACCTCGTAGTCCTCGCCCTTCAAGTCGCGCGCGGTCGCCATGCCCAGCGCCGCAGAGAGGGCCGTGCCCGCATGGCCCGCGCCGAACTGATCGTGCTCGCTCTCATCGCGGCGCAGGAAGCCCGACAGGCCACCCTGCTGGCGCAACGTGTCCAGGCGGTCGTTGCGTCCGGTCAGGATTTTCCATGGATAGCCCTGGTGCCCCACGTCCCAAACGATCTTGTCGTGCGGAGAATCGAACGCGGCGCACAGCGCGACGGTCAACTCGACCACGCCGAGGCCGGCCCCGATGTGGCCGCCCGTTTGGGACACGACGTTGATGAGCCGCTGGCGCACTTCGTCCGCGAGCTGCGGGAGCTGCTCCGGGTCCAGCGCCTGCACGTCTTTGGGTCCGCGAATCGTCTCGAGAATCAATTAGGCCTCGTCACAATGTAGTGCGCCAACTCGATCAGTATGGGAGAAACTAACCCGGCATCCCGCAGATGGTCTACGGCCTTCGCCGCCAGCCGTTCCGCCTCGGCGCGCGCCGCCCCGACGCCCAGCAGCGTCACAAACGTCGCCTTGGCGTGCGCCGCGTCCTTCCCGGCCGTCTTGCCGAGCTGGTCGGACGTCGCGGTGGCGTCGAGCACGTCGTCGGCGATTTGAAAGGCGAGTCCGATGGCCTCGCCATACGCCCGCAAGGCCTCGACGTGGCCGCGCGCGCCGTTCGCCGAGAGGCCGCCGATCACGCACGACGCGGCAATCAGCGCGCCGGTTTTGCGGCGATGCACCTCGGCGAGCGCGTCGATCGGCAGCGACTTCGCCTCCGCTTCCAGGTCGAGCGCCTGGCCGCCGATCATGCCGCCGGCGCCCGCCGCGCGAAACAGCTCGAGCGCGATCTCGCGCCGGCTGTCAGCAGAGAGGTCCAGCGCCGCGAGGCCATGCGCCAGGACGCGCGCCGCGAGCGCCACCATATCGTAACCCGCGCGCGTCGCGCGCGGCACGTCGAACGCGCGGTGCGCCGTCGGACGGCCCCGCCGCAGGTCGTCGTTGTCCATGCAGGGGAGATCGTCGTGGACCAGCGAGTACGCGTGCACGACTTCGACAGCGGCAGCGAGCTCGGCGACACCCGCCGATGATGACCCATTGAGTGCTTCGTGCGCGGCGAACACCAGCGTGGGTCGGAGTCGCTTGCCTTCGCCGAGCAAGCTGTAGCGGACGACTTCATCCCCGATCGTGGCGGCTGCCAACACGGTGTCGACCCGGGAGCGGGCATCGGCGAGGTAGCTAGCTAGGGCTTTCAATCTCGAGAACTTTTTTGACCTTGAGCTCCGCCTGGGCAAGCTGCTCGCGCGCCGCCCGCAGGCGCTCGACGCCTTCCTCGAACAGCTTGAGCGCTTCGTCGAGATCGAGGTCCTCCGATTCGAGCCGACGCACGATCGCCTCCAGCCGCTCGAGCTGCTTACTGAACTCGGCCACGAACCTCTCCGTCGCTCACGCGCAACTGAAATTCCTTGCCGGCCGGCAGTTGCGCTACGCGCTTGAGCACCCGGCCATTTTCGTCCCGCGCGACGGAGTACCCGCGGCTGAGCACACGCAGCGGGCTGAGCGCATCTAATCGTGCGCTGTGCGCGGTGAGCAGTGCGCGGGACTGCTCCAGGCGAGTGTCCATGCAGCGAACCAGACGATCCCCCGTGCGATCGAGCCGTTCGACGACGTGTCTGGACGCTATCCGTAGCGCGCGCGCGAGCCGCTGTCCCAGCACGCCGCACCTCACGAGTACCTCGGCACGATCGGGTGTCGCGGCTTCTGCCGCCGCCGACGGTGTCGGTGCACGCAGATCAGCTACCAGGTCGCACAGCGTCACATCGGTCTCGTGGCCGATCGCCGAGACAACCGGCATCGGCATGGCGGCGACGGCGCGGGCGACGCGCTCGCTGTTGAATGCCCATAGGTCTTCGACCGACCCGCCGCCTCGTGCGACGATGAGCACATCCACGGGCAGGCGCGAGATCCGGTTGAGCGCCGAACAGACCGAGGCTTCGGCTTTGTTGCCCTGAACCTGCGCCGGCACGACAATCAGCTCGGCAACCGGCCAGCGGCGCCCGACCACCGCCTGGATGTCGCGCAGGGCGGCGCCATCGGGACTCGTCACCACC
>DATBFV010000054.1:0-6545 GCA_036558345.1 Gemmatimonadales bacterium | reverse complement strand
CCAGTATAAACGCCTTCATAGCCGATCCGTCGCCTCCGTTTGCGCCTGGGTGGGCAGCACGCCCGCGCGCCCCATCTCCGCCGCAATCGTCAGGAGGACGGCTAACGCCGCCTCCGTCTGAAATTCGATCCGCCCCTCATGGCTCAGCATGAGGAAGTACCGCCGCGCGAGCCGGCGCCCGATCATCTCGGTCACGTCTGCCGCCGCCATCACTTCACCCCGACAATCGGGAGACCGTTGCCGGCGACCTGTTCGATCTGCGCCTGGAACCGCTCCGCATCAAAGCGCGGATTATCGCACTGCAACGACAGCTCCAACATCCGCCGCCCGTTGTCGAGCGTCCGCAGCACCGGCGCGCCGTGCGGTACGTCCTCGGGGAATTGCGCGCGCAGCTCCCGATACAGAAAGCCGAACACGCCCGCCAGCTGCTGATAGTCCTTCTTGGTCATCGGTCCCAGTCTCCTTCCGGCGCGCCGTTGAGCGAGTCATAGTGGCGCGCCCATGAATCCATCCCCACCGCCGCCGCGCATCGATCCTCATACGCGCGCATCAAATCGTCTGTCTCGTCGTACTGGCCCGCCGCCCGCGTCTTGCCGTCCGTCACAGCCGGCGCCCCGTCCGCCCCCGCGGGACACTCCGCCTTGAGGTGATACGTGCGCCCACGCCCGCCGTACCGAATCTTGGCGCCCACTTCAAACCCCCGCCCGCACCGCTTACAGGTGCCGGGAAACTTCGCCGCTATCGTCTTAAACATCGTTCGCGTACCCTCCGATACTCAAAATAACAAAGGGTTGCATTGTTGTCAAGCGCAATCGACAAGGCAACCCAAAATAATTTTTAGGTTGTCTTGTTCTTTTCTTGTTGACACACAAGGCAACCCTTGTTAAGGTATGTAGACAAGGAGGCGGCGGCGATGAGTTACAACGGCTGGAGCAATTACGAAACGTGGAATGTGGCCCTGTGGCTAAGCAACGATGAGGGCAGTTACACCCACTGGAGGCGGGAGGCGTCCGACGCTTGGGACGACAGCGAGGGCGAGGACGACCGCACAGACGCCGCCGCCGCTGACCTGGCCCGGCGGCTTGAACGCGAGATCAAGGACGGCGCGCCGGAGCTGGACGGCACGTACAGCGACCTCTTGAGCGCGGCGCTGGGCGCAGTGGACTGGCACGAGATCGCCGCCGGCATGATCGAGGATGGCGATTTTCAGGACGACAGCGAGGACGAGGACGAAGCGAACGACGAAGGGACGGTCTAATCATGCGGATGTGTGGCGAGTGCCTCATGAATGACATCGAAGTCTCGGAGCTAACCACGGCGGGGGTGTGCCCCCGCTGCGGCGCGAACTACGGCGCGGAGCGGGCGCCCCGCATCAAGCCGCGCGACGTGATTGCGAAGCAGTACCGCGATTCCGACGGGTACTGGATCGAGCTGCGGCCCGGCTGGCAGAACGGCGCCGACCGCGGGACTCACGCGATTGTGGAGAACACGAAGCGCGCCGCCCTGCGAGGGCTGGCGTATGTCAAGCCCTGCGCCTGCGAGGAGTGCCGGCGGCTGCTGGCGAAGGAGGTACCCACGCACTAACCGAGCACAGACCACAGCCGGCGGGACGGACCGACCAGCCCGCCGGCCCCTTCACCCGAAGCGACGGAACAACAAGCGAAAGGATACCGACAGTGTTGATCAAGATCATCCCGAACGACAAAGGCAACCCACCGGGTAAACTCGCCGACGCAGAGCTGCACTTCACGGCTGGGCCCCTCGAAGGGCTCAAGCTGATCGGGTTCAGCGTCTGGGAGCGGCGCGACGGCGGGCGCAATATCACGTTCCCCGCGCGCCAGTACGCGGTCAACGGCGAGCGCCGAAGCTTCGCCCTGCTCCGCCCGTTGGCGGACGCGAGCGCGCAAGAGCACATCCGCCAGTTGATTCTGACCGCGTACGCGGAGCAGGAGGCGAGCATCGCGGCGGAACAGCTCACGCCGACCGGCACCGACCCCCGACGCTAGGCCGAAACCGGGGGCAACCCCGGTCGCACCGTTACGCGGTGCCTGACGATGGCCGTCAGTGAGAACGAAGGAGCGAGCGACGATGGCAGTCAGCGACGTGTTGTATGAGGCGGAGGAATCGATCCGAGAGTATCAGGACGCCGGCATCATTGCCCGGCATGGCGATCCAGAGCTGGAGCTGCTCAAGGATGTGATGCGCGCGGTGCGCTTCATGCCTGGCCGCGACTCGTCCCCGTATGCGCCCGATACGTTCGACGCCGACCTGAAGCGCGCCATCGCCAAGTACACCCGACTGACCAGAAAGCGCGGCCGACGATGAAAGTCCCGATTGCCAAGCCTGTCACGGTTCACGGCGACGTGGAGACGGGCACCCGATTGGAAGTCAGAGACGCGCGCGGCGAACTACTAGCCGAGTTCCCGAAAACCCTCGGACACCTCAAGCTGGCGCGCGCATTCGCGGATTGGATTGATGCCGGCGGAGCCGATGACGCGGTGACACGATGAGCACAGACAAGACAATGGCGCAGTTCCTGACCGAGTACCGAATCACGATGGCGGCGACGTGGGCGCAAGACAACCCGCACATGAGCGATCCGATTGCCGGCGCGTCTCACTGGCGCTGCACCTTCAAGCGCGGCCGGCAACGGCTGACCGTCCCGTTTTCGATGGGCCCGGCGCACAGGGGCGAGCCGGAAGCGCGCGACGTGTTGAGCTGCCTGGCCGACGATGCCGCCGGCTACGAGAACGCGCCCGACTTCGAGAGCTGGGCCCCCGACTACGGGTACGACACCGACAGCCGGCGCGCCCTGAAGACGTTCGCCACCGTCGAGAAGCAAAGCGCCAAGCTCAAGGCGTTCCTCGGCGATGAGGCGTACGAACAACTGTTGTGGAAGACGGAGCGCGAATAATGCTCTGCCCGCACTGCCGACACGCGGAGGGCTTGCACAGCGGCCCGGCACACGACGGACGGACCGCCGACGGCCGGCTGCTGGCGCCTGACTACGTGGCGGGCCAGTGCGGGCAATCCACACGCAACCCAGACGGCACATGGACGCCGTGTCCGTGTCCCGGCTGGTATCCCGGCTGCACCGAACTGGAATTGATGGCGGCGACGATGCGCGCGAGAGCCGAACGCAACGCCGTCGCAGACGCCCCCTTCGCGCTGACGCCGGAGCCGGCGCGGCGCACCGCGATTCAAGGAGATCTCTTTTGATGCCCGACAGCTATTTCATTGTGGTGTGCCGCGCGGACCGCACCGGCCGGCGCAAGGGCCCGTACGTGCTGGCAACCCGGCGCGTGTTCGCAACGCCCGACGAAGCGAACGAGTACGCGGGCACCATCAATGCCTCTCGTCAACCCCTCGTCATCGAAGGACGCTTCGGGCAGCTCCGGCTTCCCAGCGATCCACAAGGAGACCCCGATGGTACGCAGTAACACGGTGACGGCCGAGACCGTCAAGACCTGGGATGTGCTGGGCACGCAAGCGGTAGAGAGCCTGCTGATCTTGTTCGTCCGCCAGTTTGGGTACGCCCTGGTGTTGGACAAATTCATTACCGCGCTGAGCTACCTGCGGCGCGACGATCACAACGCGGACAACCACCGGCGGATCGATGCCATGCAGCGAGACCTGCGGCGCGTCGAGCTGGCGATGGAGAAACGAGAAGGCCGATGACCGAGTTTGATCGCAGCCTTCACGAACAGCACGGACGCCGCTACCGCGTCGAGTTCCACTACGACCAAGACCACCCGGCGCCGTGGAAGGACGACGACGGACGCGGCATCGTCTCGGAATGGACGACCCGCAAGAAGGGCCCCGGTGAACGAATCCTGCACGACGACCACGGCAGTTATCGGTACTTCGACTTCGCCAGCACGGTGGAGAAAGCGAGGCGCGAGAGCTGGGGCGTCAAGGGGGGACGGCTGGACGGCGAGACCGCCGGCCAGTACGCCGTGCGGGCGGTGGAGGCGGAATACGAATACCTGCGCGCCTGGTGTCGTGACGACTGGCACTATGCCGGCGTGGTCGTCACGCTGCTGGACGACGAGAACGAGCCGACCGAGTACACCGAATCACTGTGGGGCGTGGAGACATGGGGCGATTACCACACGACCGTGATCAACGAACTGGTAGAGAACATCGAGCATCAGCTCCTTCAGCATCAGGCCCAGCACGTTCGCGTCGATCCGGAGCCCGATGTGAACTGGCAGAACGATGCGATCCAGTTTCCGCGCCTGCTCGCAGAAATCTCGGCGAACATCGATTGGACGCGGCGACAGCTCGAAGACCTCATGGAGGCGACGGACCTGACCAAAGAACAGCTCATGGAAATCTTCGAGCGCGCGACCACCGCATGGGACACCATCAAGGCGAAGACGCCGGCCCAGCGATGAGCTGCCCTGAGTGCGGCGCCCCGATGGAGATCGACACCGTGATCGTGGGGGTGTGGGTCTCGCGGTACGCGCTCCGCGACGGCACGAACCGCGGCCACGAACACCAACGACTGACGACGGCGGGGCTTTGCACCCGCTGTGAGTGCTGCATCGAACTACGCGACTACGACACGAGGACCGCACGATGAACTACTACACCCTGGTGATGGCGGACGATGGCCTGCCCTGCACCGAAGCCGAAGCTGACGCCATCGACCGCATTCTGCAAGCGACCGAAGAAGCAGACGAGCCCTGCGGATTCTCCTTCGAGCATTCCGGCGACAAGGGCTACCTGAAAGCCGAGGAGAACGGCAACATCGACTTTGTACCCGACGAGGCGCTGACGAAGATCGGCGCGCTGGTGACACGCGCCGGCCTGCCCTATCTGGAATGCGGCGTCTCGTTCACCGCGTCCCGATTGGTACCGGGGAGCTGCGGCGGGACCGCGTTTCGCATCCTGCCCGATGGCTCAGTGATCGCGCGCATCGAAACATGGCCGGAGCCCACCCCTGACACCCCGAAGCCCCTCGCGCTGAACGAAATCGGCAACACGTACGTCTTGGCCGGCGACCGCTTTGTCGTCAGCCTGGTCATCGGCTACGGCGAGAACGATGAAGTCACGACCGCGCGCGAGGCGCTGACGAACGCGCTCGACCTGACTCGCAACGGCGGCTGCTGGGATACGCACTGGTACATCTTCGACCGCAAGACGGGCGTGCTGACGCTGATGGAACAGAAGTTCGGCGAACCCGACTACGACGGCGACCAGTGCGGCGAGTGTGGCGCGTTCCTCGGATCGACGCCGGAGTGCGAGGAGTGCAAGGCGCACCGATTGACCCAGCTCCACGACGGCGAGAAAGAGAGCGAGTAAATGAACAAACCATCCACATCCACGAAATGCGAACGCTGCGGGCTCGACCATCATCCGAACATGCCCCTCGTCAAGTTCACGGTGTACGCCGCGTTTGACGGGCCCGTCGATCCCGAACGGCTGGGCGATGAGCTGGCGGACTTTCTTCGGGGCGGCGGCGCGCTGACCGTCTCGTCCGAGTACGAGATGAAAGACGGGCCCTGCGCGTTCGAGGAGACAGACGAACTGGTGGATGCGCTGGATCAGGCGTTTCCCCCGCTGGCGCTGACCGTCGGCCCGGTGCCTGGCGTCAAGGTACTGGGCCGCAACGGCACGCACAAACACGCGCGACTGGAGCGCAAGGGCAACCACATCGAGCTGTGGCTGGGGACGGCGAAGGAACGCTATCCCCTCGTCACGTTCCCCATGCAAGAGGAGAAGTAAGTGATCATCACTGGCGACGACAACCACGACCGCAACACCCACCGCGGCATGGACGCAGAGCGCACCGACGGCGACCGCGAGGCGCCCATGACCGTCAACCAAAAGTACGCGGCGATTGTCGCCCTGTTCAAGGACGAGGCTGGCGACTGGCGCGAAGATGTCAACGGCGGCGATGCCGTCGAAGCGATCAGCCTCATCATCGACGCGCCGGAGCTACCGCCGGCCATCCCGCATAGCGCGGCGCTCGAAGCGGAGCATCCGTGGTGCGCGTGGACACTGGCCTTTTCCAGCGACAGCGATTGGGACACGGCGCAGTCGTACGGATTCTCGCAGCTCCGGCAGATCAACCTGCTCCTGACGACAGCCGACGGGCGGTCGCGTCCGGTCCGCGTGATGGAGACGCAACACATCGACGACGCGGCCTATGCGGCAGCGGGACGTGAGAGCGAGGCACGCCTGGCCGGCATCCTCGTGACCGAGCTGGAGACCGAAACCTACGAACCGAAGAACCCCGAGACGCGCGAGTTCATCGCGTACGAAGACATTCGAGAGGTCTGCGTCTACTGAAGGCCGAAACCGGCAGACCCCCTGCCGGTCACTGCGTAAGGCGCAGTCTGACGATGGCCGTCAGCACACACGGAGGCACCAATGGCGAAGAAGACAGCACAAGAACTGCGGGCGGAAGCCGACCGCATCGAAGCCGAGGAGTTCAAGGCGGAGCGGATGAGGGACGCGGACACGATCCCGACGTGCCCGAATTGCGGCGGGCGCGTGTTCACTATCGCGGCGTGGACCACCGTCAGCCAGTCGATTAG
>DATBFV010000053.1:0-11026 GCA_036558345.1 Gemmatimonadales bacterium | reverse complement strand
TTGCGCCCGATACAGCAGCATTCCTCGATACGCTCGAGCAACGCACGTTCAATTGGTTCTGGGACCTCACACCCACGTCAAACGGCCTCACACCCGACCGCTGGCCTACACCGTCGTTCTCCAGCATCGCCGCGGTGGGATTCGCGCTCACCGCGTATCCGATTGGTGTCGAGCACGGCTGGATCACCCGCGCACAGGCCGCCGATCGCACGCTCACGACCCTGCGGTTCTTCTGGACCGCGCCGCAGGACTCGGCCGGCCCAAACACGACCGGCTACCGCGGCTTCTTCTATCACTTCCTCGACATGCAAACCGGCCGTCGCTTCCAGCAGGTCGAGCTGTCCACCATCGACACGTCGCTCCTGCTCGGCGGCATCCTGTTCGCGCAGACCTACTACGACGGCAGCGACACAACCGAAAAGCAGATCCGCGCCCTCGCCGATTCGATCTACTTCCGCGTGGACTGGCAGTGGGCCGCGGCGCGGCCACCGGCGGTCAGCATGGGCTGGCATCCCGAGAGCGGCTTCATCAACGCGGACTGGATCGGCTACAACGAGGGCATGATCCTCAACATCCTCGCCCTCGGCTCGCCAACGCACCCCGCCGACACGTCGGTGTGGAGCAAATGGGTGAGCGGCTATCAGTGGGCCACCTACCATGGCCAGAGCTTCGTGCAGTTCGCACCGCTGTTCGGCCACGAGTACTCGCATATCTGGATCGACTTCCGCGGGATCAAGGACAGCTACATGGCCGCTCGCGGAGTCGACTACTTCGAGAACTCGCGCCGCGCGACGCTCTCGCAGCGCGCGTACGCGACGGCGAATCCTCAGGGCTACGCAGGCTACAGCGCAAGCATCTGGGGTCTCACCGCCTGTGACGGCCCCGCGAGCGACACGCTGACGATTGGCGGTCGCAGTCGCCAGTTCCACACCTACATGGCTCGGGGTGCATCCTCGCTCGAAGAGCCGGATGACGGCACGATCGCTCCCACTGCCGTGGGGGGTGCCGTCCCATTTGCTCCGGAGGTGGCGATCCCCGCGCTGCTCTCCATGCGCTCGACCTACGGCAGCAAGCTTTTTTCGACTTACGGATTCCTCGACGCGTTCAACCCGACGTTCACCGTCGCAGGTCAACAGGAGACAGGAACTGTTGATCCGCAGCTCGGCTGGTTCGATGTCGACTATCTGGGGATCGATCAGGGTCCGATTCTCGCGATGGTCGAGAATTACCGCACCGGCCTGGTCTGGCGCTTGATGCGGACGAACCCGCACATTATCCGTGGCTTGCAACGCGCTGGCTTCACCGGAGGATGGCTCCCCTAACGTGTCCGCTCTTTTGTCCGCCGTTGCCGGTCTCCCCAACGCCGCTGAGCCGGTGACCGGCTGGATCACCGGCGGCCAGCCCACCGAGCAACAACTCAAAGCCTTCAAGTCCGCAGGCGGTGAAGTGGTCGTCGACAACCGCGACCCGATGGAGCCCCGCCCGTTCGACGAACCGGCGGTGGCCCGTTCGCTCGGCCTAGAGTACGTGAACATCCCCCTTGTGCATGGAGCCGTGACAAAAGAGACGATGGGGCAGATACATGCGAAGTTGAAGAAACTGGAGGGTCGCAAAACCTTGTTGCATTGCGCGAGCGGTAACCGCACCTCAGCCGCGCTGATTCCCTATTTGATGATCGACAAGAAGATGGATCAGGAAGAAGCTGTGGATACGGCGATGCGCGGTGGGCTCCGAAGTGCCGAGTTGATGGAGTTGGCTATTGAGTACGCGGGGTCGTCCCGTTGACCTTTGACTAGACCCCGCGGTGCGTCTGCGGCCTAGTCTTGCCTGTCCTAAGCCTTGGGTTCTTCCCTGCCTCCTGCGTATCGATGCCAGTACATCCTCATCTCCGAGATCTTGCCATCCCTGGTTTCGCAGAAGATCGCCCCCCGGGCATCCACCTGTTCACCGGTCCTGCGGCGCCGGAACGTGCACTTGAACTCCGTCGCAAACCACGGCCCCGCCGAGTAGACCTCTCCTGAATCGAACTTCGTTTCGGCCTGATACAGCGGGATGTCCTTCCAGTACGCCCGGATCGCCGCCATCCCCGTGTCCGGCGCGCTGAATGGTGTCTCAATGAAGACGGCGTCCTCGGTAAAGACGGAGCAGATGGCATCGACGTCGCCTCGCTCCCATCCCTTGCCGAACGTGTCGATCAGCGCTCTATACTCGCTATTCATGCGCGCAAATATACTCCTGCTCGCGGTGCTGGGTCTCGCCTGTCGTCCCACCCCGAATGATGGCTTCACGCTGCTGTTTCTGGGGCGCGCGCCCGCGGCACGAGTCGGCCACTACTCCTGGGCCCCAGACGCTACTCACAGCCGCCTGATCGCGTTCGACGGAGACCTGCACGTTGTTAAGACCGTCACCAACCCACGCATATCGAGTCCAGTCGCGGTCGCCCCATATCCCGACTCCCGACTCCTGATAACCGAGCGAACCGGGGAAGGCGTCGTCTTCGACACAGCCGGCAACCCCGTGCGCGAATGGGAAAGCCCCTTTCCCGCGTCGTTCTATGCGAGCGACGGCTCGCGCATCATTGCGTCGCGATCGCCCTACTTCGTTCAGTTCGTGGCTGAAGACGGCAGCGCGCCACTCCTGTGGATGCTCGACACCCTCGGCCATCGACGCGAAGGCCTCGGCGTGATCCACGTGCCCGACATCCGCTATCTGGCGCAGCTCGTCAACGCTGGGCCCGTCACGCTGCGAGATGGCGTCGCCTTTTACGCGCCGCTCGTACGCGACGAGATTCTGCGCCTCGACGCCTCCGGCTCGCCGGTGTGGCGCAGCTCGCGCGGTCTCATCCCGGCAGAACGCGATCCCCGCTTTGCGGCCGGGAAAGACGCCCGAGTGGAGCACGCGCTCATCAACATCGCCATGGTCGTCGGGCCCGATGGGCGCCTGTACGTCCTGGGCGCACAGGACTCCGCAGCCAGGCACCTGCGGCTGGATGTGCTGAATCGAGAAAGCGGTGAGATCGTAGAGAGTCGAGTGCTCGGCACGCCTGCAACCGCAATCGCCGTGAACCGGCGCGGCGCGATTCACGTACTCGACCCCGAGGCCCTGCTCGCGCAGGTTCCCACACAGGGCCGGGATCTGTTCGTACCGGCGTTTGCCCTGCCGGATCTCACGGGCAAGCCGGTGCGGCTCGCCGATTACCGCGGCAAGGTGACACTCGTCAACTTCTGGGCGTCCTGGTGCGAGCCGTGTCGAGCCGAGTTCCCGCACATGGCGGAGCTGTATCGGAACTTGGACCGGAAGGATTTCGATATCGCCGCCATCTCCGACGACGTCAGCGATTCCAAGATGCGCGCCTTTGTCGCCGAATTCCGGCCGCCATTCCCAATTCTGGTGGGACGGGGCAACATGAAAGCCGTCTATCACTACCGCGGCCTCCCTTATTCGGTGCTCTTGGACAAGCGGGGACGCATCATCGAGCGCATCTTCGGTTTTGGCGGAGAAACCGAGTTCCAACACCTGCGCGAAACCATCGCGAAAGAAATCCATGCTGACACTACTGCTCGTCGCTAGCCTCCAAACACAGGGTGACTGGCCCGTCTACGGCCGTGATCCCGGTGGGGCCCGGTTCTCGCCGCTCACGCAGATCACGCGCGCCAACGTCGCGCAGCTGCAGGTCGCATGGACCTACCACACCGGCATGCCCGACATGTCGAGCATGCAGCACCGGCCCCCGGCGCTCGAGGTCACGCCCCTTGTGGTCGACGGCACGATGTATGTGATCACGCCAACCGGCATCGTGGCCGCGCTCGATCCCGCATCCGGGACCGAACGCTGGCGCTACGACGCAGGCGTCAACCCTCATCGTGGCTATGGCGACTTCGCGAGTCGCGGCGTGAGCTACTGGCGTGATACGCGTGCGGCCGCCGCGACAGCCTGCGCCCGGCGCATCATCGCCGCCACGATCGACGCGCGGCTCATCGCGCTCGATGCCGGCACTGGAAAACCGTGCGCGGACTTCGGCTCGGCGGGAGTTGTCGATTTGCGCAAGGGACTTCGGGTCCAGCCGGATGAGTTTGTGTTCTACGAAGTGACCTCGCCGCCGGCGATCGTGGGCGATCTGATCATCACCGGCTCCGCGATCGCGGACAATACCAACCTCGCTCCCGCAAGCGGTGAGGTGCGCGCGTTCGACGTGCGGACGGGCGCGCAGAAGTGGTCGTTCGATCCGATTCCACAGGACTCGACAAATCCCGCGTTCAAGACCTGGGAGCACTGGAGTGCCCCGCGCACAGGTGGTGGCAACGTCTGGTCGGTAATTGTCGCCGATCCAGCGCGTGATCTCGTTTTTCTCCCCACGACCAGCCCAGCCCCGGACTACTTCGGCGGTATGCGGCCCGGCGAGAACCGCTACGCGAATTCGGTCGTCGCCCTGCGCGCTTCTACCGGCAAGGTGGTCTGGGACTTCCAGACCTCACACCACGACATCTGGGATTACGACAACGCGGCGCCTCCCGCTTTGGCGACGGTGACGCAGGGAGGCACCAAGATCCCCGTGGTCATTCAGGTGCCCAAGACGGGGATGATGTACGTGCTCGAACGGACGACAGGCAAACCCGTCTTTGGCGTGGAAGAGCGCCCCGTGCCCGCGAGCACCGTCCCGGGAGAGGTCGCTTCGCCCACGCAGCCGTTTACGACTGTCACTCCGCCGCTCTCGCCGCTCCAGTATTCGGCGAAGGACGCCTGGGGGCCGACGCCGGAGGCGCGCGAGGCCTGCCGGGCGCTGCTGGGCTCGTTGAAGAACGACGGGCCGTTCACCCCACCGTCGCTCGAGGGCACCCTGGTCGTCCCCGGCAACATCGGAGGCGCGGCGTGGGGCGGCGTCGCTATAGATGAAGGCAAGTCGCTCGCGATCGTACCGGTGAATCGCCTGCCGGCCATGGTGCAGCTGTTTCGCTCCGAAGGCTTCAACGGCGACAGCATGCGCCGGGTTGATGCTCAGCGCGGGATCACGGATTTCGAGTACACGCGCATGCGTGGGACGCCCTACATCATGCGCCGGCGCCTGATTCTCGGGCCGACCGGTCTGCCCTGCGTGACACCGCCGTTTGGCTCTCTGGTGGCGGTGAGCCTCAGCAGCGGCGCCATCGTCTGGAACGTCCCGCTTGGCACCATGGGCGGCTTCCCCGGCGCTCCGAATCTCGGCGGACCGATCGCGACTGCAGGCGGAATTGTGTTCATCGGCGCGACGCTCGATCGCGCGATTCGGGCGTTCGATACCGAGACGGGCCGAGAGCTGTGGAAAGCCGATCTGCCGGCGGGCGCGCGCGCGACGCCGATGACCTACGAGGCCGGTGGACGCCAGTTCGTCGTGATCGCGGCGGGGGGAGGTGGCCCCTTCGGCACGGGGGACGCGATCATCGCGTTTGCACTTCCGAAGCCCGGTCCCTAACCTAGAGGGTGCCGTTACCGGTTATTCTCGACACTGACCCGGGGATCGACGACTGCCTCGCGATTCTCCTGGCCCTCAACTCCCCTGAGCTCGATGTCCGCGGCATCTCCATCTCGTATGGAAACGCCGTCGTCGAGAACGCCTACCGCAACGCCGTCGAGATCCTCCGCAAGGTCAAGCATCCTGTGCGAGTGCCCTTGGGCATCGGTGCCCGTCGGCCACTCAAGCGCCCGCTGCAAGTCGCCGACGACACGCATGGCCCTTCCGGGCTCGGCTATGCCGACGTGCCACCCGCGGGTGTCATTCTCGACTACGTGCGCCCGCTCGAGCGATTGCTCGAAGCTCAAGCCGAGCCTGTCACTCTCGTCACACTCGGGCCCGTAACGAGTTTGGCGCTCGTGCTGCGCGCCAATCCCGGCCTGGTGCGTGACAAGGTCGGCCGGCATGTCGCCATGATCGGCAACATCGAAGCCGCGGGAAACCAGACGCGGTTCTCCGAATTCAACGCCTGGTGCGATCCGGAAGCCCTCGCGACGGTACTCGCGGCGGAGATCCCCACGGAGATGATCGGGCTCGACGTCACGCGAAAGATCGTGATCCGGAGCAGCGAGGTGAACCGGCTCACCGACCATGCGCCGTGGCTGCACGATGCGCTGCGCTTTTACGTCGAGTTTCACAAGAAACAGGAAGGACTGGACGGCGCCATCATCAACGACGTGCTCGCGATCGCCTACCTGATTCAGCCCGACGTGCTGACCTTCAGCGATCTGCGCCTCGCCGTCTCGCTCGAGGACGGCCAGAGCCGCGGCCGTACCAAGCTCGATTCGAAAGGCGCGTTCACGCGAGTGGCCATGGAGGTCTATCCCGCGCCGGTCCGGCGGCTGCTGTTCGAGCGCGTTTTGCCCGCGGGCGCGCTGGTCGAAGAGGCGATGGCGTGACGATTCCCCGCAAGGTGGCCGTCATCGGCGCCGGGGACATCGGCGTGGGCTGGGCCGCGCTGTGCGCGTCCGCGGGCTGGCCCGTCGCGATGTTCGACCTGAACCCGGAGATCATGGCGCGCGCGTCGAGTGAGATCGAGCGCCGCACCCGCGCCCTCGTGGCGCTCGATCGCGCGCCCGAGTCCATCGTCGAGCGCGGGCTCCGCGAGCTGGTGCGGGCAAACTTCTTCTCGGAAGCGGTCCAGGACGCCGACTGGGTGATCGAGGCGATTCACGAGGATGTCACCGCCAAGCAGAAGCTGCTCGCCGCCATCGAGCAGGCCGTCGGTGGTGATGTGCTGATCAGCTCGTCATCGAGCGGCCTGCCCCCCACGGAAATCTTTGGCCGCTGTCGGAAGCTGGACCGCTGTCTCGTCACGCACCCGCTGAATCCACCCGAGCTGATCCCGATCGTCGAGATCGTTCCGGAAGGACGGACGTCGGCATCCTCGCTCAATCGCGCAGTCGAGTACCTGCGCGCGTTGGGTCGCTTCCCCGTCGTTCTCAAGAAATCGGTGCCTGGATACGTGGTGGGGCGGGTGGCAGCCGCGGTCTGGCGCGAATGCATCGACCTCGTGCTGCAAGGTGTGATCAGTGTGGACGACTTGGATCGCGCCGTGTCGCTCGGGCCGGCGCTCGGATGGGCAGCCGCGGGACCGCACCTGACCTATCACCTGGCATCGGGCGAGGGCGGGATTCGGTTCTTTACCCAGCGCTTGCTCGCGAGCTTCGAAAGCTGGTGGCAACAGCTCGCCCATTGGTCGCAGCTCGAGCCCGACCAGCAACGGGCGCTGACCCAGTCGATCGAGAAAGCCTACAAGGGGAAAATCGGGTTTCTGCGTGAGGCGCGGGACCGCCGGCTCAGTGCGATTCTGCGGTCCCTTGAGCAGGCACGCGAACCATCAGGATCGGAACCCGGCTGACATGTCGCAATGCCGTCGCGGTGGTGCCATGAACCACGTCGCTCAGTAGCGAGTGTCCGTGGGTGGCCATCGCGATGAGATCGACGCCTTCCCGCGCCGCCGTCGCTGCGATCTCCTTTGCCGGATCCCCCGCCGCTAGTACCGCATCCACCTCGATTCCTGACTGCCGGAGCTGTTGCGACCGCCGATCGAGGTAAGCGCGGTCTTCCTTCATTTCCTGAGACTCACGCAGGTTGAGCTGCTCCATGTTGCGAGCGGCCCAGCCGTCGGCCACATGCACCAGCAGCACCTCGGCGCCGCACAGCTTCGCGAGCCCCGTGACATGCTTCAGAATCGCGTCGTCGGCAGGGCCGTTCTCGAGCGGCACGAGGATGCGTTTGTACATCAGCTCATCCAGCCGGCGACTACACGCACCAGCAGGTACGCGTTCAAGCCCGCGATGAATACGGCGACTATGTACGCCAGCATCTTGAGCCACGTGGGGTTCACGAACTCACCCATTTTGAGGCGGTCCGAGGTGAACGTCACGAGCGGAAAGACCGCGAACGAGAGCTGCAGGCTGAGAATCACCTGACTAAGGATCAGAAGTTGCGCCGTACCGTGCTCGCCGAAGAAGATAGCCGTCAGCGCGGCCGGCACAATCGCGATCAGCCTCGTGATCAGGCGCCTGAGCCAGGGCCGGATCCGGATATTGAGAAATCCCTCCATCACGATTTGGCCCGCCAGCGTACCGGTGAGCGTCGAGTTCTGGCCCGACGCGAGCAGCGCGAAGGCAAAAACCGCGCTGGCCCCGGTGACGCCCAGCAGCGGAGTCAGGAGTCGGTAGGCGTCCTGAATTTCCGCGACGCTGGTTTCGCCGGCGCGATGGAATGTAGCCGCTGCGACGACGAGAATCGCGGCGTTGACGAACAGCGCGAACGAGAGCGCGACGGTCGAATCGAGAAAGGCGAACTTGACCGCCTCGCGCTTCCCTTCCCTGGTTTCGTCGTAGCTGCGCGTCTGCACGACGGAGGAGTGTAGATAGAGATTGTGGGGCATGACGGTCGCGCCGAGGATCCCGATTGCGATGTAAAGCTTGTCTGGATCCTTGAGGATTGCGGCGCGGGGCAGGAAGCCGCTGAAGATGGCGCCCGCATCCGGTTTGGAAATCAGGATCTCGAACAGGAAGCACCCGGCGATCGTCGCGATCAGCGCCACGACCAGCGCCTCGAGCAATCGAAATCCCTTTTGCTGCATATACAACACGATCAAGACGTCCAGCGAGGTGATGGCGATGCCCCAGGGGACTGGAATGCCGAACAAGAGATTGAGCGCGATCGCGGAGCCGATGACCTCGGCCAGATCACAGGCCGCGATCGCGATTTCGCAAATGACCCAGAGAAACAGCGAGACCGGCCGCGAGTAGTGATCGCGACATGCCTGCGCCAGATCGCGACCCGACACGATCCCCAGTTTGGCGGCGAGCCCCTGGAGCAGGATCGCCATCAGATTGGAAAGAAGGATGACGCTGAGCAGCGTATAGCCGAAGCGCGCGCCGCCGGCGAGATCGGTGGCCCAGTTGCCCGGATCCATGTATCCGACGGCGACGAGATACCCCGGTCCAGCGAACGCCAACGCCTTCTTCCACCACTGGCCGGGTTTGACCGGGACGGTGCGGTAGACTTCCGCGAGGCTCGGTGTGAGCCGCGCCTGGCGCCAGCCGCTGTCGATTGCGCTATTCGCCATCAGCCGGCCTGCACAGCAACAACAGCGCAAGCTCCTGGCCGACGACACGCGTCGTACCGTCGCCGAGGCGCGCGGTGGTTGGACCGTTGAACGGCTGACGATCGATCACCGTGAGCCGCACGCCGGGCTTGAGGCCTTGCTCGGCCAGATACTGCAGCCGCGCGGGATGCTCATCGCTGACTTCCCGCAACACTACCTCGCTGCCGACCTCTGCCTCGGCCAGGGAGATCAGCTCGGTCTCTTCGATTTCGCCCGTGGCTGTGGGAATCGGCGCGCCGTGCGGATCATAGCGCGGCTCGCCGAGCGCGTCCGCCATACGCTCGATGAGTTTTTCGGAGACCGCGTGCTCCAGCCGTTCGGCTTCGACGTGTACGTCACCCCAGTCGTAGCCCAGCTTGCTCGTGAGATATGACTCGAGAATTCGATGGCGCCGAATCATCTGCAGCGCGGCACGGCGACCCTGCGGCGTGAGCTGCACGCCGCGATATGGGACGTGCTCGATCAAGCCGGTCTCGGACAGACGCTTCATCATGCCGCTGACCGAAGGCGGGGCGACTTCGAGCATTTCGGCGATATCGCTCGTGGTGGCGAAACCGCCTTGGCTCGTGAGGTGAAAAACAGACTTGAGATAGTCTTCAACAGATCGCGTCAGCGGTGGCGACGGCTGCGGCGATCGAATTGCAGCGCTCATCAGGCTCTCCCAAAGTGGCCACTGTCAACGAGACAGGGCATTAGGCTAGCCTAATTATCAAATGTTGTCAAGCGAAGATGTGGATTTTGTACGCCTAAGAAACTAGGCTAATTAGCGGTGTGAGAATGCGCTCGCTCATCCCCCAGATCACGCGATTCCCTAGTGCATATGCAGGTAATACCCGTCGGGGGATGCCAGGATGATCGACTATCATCTCGCTGCGCGTCCCCGGGGCTTGGAGAGCCCGGAAAGAGACCCAAAAGGCGTCTTGGACCTCAGGGCTGGGGATGATGGTAGGCCGGACTGTCAACGCGAATACAAATGGCCGAACGACAACGGGCGGAAGTACTGGCGTGCGGGGATGGAGGTCGTCGAGCACGCCGAGCCGCTCGACGCCCGACAAGTCGACGCCTACTTCTTCGAGCGTTTCGCGGATCGCCGTCGTCAGGAGATCAGGATCGGTTGGCTCGCGCCTCCCGCCGGGAAACGCAATCTGTCCCGACCACGTGTCTCCGACGCGTACGGCCCGATGAATGAACAAGACTTCGAGCCCTTCGCCGCCATCGTGCAAAACAACCGCGACGGCGGCGGCAATCATCCCAGTCTCAAATGGAATTTCAACGGGTTGGTACTCGCGCAGCTTGAGCCGCACGTCCTGAACCGTCGCCACCTCTAGGCCGACACCTCCTCGCCACCGTCGACGTTGATCACATTGCCGGTGATCCAGTCGGCGCCGGGACTGGAGAGCGCCACGATAGCGCCGCCGAGGTCGGCCGGAGTGGTGAGGCGGTGATGTGGGTTCCGCAGCGTGGCCATTTCGATGAGCTTGTCGTTCCCGGGAATTTTGCGTAGCGCAGGAGTATCCGTGACGCCGCCGCGCAGCGCATTCACGGTAATCCCGTGGGGCGCGAGCTCCAGCGCGAGCTGGCGGGTGTGCGACTCCAGCGCAGCCTTGGCGGCCGACACGGCGCCATACGTGGCAAAGACGCGCGTCGATCCAGATGACGTCATCGAAAAGATGCGACCACCCTTCCCCATTAAACCGCTCTTCACCACGCCCTGCGACCAGTACACGAGCGAGTGCGCCATGACGTCGAGCGTCATGTCGATGTTGGCTTTCGTCAGGACATCGTCGCCGATGTAGGGTTTCAGCGTGCCGAACGCAAGCGAGTGCAGCAGCACGGCGACGTTCAGATTCTGTTTGGCGAGCTCGGCGAGCACCTCGTTGCGCTTCTCTTCATCGGCCGCGTTGATATTGAAG
>DATBFV010000052.1:0-2156 GCA_036558345.1 Gemmatimonadales bacterium | reverse complement strand
GTGGAGCGCACCGACGTGAACGTCATCGACGCGGCCGGCCGCGGCACGGGCGAGGGGCTCGCGCTCGCGTTGAACGTCGGCGCCATGCTGATCTCGTTCCTCGCGCTGATCGCGCTGGTGAACGCCCTCCTCGGTCTGGTGCACCTCAGCCTGCAGCAGATCTTCGGATGGGTGTTCGCGCCGATCGCCTGGAGCATGGGCGTGCCGTGGCGGGATGCGCCCGTGATCGGCAACCTGCTCGGGACGCGGATGGCGCTCAACGAGTTCGTCGCGTACTCACAGCTGGGACCGATGAAGGCGTCGCTCGATCCGCGATCGTTCACGATCGCGACCTTCGCCCTTTGCGGATTCGCGAACTTCAGCTCGATCGGCATCCAGATCGGCGGCATCGGCGCGCTGGCGCCCACCAGACGCCACGATCTCGCGCGCCTGGGCCTGCGCGCAATGCTCGCCGGCACGTTCGCGAACTTCCTCACGGCAACGATCGCGGGGTTCTTGCTATGACAGCTCTCAGCTGTCAGCTCTCAGCTCTCAGCTGGCAGCTCTCAGCTGGCAGCTTGCGGTGGCTAGCGTCCAGCCTGCGGCGCGCTCGCTCCAGCTCCTAGCTTCCAGCTTCTAGTGGACCGTCCCGATGAGATGTAAAGCGCTTGGAGCGGGTCCTGTCGCGAACAGCCCCACGTCGTGCTCGGCGCCAAGAAAGACGGTCACGCGGAGGCGCCTGCGGCGCGACGCGGGGCGCCCCGTTCGCGCCACCCGCCTCGGCGCTTTACATGTCACGCATACACTTCACTGGCTCCTGTTATGTCTTTTTTCGATCATATTGAACAGGCTGTCGCGCATGTGCGCGGCCGAACGTCGGCGACGCCCGAGGTCGCGATCGTGCTCGGGTCGGGCCTCGGGGATTTTGCGAACCGGCTCCGCGACGCGGTGTCGATGCCCTACAGCGAGTTGCCGCACTGGCCGGCGTCCAACGTGGTCGGGCACGAGGGGCGGCTCGTGCTGGGCACGCTCGCCGGCAAGCGGGTGGCCGCATTGTCCGGACGGGTACACTATTACGAGGGGCACGACCTCCGCACGGTGACGTTCGCGACGCGCGTGATGGGGCGGCTCGGGGTCAAAACGCTCATCCTCACGAACGCGGCCGGCGGGATCGACGTCGCACTCACGCCCGGCACCCTGATGATCATCGAGGATCACATCAACTTGTTGGGCAGCAATCCGCTCATAGGGCCGAACGACGATCGGTTCGGGCCGCGGTTTCCCGACATGAGTGAGGTCTACTCGAAGCGCCTCCGGACGCTCGCCGCGGATGTGGCGGCCGCGCAGGGGCAGGCGGTTGGCCGCGGCGTGTACGTGGCCCTGCACGGTCCGAGCTACGAGACGCCTGCCGAGATCAGATTCTTGCGGACGATCGGGGCCGACGCGGTCGGCATGTCCACCGTGCCCGAGGCGATTGTCGCGCGTCACATGGGGCTCGAGGTCCTCGGCCTGTCGTGCATCTCGAATGCCGCGGCCGGGGTGCTCCCGCAGCCGCTCAATCACGACGAGGTGATGGAAGTGGCGCGGCGGGTCCGCGACGTGTTCGCGCGCCTTCTGGAGGGGATCATTGCCAGGGTCTGACTCCCGTCTCAGCGGGTCCCGCGATCGCCGCAAAGGCGATCGTCGTCAGCAGCCGCGCCGTGCGCGCGACCGGCGGAGCGGCGTCGATCGGCGCGCCGAGGCGGGCTGGGAGGCGCTCACGCTCGAGACGGTGATCGCGGGTCCCTCCGACGAGGCCGGACTCGTCGCCGCGGCCATCGATGCGCGGACGCGCGCGCGGGCGGAATTCTCCGGCTTCAAGGTCGGCGCCGCGCTCGAGGCGGCCGGCGGGGAAGTCATCACCGGCTGCAACGTCGAGAACGCGACCTATGGTTTGACGATGTGTGCGGAGCGGGTGGCGCTGTTCAAGGCGCTGTCGGAAGACCGGAATGTCTTTACCCGAATCGTCGTGGTCGCGGACACCAGCGATCCTACGCCGCCGTGCGGTTCCTGCCGTCAGCTGCTGTGGGAGTATTGCGGCGACATCGAGGTCGTCCTGGCGAACCTGGCCGAAGTGAAATCTCGGCTGCGCTTGTCGGAGCTGCTGCCCCGGCCCTTCGATGCGAGACTGTTAAAAT
>DATBFV010000051.1:0-8802 GCA_036558345.1 Gemmatimonadales bacterium | reverse complement strand
GCCGCCGCTGACCACCGAAAACGTCGCGCCGAGGAACTGGGCCATCAGCCCCGCCTCCAGCTCGCCGAGCTGCGGGCCGCCCATGAAGAACATCATGTTCACGCCGGTCATCCGCCCGCGCAGCTCGTCCGGCGTTTCGAGCTGCCGGATGATGTTGCGGATGACGGTGCTCACGGTGTCCGCGGCGCCGACGCACGCGAGACAAAAGAGCGTGAGCCAGAAGCTCACGGACACCCCGAACACCACGGTGGCGGCGCCGTAGGCGGCGACGGACCAGAGCAGCACGGCGCCGCGGCGTTCAATGCGATCGATGGCATGCGTCGTGATGACGCCCGCCAGCACGGCGCCGACCGACGGCGCCGCGTAGAGCCAGCCGTAGCCCCGCGCGCCGACGTGCAGGATGTCCTGCGCAAAGATGGGGAGCAGCGCCGTCGCTGACGCGAAGAACGTGGCGATGAAGTCGAGCAGCATGGTCGAACGCACGATCGGATGCGCAAAGACGAAGCGCAGGCCCTCCTTCGCTGCGGCCCAGGTGATCCGCGCCGCGGCCGGCGCGCCGGCCGGTGCGCGATAGCGCATGAGGAGCAGCGCGACGAGCACCATCAAGAACGACGCGGCATTGACCGCATACACCCAGCCGAGCCCGGGACCGGCGATCATGAGCCCGGCGAGGGTTGGCCCCACGACCGAGGCGATCTGGAACATCAACGTGTTGAGGCTGATCGCACTGGAGAGGTGTCCGCGCGGCACGAGGTTCGGGATGAGCGCCTGGCGCGCGGGGCCGTCGAACGACGCCGCGGCCGACGAGAGCGCGGAGAGCAGGTATATCGGCCAGAGGGTCCGCAGGCCGCCGAACGTCAACGCGGCGAGTGTCCCGGCCAGCAGCGCCAGCGTCGTTTGCGTGACGAGCATGACTTTGCGGCGGTCGAGCGCGTCGGCCACGACACCGCTCAACATCGCGAACGCGATAATCGGCACGACCTGCGCGGCGCCGACAAGGCCGAGCGCAAGCCCTTTGCGGCCCGGCGCGGCGAGCAGCGAGACGTGCCAGAGGATCGCGGCCGTCTGCATGCGCGACGCCGAGAACGACAGCAGTTGGCCGATCCAGAGGAGCGTGAAGTCGCGGTGCTGGAGGGCGGGGTACGTGCGCGTGATGGCTTCCATTGAGCGCGCCTAGAATGCAACCTCGGCCCTGCTCGCGCTATGCGCCCTAGCGGCCTCTCGTGGGGTAGTATCCATCGCCCATGAGACGAGCCCTCTTCATCGTCTTTCATCGGTCGGGGATTACGTGGCGGCTCGCGCGGCTGGAGATTCCCAGTCTGACAAAATGAACCTCTTCACGCATCTCAACTTCGGCGGCAACTGCGAAGCGGCCTTCCGCTTCTACGAAGAGCACCTCGGCGGCAAGATCACGATGATGATGCGGGTCAGTGATTTGCCGCCCGGTGTAAAGCCGCCGGACGAGCCCACTACCGCGGTCATTCACGCGCGCATGGACATCGCTGGCGTGGAGCTCATTGGCAACGACGTCCCTGCGAAGTTTTTCCAGCCGATACGTAGTTCGTATTTGTATCTCGCGGTGGATTCGGCGGCTGAGGCCGAGCGGGTCTACAAGGTCTTATCGGATGGTGGAGAGATCGGGTCGCGTATCGCGGAGACGTTCTTCGCTTCGCGCTACGCGCAAGTGCGAGACAGGTTTGGGGTACTATGGACGATCCTCCACGAGCGCGCGCGCTGATGATACGACCTGTCATTGCAGCACTCGCGCACGCGGTTTTACTTGCTCCTGTCACGACCTTGCACGCGCAGTCGCAGCGCGACATCCACCCCCACTCCTGTGCGCGCGCCGATAGCGTCCTGCCAGCAAATAGTGACGCTCTCAAGGGTCGCGTGCATGTGTCGACGGACTCGAATTCAACCACGCTTAGTGTGGGCACTCTTCGGGTTACTGGCACCACCGCCCTGATGGCCGGTCTGGGTCCGTCGCCGGCACCCGTTGCACAATTCACCGTCTTCCTGCACAACGGGGAGTTCGAGATCGTGCGTCGGGGTGAGCAGCCGCCAACCGTCACGTTGGTGACTGACGATTCCGTCTCCCGCGAGTTGTCGCCGATCAAATTCGGCACGTTCGTGTCGTTCGGGCCCACCGCCCCACCAGCGTGGGTCGTTAGGGTGCCTTTGAGCGCCGAGCTCGGCCCTCCGGATCTGCTGGCAATCGCTCGCGCGCGTCATGCGACGATTCGCGTCGGGGCGGTCACGACCCCGATCCACGATGGAGACCGTCGCGACATCGCGGCCCTCTACGTCGCGATGATATGCGGGATCGAATAGAAGTAGGTGGTGGAAAACAACAGAGCGCTGCAGATTGGCGCCCATGATCCGACTTCTCCTCTCGCTCGCCGTCCTTTCGTTCGCGACCTCTGCGCACGCACAACAACCGCGCGTGCTCGTCTTCTTCAAGACCGCTGCCTTCCAACACAGCTCGATCCCGAACGGCATCGCGGCGATCAAGAAGCTCGGTTTGGAGAATGGCTTCGCGGTCGACACCACTGAGGATGCCGGCGCCTTCACCCAGAAGAACCTCTCGCGCTACGCCGCCGTCGTCTTCCTGAGCACAACGGGAGACGTCCTGAACGCCGCGCAGCAGGATGTGTTCGAGCGTTACATCCAGGCCGGCGGCGGATACGTCGGCGTACACTCCGCCACCGACACCGAGTACGAGTGGCCGTGGTACGGCAGATTGGTCGGCGCATACTTCAACGGCCATCCCAACAATCCCAACGTGCGGCATGCGAGTTACCGAGTGATAGACACCACTCACGTGTCGACGAAAGGGATGCCCACGCGCTTCGAGCGCGACGACGAGTTCTACAATTTCAAATCGATCGATCCGACTATCCATGTGCTGGTCGAGATCGATGAAACAAGCTACGAAGGCGGCACGAACGGCGCGCACCACCCCATGAGCTGGTACCACGATTTCGACGGCGGGCGCGCGTGGTACACCAACATGGGGCACACCGAAGCGACGTACACCGAGCCGCTCTTCCTCCAACACCTGCTCGGCGGCCTGCGCTACGCGATCGGCACGGGGACTGTCGACTTCAATCGCGCGCGACCCGAAGAGAACCGCTTCACCCGCGTCGTGCTTGCCGAGAAGCTCGATGAGCCAATCGAGCTCGCGGTGCTGCCGGATGAGCGCGTGCTGTTCATCGAGCGTCACGGCTACGTCAACCTGTATAAGCGGACCGAAAGCAGCGTGCGCCGAATTGCAACCATTCCCGTAAGTACGAAGTACGCCGATAGCAGCCAGGCCGAAGACGGCCTCCTCGGCCTCGCTGCCGATCCGAATTTTGCGACGAACGGCTGGCTCTACATGTACTATTCGCCGGCCGGACCGGACGCGAAGAACGTGCTCGCGCGCTTTACGATGGTGGGAGACTCGCTCGATCTCGCGTCGCAGAAAGTGCTGCTCGAGATTCCGACGCAGCGGCGCGCCTGCTGTCACACCGGCGGCTCGATCGCGTTCGACGCGAACGGCAATCTCTACCTCTCCACCGGCGACAACACGAATCCGTTCAAGACCAACTACGCCCCGCTCGATGAGCGCCCCGGCCGCGATCCCTGGGACGGGCAGAAGGGATCGGCGAACACGAACGATCTGCGGGGCAAGATCATTCGCATCCACCCCGAGCCGGACGGCACCTACACCATCCCCGACGGGAATCTTTTCCCGAAAGGCATGGCCAAGACACGGCCAGAGATCTACACCATGGGCCACCGCAACCCGTATCGAATCTCGGTGGACAGGCACACCGGATTTCTGTACTGGGGCGAAGTCGGCCCCGACGCAGACAAGGACTCGGCCGGCCAGGGGCCGCGCGGCTACGACGAGATCAATCAGGCGCGCGGTCCGGGGAATTACGGCTGGCCCTACTTCATCGCGAACAATCAGGTCTACAACCACACGCGCTTCCTCGATTCCACGACCACGGAGACCGGACCCCTATTCGACGTGGCGCATCCGCTGAACAAGTCCCCGAATAACACGGGGCGCGACACCCTGCCGCCGGCGAAGGGCGCGTACATCTGGTATCCGTACGCGCCGTCACCGGACTTCCCGATTGTGGGCACAGGTGGACGCACCGCCGAGGCGGGACCCGTGTTCTATCGCGACGATTTCAAGAACGCGCCGCGGGCGTTTCCGCAGTACTACGACGGCAAGCTGTTCATCTACGAATTCATGCGCCATTGGATCATGGCCGTCACCATGGACAAGAATGGCGACCTGGTCTCGATCGAGCAGTTCATGCCCAACGCAAGGTTCGCCGCGCCGATCGAGATGGAGTTCGCGCCGAGCGGCGACATGTATATCCTCGAGTACGGCACGATCTGGTTCCAGGGCAACGACGACGCGCGACTCGTGCGCGTCGAATACAACGCCGGCAATCGCAAGCCGATCGTCGCGGCGTCGGTCGATCACCCCAAAGGCGCGCTGCCGCTGAAGGTCCAATTCTCCTCCGCGGGCACGGTGGATCTCGACGAAGATTCGCTCAAGTACGAGTGGACGATCACGCAGCGCGGGAAGGTGGTGGCGCGGGCCACGACGCCGAACCCCGGCATCACGTTCAGTCAAGCGGGGACGTACACGGCAAGGCTGAAGGTGACCGACGCGCACGGGGCGTCCGACAGTTCGGCGGCGATCGAGCTCGCCGCGGGAAATCAGCCGCCCGCGGTGAGCATCGATCTCACCAGCAATTCCACGTTCTTCTTCCCCGGTGTGCCGGTGCATTACGCGGTGCGCGTGACGGATCGCGAAGACGGGTCGCTGCGCAGCAGCACCCGCCGGATCCCGGCCACGCGCGTCGCCGTGAGCGCGCAATATCTCAAGGAAGGAGCAGGGGCGAGTCCCGTCGCGCAGGGACGGCAGCTCGTCGAAGCCGGTGACTGTCTCTCCTGCCATCAGCTGAGTCGCAAATCGATCGGACCCGCGTACGTCGACGTTGCGCGCAAGTACCAGAGCGACACCGCGGCGACCGCGCGGCTCGCCAAGAAGATTCGCGAGGGCGGGGCGGGCGTGTGGGGGCCGGTCGCCATGCCGGCGCATCCCGCGCTCAGCGACGCAGAGGCCAGCGAGATCGTGGCGTATGTCAGGAGCCTCGCGGATACGGCGGCACGCCCCGCGAGCTTGCCCACGCGCGGGGCCTACACGCCGCCCGCGGGCTCGGGGGGGGCCGACGCGCCGCAGGGGGTCGTGCAGCTGCGCGCCTCGTACAAGGATCGCGGCGCGAATGGGGTGCCGCCGATCACCACGGCGCAAACGCTCGAGCTGCGGTCGCCGACCGTGATCGTGGCGAACGGCGACATATCGGATGGCGCCTCGAAGCAAACGGACGACCGGGTACCCATCCCGTTCGTGCTCGCGAACCGCTCGGGTTCGTCGGTGGCGCTACGGCAAATCGACCTGAGCGGTGTCGGAGCCGTGACACTCATGGTGACTGCCCCGGCGGCATATCAGGCGAAGGGCGGCAACGTCGGCGTGTATCTCGATTCCCTGACCGGAACATTGTTGGGTGAGAGCGAGCTGATTGCACCCAGTACGGCTGAAGAGCCGGCGGCGCGGCGTGTGGCACTGCAAGCAGCGCCGAAAGGCCTGCACGATCTCTATTTCGTGTTCACGAATCCCGACACGACTGCCACCGGGGGGGGCGGGGCGGCCGGGGGGGGCGGGGGGGGCGGGTTTCTGTTTGCCGTGATGACCGCGACGTTCGAGGCTGCCGCTCTGTCACCGCGCTGACATCTTGGCCGTCCACACCACCGGGTGCTGGACCGGTACAGGGTGGGACTCGTACGCGGTCCCCGGATTGCTGACCTCGTAGCGGCTCGCCGCGCCGCACACGTGCACTGCGTCGTCACGAAATTCGATCGCCCACGCAATTGATGCGTTGTACTTCTTCGCCGGCAACAGCGCGTTGAGATCGAACCACTCATCGGACGAACCATGCCAGATGACCGCACGGTTGTCGGAGCCGGGAGTTCCGCCGGCCGTATTGTCCTTGGTGCGAACGAAGCCGACCTGATAGCCACCAGCACCGTCGTAGGCGCTTGCTGCCTCGAATTGCTGCGGGGTGATATCCGCAAACGATGCCGCACTGCCCCGCCAGATCGCGGCGCGCGGACAAAAACCCTTCCACGCAATGCCGATCTGCAGATCGCCATCCAGAGCCTGGACTTCGCTCATCGCCAAGCCTGTGGGTGTGAGATCGACCGGTGTCGCTGCGGCCGCGGCCCATAGCGTCGCGCGCCCCATCACGCTGCCGGCCAGGCGCGTCCCGTCAGTCGCGAACATCGAGACTTCCCGGTCGGCGGCGATTGGAGTGACCGCGCCGTCGCGCCACAGCAGACCCACATTCGGGCGGCGCTGACCGGAAGTCGCTGCCGGCGAGCCCACACCCACGACGGCACCGCCACCCGCGCTCACCGCCCACGTCCGCTCGTACGCCGCATCCTCCAGCTCCGCGCCGACGAGCCTTCCGGCGCGGAGCGTCCACGCCACGGCGTGCATCGAACCCTTCTTGTCGCTCCAGTGACCGGGGATGACGTCACCGCGGGCGTGCCCGACTCTGACCACCTCACGACCTTTGAGAGTGAGGGAGTCGGCCTTTCCATCCGGCCACCAGCAGCCGATGACCCTATTGCCGCGCGGAATCTCCGCTCGACCTACCGCGTGACCGCCGCAGAAGCCCAGCGCGACGCCCCGCGAAAACCCCTTGGGGAGCGGCAGGATGGTGACCTGCCAATCGAGTTCGCTCAGGTTCACGGCGCCGATTTTACCGCCGGTGAGATGGATACGCCAACAGGGCGGAACTGATCTTCATACCGGACAACGGCTTTCTTCACGTGCAGCCAGGTAGCGTTGCACAACGGCGGCCAACCCATGACCACTATCCCGGTAACGGCGCCCAGCGCGGTCATCCGCCGCACGGTCCCCAACGACCGTGAGGGCGATGACTATTCCCGCGAGCCGATTGTCGAGCGCCAGCGCTTCATCACGACGTTCACCGGCGTCAAGCTGCACCATGTCGGGGCCTACTCCTTCGATCCAGAGGTCACGCGCGGCAACATCGAGAATTTCACGGGCGTGGCCCAGGTGCCGATCGGCTTCGCGGGCCCGTTGCGGGTAAACGGCGAGCACGCGCGCGGCGAGTTCCTGATTCCGCTCGCGACCACCGAAGGGTCGCTCGTCGCATCCTACAACCGCGGCATGAAGGTGCTGAATCTCTCGGGCGGCGTGACCTGTACGATCTCGGCCGACTGCATGCAGCGTGCCCCCGTGTTTGTGTTCGACTCCGCGAGGGATGCGCGGGCCTTCCGGGATTGGGTCGACCTGCATCTCGCCGAGATCGCGACAGTCGCCGAGGCGACGTCGCACGTTGCGAAGCTGCTCTACGTCGATCCTTATCTCTCGAACAAGTTCGTCTACCTGCGCTTCAACTTCGTGACGGGAGATGCCGCGGGCCAGAACATGGTGGGGCGCGCCACGCAAGCGGCCGCGCTGTGGCTCCTCGACCACGCTCCCGGGATTCGCAAGTTCTATCTCGAGTCAAACTTCGCGACCGACAAGAAACCGTCGCACGTGAACGTCCTGCGCACGCGCGGCAAGCGCGTCACCGCGGAAGCGGTGATCCCCCGCGCCGTGCTGCGCGAACATCTCCGCGTCGAGCCCGAGATGCTGCAGTATCACGCGGGCGTCGCTAACGTCGGCGCCTTCTTGTCGGGCGCGAACAACAACGGCTTGCACTCGGCAAACGCGATCACGGCGATGTTCATCGCGACTGGGCAGGATGTCGCGAATGTCGCCGAGGGCGCCGCCGCGATCATTTATACCGAGATCACTGCGAGCGGTGACCTCTACCTTTCGATCACGATTCCCTCGCTGATCGTCGCCACGTACGGCGGCGGCACGGGCCTGCCGACACAACGCGAATGCCTGGAGGTGCTGGGCTGCTGGGGCAAGGGAAAAGTCAACAAGCTCGCCGAGATCGTCGCGGGTGTGGTCCTCGCGGGTGAGCTGTCGCTCGCCGCAGCCATATCGTCGCTCGAGTGGGTATCGGCACACGAGCGCTACGGCCGGAATCGCTGATGCCACGCCACACCGCTGTTTCGGCTCCGCGGGCCCGCGCGGCGAAGGCGGCCACGCCGGCCGCGCCGGTGTCACCGCGCGCACCGCCCGCGGCAGTCGAGACGCCACGGCCCGGCCTGCTGCGCCGTGCGATGAGCGCCAATCGCCACCTGATCGGATTGTTGTGCGGCGCGCTGGTCGCCCGCGTGGAGGACCGGCGCCAGAACGGTACGGCAAAGGGCCTCGGCTATCAGCTCGAGCGTGCGCTGGCCACGCTGGTGCGGCCGCTGCTGCGCCGCGACCTCGCCGACCAGCCGTTCCCCGTGCAGTTGCGTCGGCGGCTCGAATTGCTGGGTCCGACCTACATCAAGCTCGGCCAGGTGCTCAGCCTGCGTGAGGACCTGCTCCCGAAATCGGTGACAGATGAGCTGAAGAACCTGCTCGGACAGCTTCCGGCAGTGCCGTTTGCTCGCGTCGTCGAGCTCGTGGAACAGGATTTGGGACGCCCGCAAGAGCGCCTGTTCGCCTGGATCGACCCTGAACCGCTCGGCTCGGCCTCGATCGCACAGATCCATCGCGCCACCACGCGCGAAGGCGATCCCGTCGTCCTCAAAGTCGTCAAGCCCGGCATTCGCGAAACGCTGAAGCGGGACGCGACACTGCTCGGCATGCTCGGGAGC
>DATBFV010000050.1:0-35878 GCA_036558345.1 Gemmatimonadales bacterium | reverse complement strand
GCCGAGCTGTTTCTGTTTCTCGCAGCGCGCGCCGATTTGGTCGAGCGGGTGATCCGGCCGGCGCTGGACAGCGGGCAAATCGTCATCGCCGACCGGTTTGGCCTGTCCACCATCGCCTATCAGGTCGCGGGACGGGGGTTGTCCCGGACCGATGTGGAAGCGGCGCTGAGGATCGCAACCGGAGGCCTGACCCCCGATCTCACCCTCGTGCTGGACGTCCCCGTGGCGGTTGGCCGGGAGCGCCAGCGGGTCGCCGGCAAGGTCAAAGACCGCATCGAGCGTGAGGATGACACCTTTCACACACGGGTACGTGACGCGTACCGTAGCGCATCCGGACCCGGGATTGTTCATATTGATGCAAGCCAGAACAAGAAGGCCGTCCAGGACGCCGCCTGGCGGGAAGTCATGGCGGTCACGGCACTATCACTGAGAGGGGCATGATGATTCGTCACAAAGGATTCGTGGTTGCCGCCGTTGTGTCGGTCGCGCTCGTGTCGGGCGGCTGGTTCCTACAGCGCGAAACGGAGCCGGCCGGCTCGGTCTACCAGCAGGCGCGGCTCTTCGACGACGTCCTGGCTCACGTCGCGGACTATTACGTCGATTCGCTGGACGAGAAGCAGCTCTATCAGATGGCGATCGACGGCATGCTCGATCAACTGAAGGATCCCTATTCCGTCTTCTTGAAGCCCGACGATTTCCGTCAGCTCTCCGAGGCGACGACGGGCAATTACTCGGGACTGGGCATTCAAATCGACGTGCGAGATGGCTGGATTACCGTCGTCGCGCCGCTGCCCGACACACCCGCCGATCGCGCCGGGATCCAGACCGGCGACATCATCGTCGCGCTGAACGGTCAGTCCACGGAAGGGTGGAAGCAGGACTCGGCGGTGAGAGCGCTGCGCGGTCCCGCGGGCACGCAGGCGGAGCTGCAAGTCCGCCGAGGGGGGATCGATAAGCCAATGGCGTTCAAACTCACGCGCGCGACGATCCATATTCGCTCGGTGCAGCTCGCGATGATGTTGAATGAACACGTCGGCTACATCTCCCTGAACCCGGTGAGCGAGAGCTCGGCCCGTGAAGTTTCGCAGGCCGTCGATACGCTCCTCAAGCAAGGCATGAAGTCGCTCATTTTCGATCTGCGCAACAATCCGGGTGGACTGCTCGATCAGGGCGTCGCGGTCTCCGACCTCTTCCTCGATCCCGGCAAGGCGATCGTCGAGACGCGTGGTCGCGCGCCGGGCTCATCGCATGAATTCTCAGACAATAAACCGCAGCAGTGGCCGCGCCTTCCGATCGTGACGATCGTCAATGGCGGCTCCGCGAGCGCGGCGGAAATCATCGCCGGCGCGCTGCAGGACCACGACCGGTCGGTGCTGATCGGCACGCCGACGTTCGGGAAGGGTCTGGTCCAATCGTTCTGGCGGCTCACGCCCGAAACGGGTCTCAAGCTGACGACCGCCCGCTGGTACACGCCGAGTGGCCGGACCATCCAGCGCGTTACGCGGAACGAGGCGGAGCAGGAAGAGCAGGTGATTGCGGCGCAGCGTGGGCAGGACATCAAGGTCGATTCGACTGCCGTCTTCAAGACCGATGCCGGCCGGACGATCTTCGGCGGCGGCGGGATTCGGCCCGACCTCTACGTCGTCGCCGACACATTCACCACCGCGGAACGGACGTTTGTCCGGGCAGTCGGTGACAAGTTCCCGCTGTATCAAGATGCCGTCACCAGCTATGCGCTCGAGCTGAAGGACAGTCATCAGCTCGCCTCGCCGGACTTCCCGGTGACGCAGGCGATGGTAAATGAGGTCCTCAAGCGCGCGCGCGCGAAGGGCGTGAGCGTCTCGGATTCGGTCGTGTCCGGTGCCCGCGAGCTCATCTCGCAGCAGCTGACGTACGAGGCCGCCCGGTACAGCTTCGGCCGGCCGGCGGAATTCCGCCGTCGCATGCACGACGACCAGCAGGTGCAGCGCGCCCTGGCATTGGCCGATCGCGCCAAGACGCCGCAGGAACTGCTGACGCTTGCGAATACTCAGCCCGCTTCATCGACGATCCGTAACAGGTGACCCAACAGTCTTCCCGCGCGATCGGGCTCATCGGGCCCGGTCGCGCGGGAGTTGGACTGGCTCTCGCACTGGCTCAGGCAGGCTACTCCGTCCGCCTCCACGGCCGCAACAAGAAAAGCGTACCGGCACCTCTCAGACTGACCGTTGGGGACGGCGGCAAGCCGCCCTGGATCAACGACGTCGACATCGTGATTCTCACGGTGCGCGACGACGCCATCACCCCGCTCGCGTCATCGCTGGCGAATGCCCGCGCCGTGGGCGAGCGACACGTCGTCCTGCATCTCTCCGGCGTCCAAGGGCAGGAAGCGCTCGGGCCGCTCGTCACGACCCGGGCGGCGCTCGGGTCATTCCATCCGCTGCAGACGATCGTCGAGCCCGAGCTGACACCCGCGCGGCTCAAAGGCGCGTGGGCGGCGGTGGAAGGAATGCCGCGTGCGATCGAAGCGGGCGAGAAGATCGCCACGGACCTCGGGATGCGGCCGTTTCGGATCGCGACCAAATCCAAGGCGATCTACCATGCGGGCGCGGTGTTCGCGTCGAACTATCTCGTCGTCGTCGAAGCGGTCGCGCAGCGACTCCTGCGCCACGCCGGCTTATCGGATGCCGAAGCGTGGGCGGCGCTGCGGCCGCTGGTCGAAGGCACGTTCGAGAACCTGACCCGCTACGAGCCGCGCGAGGCGCTCACGGGTCCTGTAGTCCGCGGCGATACCGCGACGATCGTGCGCCATCTGCAGTCCCTGGCTGTGGACGACGCGAAGCTGTACCGCGCGTTGGGCCGCGCGGCGCTGGAGCTGGCGCAAAAGCAGGGAATGGATGAAGCGACTGCGGCGAAGGTTGCTGAAGCGCTCGCTACTGATCTACCACCCGTAATCCGGACGTCGGGGAAAACCGGAATTCGCGGCTCGCGATCGCCCGATTCACCGTGAGCGTGCCGAGCACGATGGTTCGCCGCTGACCCGAGTTTTCAACTAGATCGATCCGCCGTATCAACCCGTCCCGCTTCGCAATCCACACCGTCGCTTCCGAATAGGGTAGATCCTGCGTCTTCGGCGTCAGCGTGATCACGTCGGCCGCTCCATCCGCGAGCGAGTCACTGCGGACGTAGCGCGCGGTGTAGCGCTCGCGCGGATGCTCGACGAACTGTCCGATGAGATTGGGCCCCGTGCTGCCCGTGCTAGGAATATCCGACCGAATCACCTGCCCGGGCGTCGAGCTCGGCGTGTAGAGCCACAGCTTCTTGCCGTCCGCCACGATGCGGTCACCCTTGGGGTCGCTGAACCGCATCGCGAAGTAGCTCGGCCGCTCTTGGTAGAGCTTGCCGCGCGTCGTGTCGGGATCGCCGAGCATCGGGTTGTTGACGACCTGGGTGAAGTCAGCTTGGAGGGTGCGTACCGTATCGAAGGAGGCGGAGGCGCGGGCGAGAATCGGCCAGGGATCCTGCGTTTGAAGGTTGGAGGGTTGGAATGTTGGAAGGAGCAACATTGCCCCCACCGTCATTCCAACCGTCCAACCTTCCAACGTTCCAACCTTCATGCCCCTACCGCTGCCGGCTCCGCCACCCGACGGCCGATGGCTTCTGCGATGATCCGCACTTCCCGCATCAACTGCGCGAACTGGTCCGGATAGAGCGACTGCGCGCCGTCGGACAGCGCCTCTTCGGGATTCGGATGGACTTCGATGATGATGCCGTCGGCGCCGGCCGCGATCGCGGCGCGCGCCATCGGGATCACCTTGTCGCGCAGTCCGGTGCCGTGCGACGGATCGGCGATGATGGGCAGATGCGAGAGCTTGTGCACCACCGGAATGACCGTGAGATCGAACAGGTTGCGCGTCGCGGTGTCGAAGCTGCGCACGCCGCGCTCGCACAGGATCACGTCGTGATTGCCTTCGGCCAGCAGATACTCGGCGGAGAGCAGGAGCTCTTGCACCGTGGCGCTGATCCCGCGCTTCAAGAGCACCGGTTTGCCGCAGCGGCCTGCCACCTTGAGCAGCGAGAAGTTCTGCATGTTCCGCGCGCCGATCTGCACGATGTCGGCGGTCTCGGCGACCCAGCCGAGGCCGCTTTCATCCATGGCTTCGGTGCAGATCAGCAGGCCGGTCTCTTCGCGCGCCCGGGCCAGCAGCCGCAGGCCCGGCTTGCCCAGGCCTTGGAAAGAATAGGGCGAGCTGCGGGGCTTCCAGGCGCCGCCGCGCAGGATGACCGCGCCGGCTTCCTTGACCTGACGCGCGGCTTCGAGGATCTGGCGCTCGGTTTCGACGGAGCAGGGGCCCGCGATTGCCACGACCTCCGTGGCGCCGAAAGCGATGCCGCCGGGCAGCCGCACGACAGTGTTCTCCGATTTCCACTCGCGGCTGACCTGCTTGTACGGCTGCGTGACGTGGATGACTTCCTGGACGCCGGGCAATCCCTCGAGACGCGAGGCATCCACCCGCCCGTCGTTGCCGACCAGGCCGACCGCGGTGCGCTGCGCGCCGGGCATGGGCTGCGCCTGATAGCCCATTTCCTCGATGACGGAGATGACCTTGTCGACTTCGTCGTGCGTGGCTCCATGCCGCATGACAATCAGCACGTCTAGCGTCTCCCATCCCCAATGGTGAAGCGATCGCCGTCCTTGGCGGCCGATACGGGGCCGCCAAAACGCTTGCCCGCAATCTTTGCCGGGTCCGAAGTTTCTACCGGTGGATAGAAGTGCGTCAAGACTAGACGCTTCGCCGACGCCTCCTTGGCGAGGTCCCCCGCTTGTTCGGGCGTGAGATGGCTATCGATGGCGCGGTCTTCGGGCAGCGAGCACTCGGCCAGCAGGAGATCGCAGCCGCTCGCCCAGCGCGCCAGCTCGTTGCTCGGTCCGGTATCGCCGGTATACACGAGACGTCCTTCCGGCGCGGTCAGTGACAGCGCAACGCTCTCGTCGGTATGCGGAACGGGAAACGTTTCGAGATTCACATCCGCGTTCAGCGGGAACGGCTCGCCGTCGCGGACGTCCAGGATGCCAATCGGGAATCCGGGATCGAGCAGCCAGTCGCCGTAGCCCTCCGCCAGTGTCTTGAGCAGTTGCACGACGCCTGGTGGACCCAGAATGACGAACGGCTCGCGGCGCGCCGGCTCGGTCGTGTATTTGAGCGCGTAGACGAGCATTGGCAGCTCACCCCAGTGATCGGGATGGAAGTGCGTCAGAATGACGTGCGAGATCTGATGCCAGGGCAGCCCGAACTCGGCGAGCCGGTGCAGCGAACCCGCGCCACAGTCGAGCAGGACGCGCAGATCGCCGCGTGCCACCCAATGACAGGCGCAGGTGCGGCGGGCTGAAGGAGCGACTGTGCCGGTGCCGACGGTAACGAGCTCCATAATCACTTTCCGCGGAACACCATCCGCTTGAAGACCAACAACCCGGGAGCCTTGAGCTTGGCGAGATATACGCCCGCGGGCAACAGCTGACCATCGTCCGAACGGCCATCCCACATCAAACGCGGGTCGCAGATTCCGGCCGCGCCGGAGCCCCGGCCGTAGCGGCCCGGCCCCAGCACACCGGGGAAATCCGGTCCAGGCACGAAGCGTCGCACGCGGTTGCCGCGCAGGTCCAGAATGTCGAGCTCCACATTCCCCGCGATCGCTACATCGAACCAGAGACAGGTCGAGTCCCGGCCGCTGGCGGGGAATGGATTGGGAAAATTCTGATAGAGCAGGGTGGCGGTGGGCATGCCCAGATCTACGACGAGAATCGATCCCTGGCTTCGAATGATGCTCGTGTCCGCGCCCGCGTGCACCGTCAAAATCCACCGATACGCGGTGTTGCGCTCGAGCGGTTGGGTCAGCTCGTAGGTCGTATCGCTGAGTCCCAGCGCGATGATGTCGCTGCCGCCCGTCGCCACGCGTTGCACGCGGAGATCGTACAGAAAGGGGCCGGGCGGGCTCGCGACGAGCGCCGGGTCCCAGATGAACGTGGGCTGCGCGGTATCGATCACGACGCCGGCGGGATTGTTGAAGGTGACGAGCGTCGCCCAGGCCGGTACGCTGACGGGGCCGATGACTCCGGACGAGGCCGTGTCACCACTTGTCGCCCTGGCATCGACACGCCAGAACATGTTTCCACTCTTCAGGGCCCGGCCGGGGACGAATGTCTCCGTGGTGAGGGTGGTGTCGACCACTGGATTCGTGAGCGTGCTGTCGTGGCTGATGCGCAACCGATAGCTCACCGGCGCGGCGAAACTCGGAACGGTTCCGACCGTCCACGCAAATGTCGGCGTGATGGACGTCAGCGGACCGGCGCTGGGTAGCGGTGCGGTCGCCGTTACGCCGGCTGGGAACACCGCCGCCGCGGCAACGTCGGGCCGGCCCCAGCCATAAATCGTGTCGGGTGCGGTGCTGTGCGTGCCGGTCTTTCGAAACGCCGTCCGCAGCTCGATCGGCAGCAGGCCCGGGTGCATCTGTTTGACGAGTGCGGCGCTCGCGGCCATGAGCGGCGTGGCAAACGAAGTGCCGTCCAGGCGCCGTACCTGACCGGCGGACGAGACGAGAACGCACACGGCGACACCGGGCGCAGTGAAGTCCGGCTTGAGGCGGAGATCGGCCGTCGGACCGCGCGATGAGAAGACTGCGATCGCGCCCAACGAATCCTCCGCCCCGATCGCGAGCACGGAGTCGGCATCGGCGGGCGTGGTAAGCGTCCGCGAACCCGGCCCGTCGTTCCCCGCCGCCGTCACGACGAGAATGCCGCGTTGCGCCGCGATGTCGGCGGCCACGGTCGTCACGGCGACGTCGCCGTTCAGCTGCGATGGCGTGTAGCTGAAGCCGTTGTCGAACGCGAAGTATCCCAGACTCGAGGATACGATGTCCACGCCGATCGAATCGGCCCATTCCAGCGCGGCGACGTAGTTGTCCTCCTCCACCCGCGTTTCGCTGCGCACGTCCTCGGTTTTGGCGAGCAGATAGTGCGCGCCGCGCGCGATACCCTGGAGCCGCCCCGACACGGCCGCGGCGAACAACGACCAGGTGGCCGTGCCGTGGCCCTGCGCGTTGAACGCGCTGTCCTGGCTCGTTTGGTTGCGTACCACGCTGTCGCCGTAGACGAAGTCCCGCTGTGCGGTCACCGTGATGCCGGTGAACGCCGGATAGTCGGTACCGAATCCCGTGTCGAGCAGCGCGATGCGGACACCCGTCGCGTCAATGCCCTGGTCCGTGAGCGGCCGCAGGTGTAGCTGGCGGTACGGCATGGCTGAAGGACCCAGAACGGGATCATCGCCGGGTGAGACGCCGCACGTGTCGCCCGGGCCCGCCAGGGCCGAGGGGCCAACGCGGGGTGCGAATTCATTCACCGGCAGCCCGCCTCCGGAGGGGGAGCGCGAACGGCGGAGCTTGAAGCGGCCGAGCGGCTGGATGCGTTGGAGTTCGCGGTCGCCTAACAAGTCGCGGAGCACGCTCGCCGGCACGTCCGCGCTGACGGCATTGAGCCAGCGGCTCTGGACCCGCACGCGCGCGCCGCCCGCGGCGAGTCGCACTCGCAACGCGTCGAGCGAGACACCGGGCCGGGCGAACAGCCAGACCGAGAGCGTGGTGTCGACCTGGCGAGCCAGAAATCGCGGCAGCACAGGGGACACGGCAGGCCGCTGCGCTGCCAACCCAGCAGGCAGGAAGACGAGCCAGATGAACCGCCGCATGTTCTCGTTTAGACGGGTTCCATCTGCCCCAGACGCACGCCGACGATCGTCGAGACGCCTGGCTCCTGCATGGTTACACCGTACACGGCATCTGCGGCTTGCATGGTGCGGGGGTTGTGCGTGATCACAATGAACTGCGTGGAATCCTTGAACTGCGTGAGCAGGCGGACGTAGCGGCCGACGTTCGAGTCGTCGAGCGGCGCATCCACCTCATCGAGCAGGCAGAACGGACTGGGCTTGGCCAGGAAGATCGCGAACAAGAGCGACACGGCGACGAGCGTGCGCTCGCCGGAGGAGAGCAGGTGGATGCGTTGGGTGCGTTTGCCGCGCGGCGCCGCGTGGATCTCGATCTCGCTGTCGAGCGGCTCGTCCTCGTTTGCCAGCCGCACGTCGCATTCGCCGCCGCCAAAGAGTGTTTGAAAGACGCTTCGGAAATGCTCTCGAACCTTGGAGAACGATTCCAGGAACAGCGTCTTGGCGGTCTGATCGATTTCGCGCGCCGCCTGCTGCAGCGAGTTGCGCGCGGTCACGAGATCGTCACGCTGCGTCTGCAGGAACTCCAGGCGCTTCGTTTCTTCCGCGTGCTCTTCGACGGCGAGGGCGTTGACCGGCCCGACGGCGTCGATGGCGCCGCGGAGCCGGTCGTTTTCCTGCCGCAGCCACTCGATATCGCCTGGGACCTCTGCGGCGTCGGCGAGCAGGGAGTCGAGCGGCTTGCGCCATTCGGTTTCCACCCGCTCCACGAGACCACGCTTGCGTCCTTCGAGTTCGGTGCGCTCGAGCTGCAGCCGGTGCTCCTCTTCGCCGAGCGCGGCGAGCGCCTTGCGCGCCTGGTCGAGCGCGCCTTCGGCCTGGCCGAGATCGGCGTCGGTCATGCCAACCTGCGCCTCCGCATCTTTGGCCGCTGTTTCGAGCTCCGCGAGCGCCAGCCGGCGCTCTTGCAGCGTGTCTTCCCACTGTGCGCGCTGCGTGGTCAGCGCCGCCGTCTCGCGCTCGATGCGCGCGATTTCTTCCGCCCGCGCCGCCGCCTGTTCGCGCGAGGCGCTCGCCTCGGCCTCGGCGCGATTGGCGCGCTCGCTCGCAGCCCCGAGCCGCGCTTCGACCTGCGCGGCTTCCACCTGCCACCGCACGCGCTGCTCGCGCGCCGCTTCCTGCTGCGCTTCGAGATCTGCCAGACCCGCCCGCTCTGCATTCAACTGCTCGGCGGAGCGCATGCGCTCCACCTCTCGCTCCTGCAGCTCGACGTGCAGTGCGCCGAGCCGCGCTTCCACTTCGGCGAGACGCCGGGTGAGCCGCTCGACCTGTCCGGCGGCCTCTTCCGCCTGCCGCCGCGCGTGAATCAAACCGCGGTCCGCCTCGCCCTTTTCGGCGCCGGCCTCGAGTTCCGCGCGGCGCGCCTGCTCCGCCGCGTGACCGGCTGCGGTGAGCGACGCCTCCGCCGCCGCGAGCTCCTTCACCGTCGATTCCTCGGCGGCGCGGGCCCGGTCGAGGTTCGTGGTCGCCTCGCGGACTTCTTTTTCCAGGATCTCCAGCTCGGCGCGGCGCTGGAGCGGCCCAGCGGCGGGTGTGACACTGTCGAGAAAGACGGCACCGTTGGCGCGCCGCAGGGCACCGGCCGCGATCACTTCGTGGCCTGCGAGCAAAGCGCGAACCCAGGCGGCCGCCGGCCCATCCACGCGCAGCTCATCGTTCAGCGGATGACCGTCGGCGCCGAGCCGCGGACCGGGGACGGCCGGCAGCAACACGAGGGGGCCGGGCTGCGCTCCCGAGTGCCAGGCGCGGATCGCGTCGATCACCGACGCGTCGCGCACCAGCACGGCATGGAGCCATTCGCCCAGTAGCCGCTCGGCCAGCTCGGCATCGCGCCGGCTGGTGCGAACAAAATCGGCGAGCGGGCCCAACACACCGTCGCCGAACTGGTGCTTGACCTTGAGCAGCGCCTGCGCTGCAGGTGCGAGACCGACATGCTCGCGATCGAGCTCGGTGAGCGCGTCCCTGCGCGCCTCGAGCTGCGCGAGCGCCGCCTCCGACTGCCGCCGGGCCGACCGCGCACTCATTTCTTGCTCGTGCAAGGTGCCGACGTGCCGACGTGCATGTTGCAAGGTTTCCACCGCTCGGACAGCCGTCTGCGCATCACGAGTGACACGTTGCCCAGCTTGCTCAACCTCGCGCGCAGCCTGGTGCGCCGCCGTATCGCGCTCCTGGCGTTCGCCGGTTGCGCGCGCGAGCTGTTCGCGCAGCTCGCCGCGCTCGCGATCCAGCGCCCCGCCTTCGATCTGGAGCGCGCGCGCAGCTTCTGCGCGGCGCTGTAGCGCCTCCTCGAGGTCCCGCACGGCGGCGCGCTCGGCGGTGAGCCGCCCGCGCACGTTGTCCTCCTCGCCCGTGCGCGCGCCCAGCTCGCTTTGCACCGCCGCGAGATCGCGCTCGGCCGCGGTCCGCTCGGTGCCGGCCGCGTCGTGTTCGCGCTCCGCCTGCGCCGCGCGCCGCTCCGACTGAACGCGCTCGTCGGCGGCGGTCTGACGCCGCTGTCCCGCGTTGCCGAGCCGCTCCGCGGCGAGGGCCAGGTCACTCTCGAGTCGCCCCACCTCCAGCTTGGCATCGCCGAGGCGACGCTCGACTTCCATGCGCCGCGCTTCAGCCGTGTGTCGCGCCTGGACGCGCGCTTCGCGTTGATGCTGCGCGTCGTCGAGCCGCGCCCGTGCCGCGGGCAACTGCTCGGCGAGCTCGCGCGCGCGTACCCCCAACGCGCCGAGCGAGATCTCGAAGTCCTCGAGCTCGCGACGCACCAGCGTCATCGCGATCCCAAAGCGCTCCTCGATCATCTTGCCGTAGCGCTCGGCGCGGCCGCGTTGGCGCGCGAGACTGCGCACTTGGGTCTGCACTTCCGCAATCAGGTCTTCGAGCCGGGCGAGATCGGCCGCCGTTTCCTCGAGCCGGCGTTCCGTGCTTTTCTTGCGGTCCCGATACAGGCCGATTCCGGCGGCTTCCTCGAATAGTGCGCGCCGCTCCTCGGCTTTCTCGGACAGGAGCGCCTCGATCATCTTCGCTTCCATCACCACGGCAGCATCGGCGCCGAGCCCGGTGCCACGCAGCAGATCCTGAATGTCCCGCAGGCGCACCGGCGAGCGGTTGAGGAGATAGTCGCTCTGTCCGGATCTGGAGAGCCGGCGCGTGACGACGACCTCCTGATACGCGATCGGCAGGCTGCCATCCGAGTTGTCGAACACGAGGGAGACTTCCGCGACGTTCACCGGCCGGCGGCCCGTGGACCCCTGGAAGATCACGTCTTCCATCTTGCCGCCGCGCAGCAGCCGCGGTGACTGCTCACCGAGCACCCAGCGCACCGCGTCGGAGATATTGGACTTGCCGCAGCCGTTGGGTCCCACGATCGCGGTCACGCCCTGATCGAACGGCAGCTCCACGGTGCCCGCGAATGATTTGAATCCCGACAGCTCGAGCCTGCTCAGTCTCACGGTGTCCCCATGCGAGGGAGTAGGTTCGCGCGCACGCCGGCGCGCTTGAGTTGGGCCTGTGTGTACACGGCCTGGTCCGGTGCTTCGAACGCCCCCAGCAAAATCGTGCCGTTCGACCAGCGGACCGCCGGAAGTCCTTTGTGTCGCAGCGAGTCGAGCGATGCGCCGGCTGGCGCGTGATAGGAGTACGGTGCGAGCAGCAAGTCACCAACCCCGGCCGAGGCGACGCCCTTGCGCCAGATATTCGCGCGCGCAGTACCCGCCGCGGCGCGCGTCGCATACGAACCGGCGAGCACGCGATACCAAACCGGACCGCTGCCGGTTGGGGGGACCGGTGTGACGAGCGCCGGAACGCCGGCATCGGCGCTGAGGCGATCGGCATGCGCCAGGGCCTTGTCCATCGATGCGTAGGCCGCGAGTTGAATCGTCCATCCGAGCGTATCCAGTTTCACGAGCGGCGCCGGCGGTGGAGCGGGGAGCGGTGAGGGGTGAGCGATTGCGGGTGGCGGCACCGGTTTGACGAAAGCCTCACGCGCTCGCGCCAGCGCCCACCCGCTCGTAGCCAGTGCCGCGACGATCATCATCGCCAGAACCAGGCGTGACGATCGCGGCGGCTCTTCCGCTGCAGGAATGAGCATCGGTGGTGGTGACACACGCGGATGCGAGGGCAACCACCGGTCGCGTACCACCCCCAGCAACGGTACGTCGCGCTCGAGTGCGAAATCGGCACCCACTCCCTCTGGGGCGAGCGCGATCGCCCCGTCCGGCGTCGCCGAGAATTGCGCGAGTCCATTCAGCGGTATCAGCGCGATGAGTAGCGCGCCCTCAGACCGAAATCCCGCGTGCAGCTTGCGCCAGCGCTCGTGCGCATACACCTCGGCGGGATGCGCGGTCTCAGAGCCGGCGGGGATGATGAACACGCCGGTGACCTCGTGCGCCGCTTTGTTCAGTGACACGCCGTATTCGAATGCGTCCACGATTCCTTCGGTGGCTTTGAGACCAACGGTCTCGTGGAGCACGGGATGCTCGAGACACAAATCCACGAGCGCGACGCGCCGTCCGTCCCGCGCGGCAATGCGCGCGATGTCCCATGCCGCTTTCGCGGCCCAGGGCAGGTCCTGCGTGAGCGGAATGAGCGCGATCAGGGCGGCGCCGTCGGTGAGCGGCGGAACGAGATGGCCGAGCCGCGAGAGCGGGAGTTGCCGCTGCGTGGTCACTGTCCGGGCTGATAGATCCAGAAGGGACGGCCCAGTCGCCGGCCGGTGGCTTCCGCTTGCTCGCGCGTGGAGTAGGGGCCGAGCACGACGCGGTATCCCTCGTCGGCATGCTGAGGCGGAAGCACGCGAGCCGGTAATCCCGCGCGAGTGAGATCATCCGCGAGATGACCGGACCACTCAGGGTTTTGTGACGTGGACACCTGCACGTACATCGGTCCCTCGGCGCCTGCCCCTCCCACTGTGTCGGACGCACCAGCCGACGCGACAGGACTCGCCGGCACGCCGCGCGGGAGCCACGATGTGAGCACCCAGAGATCCGCTGCACCGCCGGTGACTTTCCCCGCATCGGTCAGCGAATCGGGTCGCGCGGACAAGACGTCTTTGCCATGCCGATAGATCAGCATGCCGTTGGGCGAAATCGCCGGCAGGTCGGCCTGCCACTCGGTCGGCACGATGCCCGTGTGACGCTTGATGGGGAGATCGACGATCCACGCCGAGTCGCCGACCGCGGGACGAGCGAGCAGCCAGCGCCCGAGCGGATCGAGCCGCAGCGCCGCGACGGGCCCGGGCAAGGCGATGCCATCGATCTCTTTACGCTCATAGCGGTCGAGGACCGCGAGTCCAGGCACATTGCGTCGGGCGACGTAAATGCGGTGGCCTGATGGCGAGAACGCGAGTGCGCGTGGCGCGTCGGCGAGCTTGATGAAAGCCGGATCGCGGCGGCCGAGCGGGTCGTAGAGCGTTACGCCGGAATCACTGGCGACTGCCACGAGATCACCCCAGCGCGACGCGGCGACATCGCCGCCCGCCGCGATGGTCCGCACGGTCGGCGGTTGGTCTGGAGCAGCGACGAGCAAGCGATCCTGCGGAATTACGCCGACGAGATGCTGGTCGGTGGCACCGAAGAGATCGCGTGGCAAGGCGGTCAGCGCTTGCGGCCACGCGAACCGCGTGCGGCGCGACAGCGAGATCACATGCCGCAGCGTATCCACCGCGTACAGCGTCCCATCCGGACCGAGGGCAGCCTGCGCTACTGCGACAGACACAGTGTCCACGCGGCCGCTGCCGAGGTCGAGCGCGAGCAGCTCATGCGTGGCGGTGGTGACGAACAGGTATTCCGACTCAGCGTCGAGGCCGACCACACGCTCGACCGCTGGAAGCTTGCCTTTGAGGATGCCCGCGACGGGCGTCAGCCGCGGCAGTCGATAGAGCAGGGGGGTGCCCCCCTTGGCCGGAAGCCTGATGGCGACCGCAGGCGAGCGGGCCAGAATCTGGGACTGGCTAACCTGTTGCGGCGATTGTCTTTGCGACGACGGAGCCGCCGGCGCCTGGGATCCACAGCCCCACAGCGTAGCAGTCGCAAACAGAAGGAAGCGGGAGATAGGCAAGTGGCCTCGCCGGACAAAATAGACAACCGGCGAAGCTAGTGCAACTGTTTTAGCGACGCGGAGTTAGAAGGTCGGACCTAGACTGATCGTCCAATACGCCTTTTTCTGTGGCCGGTCCAGCGGTTTGCTGAAGTCGAACCGCATGATCATCAAGCCAAACATGTTAGCGCGGATTGACCAGCCCCAGCTCCGCAGCGGCGTGCGCACCAGCACCGGGTCTGCCAGCGGCGAGCGATCCCACTTCACGATGCTCGTACCGTTCCACGCCATGCCGATGTCGTAGAACACCGCGCCTTCAACCGGCGGCAGGCCGACCGGCAGGAATCCGAGCACCAGGCTGCGCGTCAGCGGGAATCGCAGCTCGACGTTCCCGACGGCGATTCTCGATCCAATCAACTGATCGAGCTCCGGACATCCCGTCTGCGATCCGGTGGGACCGAGCGAGCATTCGTGTCCGCGGAACGATCCTGAGGTGTAGCCGCGAATCAACTCCGTGCTGCCGAGGAAGACGGGGAAGCGATCACCGTCGCGCCCGAAGCGGCCGAACATCAGGCCGCGAACCGCGACCGTGAACGGCTTGAAGAACACATACCGGCGGTAATCGACCGTCGCCGCGACAAACGACCAGCTGCCGATCGCCGGGGCGACCGAGAATCGCGAGCGCGAGCCGGCGAACGGTCCGACATAACCGAACAACGTGTTGTCGTGGACGTGCGCGATGGTCGGCTGCATGTACGTTGCCGCCGGGCCACGGCCCTGGATGAGCTGCTGATCCACGTAGGCGTTCGTGCCGGCGTTGTACATCGTCCGCAGCTCGAGCGTCGCTTCCGCGACGTTGACCGCGTGCATTCCCAGCTCGATCCGGTTGAAGCGGCTGAATGGATAGGACGACTCTACGAACGCGTCGCGGGTCACGAACCGGCGAATCCGCGTGGCATAGACGTCGAGACTGTCCCCGGGATTCTTCGGGTCTTCTATACGCGTCCAGTCGCTGCCGCCGTAGAAGTAGAATGGATCCTGCGCAAACCCGCCGGCCCAGTTCAGGCGTCGCGACTGATTGACGTAGAGCCCGAGGACCTGTGCCTCACTGATGCGGCCGTTGATGGAGCCGGCCAGGATAACCGCGTGATTGCCGAGGATGTCGGACAGCGCGATTGCCGTACCACCGAACACGCCGCGCCCGAAGTTGTCGCGCGCGTAGCCGACGGTCGGGCGCACGACGTAGTCGGCGGTGAACCGCACCCTGTAGGGCCGGAATGTAAACTCGCTCGTGTCGGGCAACGCCAGAGTTGCCGAGTCGAGCAGCGCGCGCACGGTGACCGGCGGCGGAGTCGTCGAGACATCGATCGGCTCCGGCTCTGCCGACGGGCGGAATCCGGACGTCGAGCGGTAGATCGACATTGGTGCCGACGCACTTGGTGGACCGGGGGATCCCGTGGTCGTGCCACCGAGCGTGTTCGGATTCGAGCTCGAGACCTCTTCGAACAAGGACGGAGCCGACAGCAAGCTGTCGAGCCGCTCGCGCTCCAGCAGCGACACCGCTGGCATTGTCGAAGGGCCGTGATACGGCGCGCGCCGCAGCGACCGCGGATTCTCGATCGAGTACACGCTGTACTGGCCGTCTTCGTAATAGACGAAGGCCATGCGATCGGCCTGCGACGCCCACGTCAGCACGGGCGACAACGGCGTGATGCCCTGGACGCCCGTGAACATGTTCGTGAGCTGGTAGATCTGCCCGTCGGTCAGGTCGTACAGGAAGATGTTGTTGATGCCCGTGCGATCGGAGACGAAGGCGATCGACCGCCCGTCGGGCGCCCACAAGGGGTTGATGTTGTGGCCGACCTCCATGTGTCCGAGCAGGTCGATCTGGCCGCTCTCGAGATGCAAGAGCGCGACGCGCAGGTTGCCGAAGCGGAGCAGGTCGAAGTCGGTCCCGGGACCGCGGTCCGTGACGAAGGCGATCGTCCGCCCGTCCGGGGACCACGACGGCTGCAGGTCGGCGAATTTGTCGTCCGTGAGGCGCCGCAACCCGGTCCCGTCGCGGTTGATCATGAAGAGATCGGTGAAGCCGTTGGCGAAACCGGTGAACACGAGCTGCTGCCCGTCCGGCGACCACTGCGGCGTCTGAATGCCGTTCAACGGGACGCTGATACGGCGATCCTCTTTGCCCTTCTTCACATCGAGGATCACCAGGTCATCACGGTCCTTGCGCTTGGCGGCAATCGCGAAATAGCGGCCGTCGGGCGAAAAGGCGCCCGCTGAGTTGATGAAGCGCAGGCTCTCGTAGTTGTTGTTCTGCGTGGACTTCACGAGCCGTTGCAGGACGTGTCCCGTCTCGCCGTCGGCGAGCCACAAATCCACGAAGAACCCGCCCTCATCGCCGAAGAACGCGAGCTTTTTGCCGTCCGGAGTCAGCGCGGGCGCGAGGAAAAGGCGGCCGCCTGAGTGGCGCTGCGTCAGCGTGGGTTGCGCGATCCGCCGCGCGCGGTAGTGATCGCCGAGCTGCGGCAGGAACGTGGTCTGGATCGCGTCGCGCCAATCGTTGGAGAGATCCTCGAGCGTGCGCCCCGTCGCCCGCTTGAATGCGGGTTCGAGCCCCGACGTCACGGATGCCTGCAGGATCTCGCCGATCACTTCATCGCCCCACTTCTCGCCTATGTACGCCCACAGCGCGTGGCCGTAGCGATAGGGGAAGATGTAGGGGTCGTTGGTCATATCCTCGATGGACGGCAAATGTCCTTCGAGCGCGGCGTCGCGCAGCCACATCGCCGTCTCGGGATTGATCGGCCCGAGCGACAGATACTCTGCCATCCCCTCCATGAACCAGAGGGGCGGATTCACCGCCATCAACGTTTGCACGCCGGCACCGGGATGCCCACGGCTGTAGACGTCGTACTGGAACTGGTGGACCATCTCATGCTGCAGCACGTGCTCGAACTCGGCGTAGGAGCCCGTGAACGGCAGGACCGCGCGATGCTTGAAGAACTCCGTCACGCCGCCCAGGCCTTCGCCCGATGCGTCGACGACGTTCGTCTGCTGGAAGTCTGATTGGGAAGCGTACAGAATGATCGGCTTCCGGCTCTGAAACTGATGGTGAAGGATGCGCGACAGCCGCGCGTAGGCACGTTCGGCCATGCGCGCTGCGTCGAGTGCGCCCGGCCGCTCGTCCGGATAGTAGTAAATGTCGAAGTGTTCGGTCTGAATCGTCTGGAACTTGAAGCTGCGGTACTGCACCTTGTTCTGGCCGAAGTACTGCGCAGACCCCGGCGCCGCAACCAATACCAGCGCCGCGACCACCAGTACGACGAGCCGTCCTACATCTCGCATCCCTCTTCTCCCCTCACCCCTCGCGTCTGCCTTCCGCTTCCCCGGCAGCGACGACGGGCGCATCTCCCCAGAGCCGCTCCAACTGATAGAACTCGCGCAACTCGGGGTGAAACACATGCACTACAAAATCGACGTAATCGAGTAACACCCAGCGGCCCTGCGCCAGCCCTTCAACATGATGCGGCTCCAAACCGCTGGGCGCGAGGGCCGTCACCAAATGCTCAGCCATGCCCCGCACGTGTGCATCTGACGTGCCAGATGCGATCACGAAATAGTCGGTGGCCGAGCACAACCCCCGCAAGTCCAGTACTAGGGGATCGACTGCCTTCCGATCCACCAACGCATCCACGACTTGGGCGAGCTCAGTCTTCATTCTGAAAGAACACGCCCCAGGCGCCAATGCCGGCATGCGCGGCTATCACCGGTGTGATGGGCGTCACCAGGCACTGCATCGGACGGTAGCGCGACACCAGCTCGGCTCTGACCTCATCGGCAAACTCAGGGATGTCACCGTGCACGACTCCCAACCGAAGCGCTCGCGGCCGCGGGGTGAGCGCGTGATCGAGCAGTTCGATCATACGGCGTCGAGCCGCCTGCCGGCCCCGCACACGGCCGACGGGCTCGATCTTTCCTTCCATAGTAAGCGCCATCACCGGCTTCAGGTTGAGCTTCGTTCCCAGCCACGCCCTGCCACGTCCCAATCGTCCCGAGCGCACCAGCCGCTCGAGGTTGTCCACCGTAAAGAAGCCTCCCGACTGTGCCCGGACGCGCTGCAGCTCCGTTACAATCGCGTCGGCCTCCCATCCCGCTGCAGCAAGCTCCACGCCACGTATCACGAGCAGGCCCTCGCCCAGGGAGGCGGTGCGGCTATCCAGCACGGTCACACGGCCGCCGCTGGTAGCGAAGCGCCGGGCGGCCGCATCGGCGTTCCCGTACGTGCCGGAGAGCGCGCTGGACACGACCACGGCGATGACCTGATCTGCCGCCCGGGCAGCATCCTTATATGCGTCCGTGAACGCCTGCGGAGCGGGCTGGGACGTGCTGGCGTCGTGACCCGTGCGGAGGCGAACAAAGAACTCGCGTGCCGTGAGCTCGAGCCGGTCCCGGTACGCCCGGTCGTCCACGATCAGCTGCATCGGCACCAGGCCGATGTCGTACTGCAGCACCAGCTCGTCGGGCAGGTCGCAGGCGGTATCGCTCACAAACGCAATCGGCCGGCGGGCCTGCAGCGCCTGGTGCTGGGCTCGCATGTCGTCGGCCTTGGTCGATTCCAGCGTGCCCCAGGTGCTCGCCAGTTTAAAGACTGCATCGGGGGTGTCGGTATGGATATGAGCCTTTAGGAGGTCACCCGTAGCGAGTACGACGATGGAGCCGCCGTGCACGCGTAGGGCCCCGCGCACCGCGGCGGGCTCGGGAAGGCTGGGGGATCGCACCATCAGCTCGGTGCAGTACCGGTAGTCTCTGTCGGCTTCGACCTCGGCCTGCGCTGCTGCGCTCGTTCCCGTCTCGCCGCCGAGGCGCTCGACCGCACCCTGGGCGACATGACCTTCTTCAATCAGGCGCTTCACCCCTTCGAGCAGCCTGACGAAGCCCTTGGCGCCGGCGTCGACGACGCCGGCGTTCTTGAGCGCGGCGAGCAGCTCGGGTGTGCGCTGGAGGGCGGCGTCGGCCCGGCTGACGATGCGACTCATGAACACGCGCAGGTCGGATTCCCCACCGGCCTCGCCGGCCTCGTCGGCCGCTTCGCGCGCGACCGTCAGGATCGTGCCTTCCATCGGCTCGTCGAGCGAGGCGCGCAGGCGCTCGAACCCTGTGGCGATGGCGGCGGCGAGCTCGCGTGCGTTGATGCGCAAACGCTCGCCCACGCCGTCGCGGAATCCGATCAGGAATTGCGACAGCATCATCCCCGAATTGCCGCGCGCGCCGCGGATGCTGGCCTGGGCCATCGTTTCTGCGACATAGGGCAGGGGAAGCGACGCGGCACCCTCCCCGTTGCCGATCTCGCGCAATGCGGCGGCCACGGACCGCAGGGTGAGGCACATATTCGTCCCCGTATCGCCGTCGGGGACGGGAAAAACGTTGATTCGATTCAGCTCGTCGCGCCCGGCGGCCACCCAATCTGCCGCGGCGAGGAGCGAGCGCCGGAAACGCGCGCCGTCGACGTAACCGATCGCGACGATCGTTACTCCTTTACCACCGTGACACGCACTTCGGGCCGCACTTCGGGGTGGATCTTGATGGCGACCTGGAATTCGCCGAGCTCACGAATCGGCTCGGCGAGGTCGATCTTGCGCTTGTCGACGTGGATGCCCAGCTCTTCGAGCTTGCGCTGGATGTCGCTCGCGGTGATCGAGCCGTACAGCTTGTCCTCTTCGCCGACCTTGACCTCGAACGTCAGCTGCACGTCGGCCAGGCGGGTTGCTTCGGTCTCGGCAGCGGACTTCTCGGCCGCGCGTTGTTTGGAGAGCCGCTCCCCTTCGTAAGCGATCTTTTTCTTGTTGCCTTCGGTCGCCGGATAGGCGAGGCCCTTCGGCAGTAAATAATTCCGGGCGTAGCCGTCTTTCACTTTCACGACGTCGCCGACTTTGCCCAAATGTTGCACGTCTTCGCGCAGAATGATTTCCATGGCGTCGATCCTCAAGGTGTGTTGGACCGTTGCGCCTGCCTGGCCCTCGCTGCGGCCAGACGGCGGCGGTATTGGTACCAGGTATCGGTGATGCCCAACGTGCACAGTCCCGGCAGCACGAACAGCAGCGGCAACGCGAGCGCGGCGGCCGCGGCCGCGATCAGGAGCAACGTCAGCGCCGAAACGCCAAAGGCTTCCGCGAAGCTCGCGACGATAGCCGCGCCGCGCAGCACATACAGCGTACCGGCCACGAGCCCGAGATTCGTGCCCGCGACGTGCAGGAAGCTGGAGACCGGCAAGACCAGAACGCCGAGCCATGCCACGATGCCCCAGACCCAGCCGTCGCCGATCTCGAAGTCCTTGAAGCGCATGAGCGGCGCGCCCTGCGCCGCAGTCGAGGCGGCGATTCTCCGGTGCAGCTCCCAGGCCAGCGCGAGGCCCGCGAGCGTCTGCAGTGCCAGCATCGCGGGCCACGTCATGCTCATGAAGCGCACGATGGGCTCAAAGATCGCGAACGCGTCCGGCGCGACTTCCACCATCGCGCGCATCGTGAGACTCGTCTCGCGCGTGACCTCCCACGCCAACACGCCCCAGGCAGCGGTGCCCCAGATCGCCTGCATCAGCAGCGCCGTCGCCGCGCCGGCCAGGGCAATCGAGCGGAGCGCCTGGCGGAGAATCGTGTCCGGCCGCAGCAAGACGAGCGACACGAACGCGCCGCTCGCCAGGACGATGTACGCGCTCGTCGCCGCGCCGAGCCGCGTGCCGTCTCGGCCACTCAGCACCAGCAACGCCACGCTGACCGCGGCGATCAGCCCGGCGATAGGCTGGGACCAACGTCCCCGTTCAGGGCCCGGCGCAATGATCAACAGCGCCGCGCACGGCAATCCCACCAGGCTCGGGTGTGCCCACACCAGAAACACGAGCAGCGCGAGGAACAGGCGCCACCACGGCCGTCTGGCGGGAGCAGGGGACGGGGGGGGCGGGGCGAGCGGGGCGAGCGGGGAGGGCGGGGGGGCGCCTATGCGGTGTGGCCCTTGATATAGGGAAGCAGCGCGAGCTGCCGCGCGCGCTTGATCGCCGTCGCGAGCTGGCGCTGATGGCGCGCGCACATTCCCGAGAGCCGGCTGGGCAGAATCTTGCCGCGCTCGGTCAGAAACCGGGACAGCGTCCGGTCATCCTTGTAGTCGAGCACGCGGGCGCCGGACTCGCACACGGGACAGGTCTTGGCGGGACGTCTCACGCTTCCTCCTCTTCTATCTCTTCGTCCTCAGGACCCACGACGGTCGCGGCGACGGGCTTGGGTTGCTCACGCGACGCTTCCACACACATGTAGCGCAGAACGCCTTCGTCGAGCTTCACCGCGCGCTCGTACTCGGGCAGCAGCTCGCCGGCTGCCTGAAACTCGGCGACGACGTAGTAGCCCGTGTCTTTCTTCTTGATCTTGTACGTGAGCGTCCGCTTGCCCCAGTGGGACACGTTGGTCATCGACCCCTTGCCGTCCTTGGTCAAGAGGGCATGAAAGCGGTTCAGTTTCTCGGTGATTGCCGGCTCGTCCAGGACACTATCAAAAATGTAGACCGTCTCGTACCGACGACTCATGCCACCTCCCTTTGGTCATAGGTGACCCGGTGCGGTGGAAGGCACCGAGTAGGGTGATTTGTGAGGCTGAAAGGTAAACGGCCTGTAAAGGCGTGGAAAGGCGTCAAACGGCGTGGTATTCTACGGCTATGCTGCTGTCCCTCGTTGCAGCGATCACCGCTTCAGCAGTGCAGGCTGCTCCGCCGGCGCAGATCGAGAGTAGCGCCGGCATTCACGGCGCCGCAATTTCTTCCTACAACGGACGCCCGCTCGCGGGTGTGTTGATCGTTGCACCCGAGACTCAGAAGGTCGTCATGACCGATACGAACGGGCGCTTCACGATCGGCGGACTCCCGGCGGGCAAGCAAGCCATCCAGGTGTCGTACGACGGACGTGTGACCGAGCCTTACACTTTCGACCTGCAGGCGCAGCACTCCAAACGCATCGCCGTGCTCCTCGACCAGGATGCGGTCGATCTCGATCCGCTCGTCGTCGAAGCGCGCGAAGCCAACATCTGGCGCGATCTCGCGGGATTCTACGAGCGCCGGCAGGAATACCGCGGCTTCGCGCATTTCTTCACGCGCGAGGAGATCGCGCATTCGCGCCCCGGATCGATCGCCGGCCTGCTGACGTCCGAGGGCATCGTGACGCGCTGTACGCCGAGCTGCTGGCCGACGCGGCTGAACCGGGGTCGTCTCTGCCTCGTGTCCGTCAGCGTGAACGGCGTTTCGCAGCGTGAGCCGGACTACAACGCAATCGACATTGTGGACGTGGCAGGCATCGAGGTGTACCGCGGCGTGCCGCCGGCCGACTTGAGTCGCTCCACCGTGCCCAATTCGACTGCTTCAATTTGGATGGGGACGGGACTGTCGGCCGCGGGGCAGTGCGGCCTCGTGGAGATCTGGACGCGCTAAGACGGAGGGTCTATGTCACCTGTACTGGCTGCTGTGGTGGTTTTTTTCGCGTTGCAGGGCGATTCGACGGCAAGCATCCGCGGCACGGCTGGGTCCGCGTTCGATGGACATCCGCTCGCGGGTGTGACGATCGCGGTGCCTGCAGCGCAACGCTTGGTGGTGACCGATGCGAACGGCCGATTTGAGCTTCCGGAGCTGCCGTCCGGCGCGCAGGGCGTGCGCGTGAGCTACAACGGACGAAACGCGCAGGACCATGTTTTCGCACTGGAGCGCGGAGCGACGACGGTACTCGCCGTGCTGCTCGATTCCAGCGCGGCCGATCTGGCTCCGGTCATCGTCGAGGCACAGCCCCCTGACACTTGGCTCGACCTGGCGGGCTTTTACGCGCGTCGCGCCTGGTATAAGGACGACGGGCGGTTTTTCACGCGCGCGGATATCGAGCAGCGACATGCCCGGTCCGTTCAAGAGGTTCTCGGCTGGGAAGGAATTATCGTGCGCTGTGTGGAGGGCGGCTGCGTTCCCACGAGAGCGTGGCAGGGACGTCTTTGCGTGGTGCCGGTGAAGATCGATGGGATCCCGTTCTACGAGACCGACGCCAGCTTCAACCAGCTGGCAATCGGAGATGTGGGGGCCGTCGAGATCTACGAGAGCAACTCCTGGAAGTTCGCTCCCACAGCATTCCCGACGAATCTCGGCTACCGCAATGCCGGCAGGCTGCTCGGGACCTGTGGCACCGCGCTGATCTGGACGCGCTAGACGTTGAAGCGAAATAGCAGGATGTCGCCGTCCTTGACGACGTAGTCCCGGCCTTCACTGCGCACCAAGCCTTGCTCGCGGGCAGCCTTGTAGCTGCCCGCTTTGACAAATTCCGCAAAGCCCACCGTTTCGGCGCGAATGAAACCGCGCTGGAAATCGGAGTGGATCTCTCCGGCTGCGGCGAACGCGGTATCGGCGCGGTGCATCGTCCAGGCGCGGACTTCGTTGTCCCCGACGGTGAAGAATGTTTGCAGTCCCAGCAGGCGATAGCCGGCGTGAATCAGGCGGTCCAGTCCCGGTTCGGCGACGCCGGCGCTCGCCAGATATTCCGTACGCTCGTCACCGGCCAGCTCGCCGAGCTCGGCTTCGAACTTGGCGGAGAAGGGGACGATCTCCGCTTCTTCGTGATGGCTCTGCACCGCGGTTTTGAGCTTCTCGATCCACTTGCCGCCCCCGGCCGCGAGGTCGTCTTCGTTCACATTGGCGGCGTAGAGGATCGGTTTCGCCGTGAGCAGGCCGAGTGTGCGCAGGAATTTGATCGCAGCGGCGTCTTCACCCGCTTCACGCGCGCCGCGGCCCGCGTTGAGCTCCGCCACGACGCGCTCGAGCAGGACGAGCTCGGCTTGCGCTTCTTTGTCTCCCGAGCGCGCGGATTTCCGTGTCTTCTCGAGCCGCCGCTCGACGACCGCGAGGTCGGCCAGCGCCAGCTCGCTGGTGATGACGTCGTGGTCGCGGACCGGGTCTACCGGTCCCATCACGTGCACGACGTCGGGATCCTCGAAGCAGCGGATCACGTGGACGACGGCGTCGACTTCGCGGATGTGCGAGAGGAACTGATTGCCGAGCCCTTCGCCTTGCGACGCTCCCTTCACGAGGCCGGCGATGTCGACGAATTCGACGACGGCGGGCACCTTCTTTTTCGGCTTGACGACCTGGTTCAAGGTTTCGAGCCGTGGGTCGGGGACTTCGACGACGCCGACGTTCGGCTCGACCGTACAGAACGGATAGTTCTCAGCCGCCGCGGCTTTGGACGACGTGAGCGCGTTGAACAGAGTCGATTTCCCGACATTGGGAAGGCCAACGATCCCGAGGCGCAGCATCAGCTCTTAAGCCACTTCTCGACTGTCTCGATCATCTGTGGCATCACGTCTCGTACCTGCTCGAGTTCTTCCGGTTCAAATGGATTGAGCACGTAGTCCGCCCAATCACCGATGCCTTCCGGGAGCGGCCCGACGCCAATGCGGAGGCGCGCATACTGCTGCGACTGCAACGCCCCTTCGATGCTCTTGAGCCCGTTGTGCCCGCCCGCTGATCCGTCAGGGCGAAACCGAAATGTGCCGAGCGGAATTTGGAAATCGTCGACGAGGATGAGCAGATCACGCGCGGCTTCGAACGAAGGATCGGCGCGGAGCGAGGCCAGCGCCGAGCCCGAGCGGTTCATGAAAGTCGTGGGCTTGAGAATGCGAACCGGGTGACCGTTCACCGCACCTTCCGTCGCGCGCGCGCGCTCGGCGCGACGGAAGGGAGGGAAGTGCCAATGGTCGGCGAGTGCGTCGGCCAGCAGGAAACCCGCGTTGTGCCGCGTCGTCGCGTAGTCTTCGCCCGGATTCCCCAGGCCGACGACGGCGCGCAACGACTACTCTTCCTTCTTGCCCTTGGGCTTTTCCTCTGCTTTGGGTGCCGCCTTGCCTTCGGCGGGCGCAGCGCCTCCCTCGGCGCCTTCCTCGCCCTCTTCGCCCTCGCGGACCTTGCGGATGAGCTCGGGCTCGGCGACCTCGGTCGCGGCTTCCGCGGTCGGCGCGGCAACTTCCTCGGCGCGCGGCGGTACGACGGTCGCGATCGTCAGATCGGCGCCGGTCAGGATCACCGCGTTCGCAATCGACAGATCGCGCGTGTGCAGCGAGTCACCGATCTTCAATGCGCTCACGTCGAGCTCGACGCGGTCGGGTATGTGCTCGGGCAGCACTTCGATTTCGACTTCGCGCGTCACCTGGTCGAGGACGCCGCCGGCATTGCGAACGCCATCCGGCGTTCCGACGAGGTGCACCGGCACCTTCAGCGTGATCTTCTCGTCCGCCTTGATCTCGTAGAAATCGACGTGGATGATGTCGGGGCGCAGCGGATGGCGCTGGATCTCGCGGATCAGCGCGCGCGACTTCTTCCCGTCGACCGTCAGATCGATCAGCGTGCTCTCGGGCTCGATGCCGGTGAGCGCTTTCTCGAGGGCCAGCGCGTCGACCATGAGCGGCTGCGTGGCGCGGCCATGGCCGTAGACCACAGCCGGAATTTTTTTCTCGAAGCGCGCTTGCCGGGCTGCGCCCTTACCTGTTTTCTCACGCGCCGTCGCGGAGAGTGTCACTGTCTGTGCCATACGCTCCTCAACTCAATCGAACAGAGAGCTGACCGACTGATTCGAATGTTCGTACCCGATGGCTTTCGCCATCAAACTTGCGATCGACAACACTTTCAGCTTCTCGAACTGCTTCTCGTCCGGAATCCGGATCGTGTTCGTCACCGTCACTTCTTCGATCGGCGACGCGCGCAGCCGCTCGACCGCCGGGCCCGACAGGAGCGCATGCGTCGCGAACGCGAAGATGCGCCTCGCGCCCAACCGCTTCAGCGCTGCGGCGGCCTCGGAAATCGTCCCCGCCGTATCGATCATGTCATCGGGAATGAGGCAGTCCTTATCCTCGACTTCTCCGACGACGTTCAGCACTTCGGCGATGTTCGCCGACGGGCGCCGCTTGTCGATGATCGCGAGCGACGCGTCGAGCCGCTTGGCGAACCCGCGCGCCATCTTCGCCGATCCGACATCCGGCGCCACCACCACGGGCTGATGCAGCCGCTTGGTGCGGTAGTGGCTCACGAACACCGGCGCCGCGTACAGATGGTCCACCGGAATATCGAAGAAGCCCTGCACCTGGTGGGAATGGAAATCCATTCCCAGTACGCGATCGGCGCCGGCGTGCGTGATCAGGTTCGCCAGCAGCTTGGCGCTGATCGCGACGCGCGGCTGGTCCTTCCGGTCCTGGCGCGCGTAGCCGAAGTACGGCAGCACCGCCGTGATCCGGGCCGCGCTCGCCCGCCGCGCGGCGTCCATCAGGAGCAACAGCTCCAGATAGTTGTCGCCGGGCGGGTTCGTGGACTGGATGATGAAGACATCGCGTCCGCGAACGTTTTCGTCGATCTTGACGAAGATTTCGCCGTCGGCAAACCGCCGGATCGACACCGCGCACAGCGGCTGCCCCAAATGCTGGGCCATCTCCTCGGCGAGGGGCCGGTTGGCCGTGCCCGCGAGGAGCAGCAACTGGCTGCGCGACAGCGACAGGTCCCGCATTTGGGCCTCGGAAAGTAGTCGCCAAAGCGCGAGTAGCCAAGGCCTTACCCTCACCCCATCGCGCCGTATGTTAATGCCCGTGGACGACCTCCAGTCTGGCCTCGCGGGGGCTCTCGGCGGTCGGTACACGCTCGAACGCGAACTTGGTCGCGGCGGCATGTCGATCGTTTACCTGGCCACCGACCACCGCAACGAGCGCCGGGTGGCCTTGAAAGTCCTGCGGCCCGATCTCGCGCACGCGCTCGGGCCGGAGCGGTTCCTGCGCGAGATCAAAGTCGCCGCCGGTCTTACCCACCCCCACATCCTGCCGTTGTTCGATTCCGGCGTGGCGGACGGGCTGCTGTTCTACACGATGCCTTACGTCGAAGGCGAGACGCTGCGCCATCGTCTGATCCGGCAGAAGCGACTCCCGGTGGCCGACGCCGTGACGATCGCGCGCGATGTGGCCGACGCGCTGGCGTACGCGCACCGCCAAGGCATCGTGCATCGCGATATCAAACCCGAGAACATCCTGCTCGAGGCCGGCCATCCGGTCGTCAGCGATTTCGGGATCGCGCGCGCGATCAGTGTGGCAGACGCGTCGCGCATGACCGGTACCGGGATCGCCGTTGGCACGATCGACTACATGAGCCCGGAGCAGGAGCGGGGCGAGGAAGTAGACGGCCGCAGCGACGTCTACAGTCTTGGGTGCGTGCTATATGAGATGTTGCTCGGCCGGCCACCGTCGATCAGCGGAAAGCTCAATGCCGAGGGACACCGCGTGTCGCGCGAGCGGCCCGAGATCCCTCTCGATGTGGACTATGCGCTTCAGGTCGCGCTGGCCCGTCTTCCCAATGAGCGTTTCGCGACGGCGAGCGATTTTGCCGCGGCGCTCCAACAAGCGGAGCCGGGCGCGCGGAAAGGCTGGGGACGCGCGGCCCGGCGTTGGGCGGCTGCGGCAGCCGTGGTGATCGTGGCGCTGGGGACCGCCGGCGTGATCATCCTTCCCAAGCTCGCGGCCGCCAATCTCGATGCGTCGCTCTATGTCGTCGTGCCGTTCGGCCACCGCGGCGGCGCCGCGCCGGGCCTGGTCAACGGCGACCAATGCGAGCTGCTCTTGTCGCAGGCGTTCGGGCGCTGGACCGACGTGCGACTCGCGGATCCGCTCCGCGTGCATGACGCGCGCATGCGTCGCGGCGATCAAGCCATGACGCTCGACGAAGCAAAAGCGCTGGCGAAGGATGTCGGGGCGGGCAAGCTGGTCTGGGGCGACGTGTCTGCCGTGGGCGATTCGATTCAGGTGACGGCGTCGCTCTACGATCTGCGGCATGGCGGCAAAACCGTCCGCGATTACACCGTGCGCATTCACAAGGACGGCGCGCAGCTCGAAACCAAGTTCCGCGAGCTCGCCGATTCCATCCTGCTGGGCGGCGTGGACGCACAGCGGGTGGCGTCGGATGTGACCGGGACGGATGTGCTCTCCGCTTTTTACGCGTATGCCGAGGGCCGTGACGCGCTGACGCGGTGGGATCTTCCGGCGGCAAAGCGGGCATTTCGCACGGCGTTGGACGACGACCCGACGTATGCGCAGGCGAATCTATGGCTCGCGCACGCGCAGATGTGGGCAGACGACCCCGTCGTGGATTGGCAGGCGAGCATCGCGCGGGCCCTCGCCGACGCAAAAAAACTGGGGCCTGGTGATCGCGCGCTCGCGCAGGCACTCTCCGCCCTGGCGGCCGGTCAATATCCGCAGGCGTGCGATCGGTATCGTGCGATCATCGCGCAGCAGCAGAACGATTTCGTCGCCTGGTTTGGGCTGGGCGAATGCCAGCGCCGCGACCACGTCGTCGAGTCTGATCCCTCGAGTCCATCGCATTGGCGCTATCGCTCGAGCTATCGGGGCGCCGCGTCGGCCTATCGCCGCGCCCTCGAGCTCGTGCCCGCCGCGCACCGCGCGTTCACGGGAATCGCCATCGAGCGGCTCATCGAGCTCTTCTACGCCGAGACGTACCTCTATCGGCCCGGCTTCGCTCCGGGGACCGATACACTGCGCTTCGGGGCATTTCCATCGCTCGATCACGACACGCTCGCTTTTGTGCCGTGGCCGATAGCCGATTTCTTCAGCGCGAAGGGTGGCTCGCGCCCGCCCACGGCACAGGCCGCGGTCGCGAAGAATCGGGAGGAGCTGCGCGCGCTGATCGACAAATGGATCGCGGCGTTCCCGACGAGTGCTGATGCGCACGAAGCACTCTCGCTCGTGCTGGAGACGACCGGTGAGCTGGACCTCGGTCCATCCAGCGATCGATCGGCGCTCGCGGCGATCCGGCGCGTTCGGACGTTGACGAGCGATCCCGAGCAGGCGCTCCGGGCCGCGGCTTCCGAGGCGCGACTGCTCTTCAAGCTCGAGCGCTTCGCGGAAGCCGCCGCGATCGCCGATTCGGCGCTGGCGTCGGCGCCTCCCGAATCCAGCCCGCTCGCCTCGCAGCGACTGGCAGGACTTGCGCTGCTCACAGGTCGGGTCTATCGCGCGGCGCAGTTACTCCAGCGTGCGGCGCCGCTCGACACGCCGATGACGTGGGATGGGATCGAGGTACCCGACGTGCCGATGCCGGTCAAACAGGCCGGTCTGGCGTTGATGGCGTACGCCGCCGTGGGTCAACCCGCCGAGAGTTTGCGAGCCGGAAAAGCGCGCGTGGAGCAGCGCGTGACGAGTTGGGCGGGCCCCAGCAATCGCGAGCGGCTCAGGACCGCCGTCCTGCACGTGCCGATGGGGCTCGCGTTCGAAACGATTGGACTCAGCGACGTGCATCGTGCCAACGCCGGCGGCGACTACATCCTCGAGATGCAGTGGGCCGTCGCCCACGGTGATACCGCCGCTGCGCGGGCCGAGCTGGTCCGCCAGGCGGGGTTGCGCACGCGGGCTCGCTCAGGCGACGTGGCGATCAACGGGACATACGGCGAAGCGGGCATCCTGCTCGCGCTGCACGACACCAGCGCCGCCGTCGCCGCGCTCGATTTGTCGTTGCAGGCCTTGCCGACGCTGGGAACCTCGTTGCTCGAGCAACCGGAGCAGGTGGGCTGTGCCATTCGCGCCATGCTGTTGCGCGCGAAGTTGGCGGCGCGCGCGGGTGATCGAGTCGTCGCCGACCGTTGGTGGAGCGCTGTCAACACGTTATGGCAAAACGCCGATCCGCCGCTACGAGCCCTTGTCGCGTCCAACCGCAACTGAGGAGCGCCCTATGCTGACGCAACGGTTGTCACTGCTGGTGGCGTACGCGGTCGTCCTGACCTGCGGCGGCGCGGCTCCGCCGCCTCCTCCGCCTGCGGGCGGCCCGATCACGCCACAGGGCGTGTCGCAGGACAGGTATTTCCCGGCGATCCCGCCGGCGAACGAGTTCGACACCACAACGGAGTGGTCGGACCACCGCCGGCTGACGGTCGGGGATTGTCCGGATCGTTGTCGCCCCGGACCGATGGCGTGGATCCATCCGCGCGGTGCAGCGGCGACGTGGAGCGAGGCACATCGCGATTCCGGCGAGGTCATCGCGCGGATCATCGGCGACGGCGCCTACAAGAAGTTCAACCTTCAGGATCGCGGTCACGGCCAGGCGGACACGGTCTATTGGGCGGTGGTTAGGCGCGGCAAGGAAACCGTTTCGATATTTCATTCCACCAAGCCAGGCACGCCCGATCTTGTTGCGACGACCGACGTGATGCACCACGACCGCGGGTTCTTCAGAGGGCAGTCGCTCGCCCGCTTTATCTGGAGCGATAAGGACGACATGGTGTGGGGAACGTGTGACGGTGGAGCGTGCTGCAGGAGCCCCGGGGGATTCCAGTAACGAACTGGACGGTGAGAGGGTCTCAGCAGGCCGGCCTCAACAGGCCGGCCTGCTCGACCGTATCAGCACGGACCCTCACACTGGAGTAGAACAATGCGTCGTGTTGCCGCCGTCGCCGCACTTTCCATAATTATGACGACTTCGCTCATCGCCCAGGGCCAGCCAGGCACGGGGGGCCGCCGCTTCCAACCGCCACCCGATCATTGGATGACGATCGACTCGCTGAGCGATGCCATCGGTCTCAACGCCGACCAGCGTACGAAGGTCACGCCGGCCTACACTGCGCTGAACGGCGTGATGAAAGACGCTGCGGCCAAGCGCCAGGCGTTCCGCCAGAAGATGCAAGCCTCCGGCTTTCAATTCGGACAGGAGCCCACGCCGGAAATGCGCGCCCAAATGGACAGCGCGCGGGGTGAGATGGATGGACTGCAGGCCGAAGCCGATCAGTGGTATACGACCATTCGCAATAGCCTGACCCCGGCGCAACAGACCAAATTCGATGCGCTGCCCAAGCCGCAGGTTGCATTCCGGCGTCCGGGAGGCGCACCCCCGCCGCAATAGCTATTTGCCGGTGACGACGACCGGATCTGCGCGCGCGGCGTTGCCGGAGTGAGCTAGACGCCGGAAGGTCTGTTCTTCAGGCGCCCGATCACGACGGTGACGTTGTCTTCGCCGCCGCGATCGAGCGCCAAGCGAACCAGGCGCTGACACGATTCCTGCGCGCCGCCGCTCCGTGTGTGGATCGCGCGCAGCTCGGCTTCGATCTCCTGGTCCGTCACGTGCCGCGTGAGGCCGTCGCTGCACAGCAGCACGACATCCTCCCACCGACAGTCGGTGGAGTAGATCCGGGGCGTCACCTCCGGCCCGCCCAGCGCGCTCGAGAGCACGCCGCGTAACGGCGAGCGCCGCGCTTCGGAGTCCCGGAGCGCGCCACGTTCCAGCAGCGCCTGCGCCATGGTCTGGTCGTCGGTCATGCGCTCGAGCCGGCCGTCCCGCAACCGATAGCAGCGGCTGTCGCCGACCTGGACCACGTACGCGTGCGGCCAGAGCGCGGCCAGCATCGTGAGCGTGGTCGCCCCACCGTACCCGCCATACTCCTTATGCCCCGCGTCCAGCAACGCGTCGTGACTCTTGAGCACCGACTTCTCCAGCTCCGCCACGAACGTCGCTTCGTTGTTGGAGTCGAGCCGGCGATACAGATCGGTGAAGTGCGTGACGTGGTTCGCGATGGTCTTCACCACGGTGCTGCTCGCCGCCTGGCCGTCGGGCCGGCCGGCCACGCCGTCGGCTACGAGCAGGATGTAGCCGCGCGACTCGCTCACCAGCGTGGTGATGTCCTCGGGGGGCAGGCTCGACTGGTGCACGCGCAGCAGCTTGTGCAGGCTCGCGATCAGAAACTGATCCTGATTTTCCGATCGCACGCGGCCGCGCTCGGAGAGGCCGAAGACGTCGATGTTGCTCGACGTGGGGCGTGGCTCGGTATCGGGAATGGCCTGCCTGGGCGCGGTCATCGGGGGAAAGATGCCGCCGAGCGAAGGGAATGTCGAACACCGAATGCCGAACCGCCGAATTTCGAAATTGGACATTCTACGGTTGGACATTCGACATTCGGTGTTGATTGGCCCCCTAGGATTCGAACCTAGATTAACGGATCCAAAGTCCGCTGTCCTGCCATTGGACGAGGGGCCAGCAAATCGGCGGTGGTGGAAGTTAATGAGGGGCGAGCCCGGCCGCAGCAAATCGGCGCACGATCTCTCCGGCTGGCTCCACGGCGTGAATCCCTGAGACGCTCTTACCGGCCTGCCAGTAGTCCTTGGATGTTTTCTCGCCGGCGCCGCCCGCGAGCGACGCCCGCTTCAGCTGCCACCCCGAACGGAGCGCGTAGAATGTGCGCATCCAGTGCTTGGTCCTGCGGCCGCGCAGCAGCCACCGCGCCACCGGGCCGGCCTTCGTGCCGATCCGCGCGACGTAAGGCGTGCGAATCACCGCGAGTGGCACCCCGGTGACGCGCTCGGTCAGCACGATGTCGTCCTCAGTCGCCCGCACGATCGCCTGCTTGTACTCATCGTGCGCACGGCACTCGAGCGTCGCGATGAACCGCGTGCCGAGCTGCGCGCCGGCATAACCCATGCGCAAAGCGGTGACGAACCCGGCTTCGTCACCGATGCCGCCGGCGCAGACGAGCGGCACACCGAGATCCGCCAGCTCGTCGTAAAGTGCCTGCGCGCTGCGCGGGCCCGCGTGCCCGCCCGCGCGATCGTTCACCGCAATCAGCCCGTGCACGCCGCCCGCCAACCCCTTCTCGGCCCACTTTCGCTCCGTTACGTCGTGATAGACGATGCCGCCGGACGAAGCCACGCGCTCCACGACCCAACGTGGATTGCCCAGTGATGTGACGAAGAAGCGCACACCCTCCTCGAGTGCGACGTCGACGTAACGGTGCATGCGCTCGAGGTACAGCTTCGAGCTGCGCTCGATCAAGACGTTCATGCCGATCGGCTTGGCGGTCGTGCGCTTGATGAGCCGCAGCCCTTCGCGCAGGTCGTGCCCGTAGACATAGATCATCGACAGCGGCTGCACGACGCCGATGCCGCCCGCCGCCGAGACGGCCGCGACCAGCTCGGGATTGGTGCAGGGATACATCGCGCCGCAAATCAGCGGCACCTCGATGCCGAGCTGCCGCGTCAGAGCGGTATCGAGGAGACTCACCGCGTCGGAATCGGCCGCAGGCGCCACCGTGCGGTGGCTCGCGCGACGACATCGCCTTGCGCGTCGGTGATCGCGACCGGCGCCTCGTACTCCTGCTCGGTGGTCACCTCGAGCCCGCTCACGCGGCACTCGGCGGTTAACACACCGCGCGCTTTCTTCTGATATGAGATCGAGAAGCCGGTAACGATTCCCTGGATCCCCGGCGGGAGTCCCACGAGCACCGCGAGCCCGCTCGCCATCTCGGCGAGATTCGCCAGGGCCATCGCATGGATGGAGGAGAGATGATTGCGCACCCGGCGGCGATCGCGCAGCGTCACCCGGCACCACCCGGGCTCGAGCTCCGCGACACGCGCGCCAATCGTTCCGGAGTACGGCGTCATACGCCCGAGGAGCAGACTGAAGAGCGTCTTGCCGCCGGGGAACCTCGAGAGCCGGCGCCACGATGCGCGGAGGCGTTCGCCGGGCGCGGAGAGGGAGGATGGCACGAGATCGAATGTAACCCTATCATCGGTGCATGAGTCTCGATCGACGCGCATTTGTTGGTGCCGCCGCCGGCCTCGTGGGCGCCCTCGCATTGCCGTCCGTGCGGCGTGGGCGCGACGGGCGTACGCGACTGATCCTGCTTGGCACGGGCGGTGGGCCGCGCCCCAAGAAGGAAAACAATGCCACGTCGCAGGTCATCATTATCAACGACGAGCTCTATGTCGTGGACTGTGGGGACGGTGTGGCGCGGCAGCTCACGCTGGCCGGTCTCTCGCTCGACAAGCTGCGGCATGTGTTCATCACGCATCACCATTCGGACCACAACGCCGATTACGGCAATCTGTTGCTCCTCGCCTGGGCCAGCGGGCTCCGGACCCGCGTGGACACCTGGGGGCCGCCCCCGATCGAGCGTATCACGCGGCTGTTTTTCGAAATGAGCGCCCCGGATATCGACGTGCGGATCGCCGATGAAGGGCGCGTCCCGCTCGTGCCGCTCATTCATACGCATGAATTCAGCGACCCCGGCGTCATCCTGCGCGACGAGAACGTACGGGTAACTTGCGCGCTCGTGATTCATCCGCTCGTAGTACCAGCGTTCGCCTATCGGTTCGATTCCGCGGACCGCAGCATCGTGATCTCCGGCGATACCGCCCGCTCGGAGAACCTGGTGCAACTCGCCCGCGGCGCTGATGTCCTCGTGCACGAAGCGATGTTTCTGCCCGCTGTCGACCGTCTGGTGGCCCGTGTTCCCAACGCGACGACGCTGAAGCGTCATCTCCTCGCAAGCCACACCTCGGCGGAGGACTGCGGTTGGGTGGCGGCGGCGGCCGGAGTCAGGAAGCTCGTGCTGTCCCATTTCGTGCCGCCCGATGATCCCCTGGTCACGGAGCAGATGTGGATCGACGCGGCGCGGCGCCATTTCAGCGGCGAGATCGTTGCGGGCCGCGACCTGATGGAGATTTGACGCAACTCGCGTTTGCCGGCGTCGGTGTCGACTTCGGCGCCACGAAGCTCTTCTCCGACGTCTCCTTTACCGTTGCCCCGGGCGAACGCTGGGGCATCGTGGGCCGCAACGGCACCGGGAAGACGACGCTTTTCCGGCTCCTCACGGGCGAGCTCGACCCCACGCGGGGGAGCATCGCGCGCGCACCCGGGCTCCGCGTCTCGCTGCTCGAGCAGCATCGGGACTACGGCGCCGCGACGACGGTCTGGGAAGCGGCGGCGGGCGAGCTCGCCGAGCTGCTGGCGCTGGAACAGTCGCTGGTGGAACAGGCGGCGAATCTCGCCCACGACTCCTCACCCCGCGCGCTGGCGCAATACGGCGAGGACCTGGAGCGTTTCGAGCGCGAGGGCGGTTACGCCGTCACGGCGCGCATCGACGCGGTGCTGCACGGGCTCGAGTTCGATCCCGCGCACGCTCGCGTCACGCCGCTCGCCGCGCTGAGCGGCGGCGAGCTCGGCCGCCTCGGTCTGGCGCGACAGCTCATGTCCACGGCCGACGTCCTGCTGCTCGATGAGCCCACCAACCACCTCGATCTCGAGACGACGCGCTGGCTCGAGCAATACCTCGCCGCGAGCGGGCGTACCGTGCTGCTCGTGAGCCACGACCGCGCCTTTCTTTCCGCCACGGTGGACCACGTGCTTCATCTCGAAGGAAAAACCGCGACGCCGTATACGGGGGGCTACGCCGCCTTCGTGACCCAGCGTGCCGAGCGCCGGTTGACGCAGCAGCGCGCGTTCGAGCAGCAGCAACGCGTCATTGCCAAGGAAAGCGATTACATCGCTCGCAACATCGCGGGCCAGAACAGCAAACAGGCCAAGGGCCGGCGCAAGCGGCTGGAGCGGCTGCCGCGGCTCAGCCCGGTGACTGCGGCTGATGGGACGATGGCGGTGCGGTTCGAAGTTGCCGAGCGCGGCGGAGATCAGGTGGTGACCGCCAGGAACGTGACGATCGGAATCGGCGATCGCACGCTGGTGGAGCGGTTCAGTGCCACGCTGAAGCGAACCGAGGTGGTTGGGCTCATCGGACGGAACGGCACGGGGAAGTCCACGCTGCTGCGCGCCCTGCTCGGCGAGCATCCGATCGAAAAGGGCGAGCTCACGGTTGGCAGCTCAATCACCCCGGGTTACTACCGGCAGGACCTCTCGCAGGTGCCGCTGGACAAGACGCTGTACCAGGTGATCGAGGAGCTCCGGCCAAAATGGGAGCGCGGTCCTATCCAGGGGCATCTTGGCCGCTTCGGCTTCTCCGGGCAGGAGGTGCTACGTCGTGCCGACTCGCTCTCGGGCGGCGAGCGCGCGCGCCTTGCGCTCGCGATCCTGATGCTGTCGCGCGCGAACCTGCTCATTCTGGATGAGCCCACGAATCACCTGGACGTCGAATCCATCGAGGCGCTCGAGGATGCGATCGAGGACTATGACGGCACCGTGATTTTGGTGAGTCACGACCGGGCCCTGCTGCGCGCGCTCACCACACGGATCTGGATTTTGCACGAGCGGCGCGTGACCGAGTTCGCCGGCGGTTTCGCGGA
>DATBFV010000049.1:0-9012 GCA_036558345.1 Gemmatimonadales bacterium | reverse complement strand
GGCGAGAGCGTTGCTCGTGGCGCTGGTCGGCGTGGTCACACCATTTGCGCTGGGCTGGGGCGTCAGTGCGGTGATTCTTTCGGACCAGAGTCCCTATGTTCACGCGTTCCTGGGCGCCACGCTGGCCGCCACCAGCGTCGGCATCACGGCCCGCGTGCTCAAGGATCTCGGCAGGAGTCAGTCACCGGAGGCACGAGTCATTCTCGGAGCGGCGGTGATTGACGACGTGCTTGGCCTGGTGATTCTCGCCGTCGTGACGGGCGTCATCGTGGCGGCGAACAGCGGCTCAACTCTATCGTTCTCAAACGCCGCGCTGATCGTCACGAAGGCGACGCTCTTTCTTGTCTTGGCGCTCATGGTGGGATTACAGGCATCACCACGATTGTTCCGGGTGGCGTCCCGGTTGCGCGGCAGTGGAGTGCTCCTCGCGACGGCCCTCGTGTTTTGTCTCGGCCTGAGCTACCTCGCCGCGGCCGTCGGTCTCGCGGCGATCGTCGGGGCGTACGCGGCGGGTCTCGTGCTCGAGGACGTGCACTATCGAGACTTCACCGACCGGGGGGAACGCGGCATCGAAGACTTGCTGCACCCGCTGAGCTCGCTGCTCGTCCCGATCTTCTTCATTCTGATGGGAATGCGCGTCGACCTCTCGACCTTTGGCCAAATCGAGGCGTTAGGCTTCGCCGCGGTACTGACCGTCGCCGCGGTGCTCGGCAAGCAGACCTGTTCACTGGTCGCGGGCAAGGGCGTCGATCGCCTCACGGTCGGACTCGGCATGATTCCGCGCGGGGAAGTCGGGTTGATCTTCGCCAACATTGGCCTGGGCCTCTCCATTCACGGGGAGCCATTGGTCAGCCAGGCGACCTACTCCGCGATCGTGATCATGGTCATCGTCACAACGATGGCCACGCCGCCGGCACTTCGCTGGAGTATCCGGCGGCATCAGTCAGAGCGATCACTCTAATGCCCCCGCGGTCAGGCGCTGCTCATCTGAGTGTGAGGCAACAAAATTGACTACAATATTGACCCCAACATATTTCACGGGCTCCTCGAAAACGGACACATGTCGCAACGCTTACCAAGACGCGCGAAGCGGCGGTCGTCACCGATGGGCAAGTCCGCGGACGCGACAGAAATTGTTCAAAGCCTGCGACGGATCGTGAAGGCACTGCACACCTATTCACAGGATGTCCGCATGGCCTACGGTCTCACGGGTCCGCAGCTCTGGGCTCTGAAGACGTTGCAACGCAGCGGGCGCCTGTCGACAGGCCAGCTCGCCGCGGCGCTCGCCGTTCACCAAAGCAGCACGTCAGTGCTGCTGGACCGGCTCGAGGAGCGCGGGCTCGTGCGCCGAGTCCGGGGGCGTCTCGATCAACGGTTTGTGGAAATCGAGCTGACCGCGCGCGGCACAAAACTCGCTGCGGGTGCTCCGGAGGCAGCGCAAGGGCGTCTGCTCCATGCGCTCGAAGCCATGCCGTCTCGCCAAGTGCGCGCAATCAAGGAGGCCGTCACGCAGCTCGTTGCAGCGATGGAGGCCGGCGACGTGCACGCGCGATTTTTCTTCGCCGAGGAGTGATCGGGATCACCGCCGGTGCAACGCTCTTGCTCGGGCCGGCGTGACGTCACCGTCGGCGGGCATGCCCGCAAGCAGCTGCGCGGCTTCAGCGGTGAGGTCCAGGGTCCGCATCGGGAACGGAATCACGATCCCTTCGCGCCGGTAGCGCTCGTGCAGTCGCTTGATGAACTCGTGCCGGATCAAGTACTGGTCGACCACCTCTCGGCCCCGCAGGATCACGCTGAACGTGATGCTCGAGTCACCGAACGCATTGTACCTGATGAATGGGGTGAATTCCGGCACCCCGCCTGGAACCTGCTGCATGACGAGGCGCGCCACCTCGACCGTGACCTCCTCGACGTGTGCCAGGTCGCTCCCGTAGCTGACCCCGACCGGCACCAGCACCGCGAGCTCCCTATCCGGACGATAGTAGTTCGTGGTGATCGCCGATGCGAGCTTCGCGTTGGGCACGATCGTCACGTTGTTCGCGAGTTGACGGATCGTCGTGTACCGCCAGGTCACGTCGACGACGTACCCTTCCTCCCCCGATTCGAGCCGGACGAAATCGCCGGGTCGCACCTGGCCCGACGTGAGGATGTGAATCCCCGCGAAGAAATTCGCGAGCGTGTCCTGCAAGGCGAGGCCCACTGCAAGACCGCCCACTCCCAACGCGGTGAGCACAGGCGTAATCGAGACGCCGAGCGTTTGCAGCACGACGAGAACGCCAAGTGCCAGAATGACCAGGCGGGTGATATTGACAAGCAGCGTGGCGGAGGCAAAGCGACCCGTCGCACCGGCGGCGGCGTGACCGAGGAGCGCGCCGGCCAGGCGCGCGACCGTCCAGCTGACCGAGAGAATGACCAGGGCCACGAGCACATTCTGGATGATCCGTGCGACGGCCGGCTCGAGGTGAATGATCGCCGTGGCGATGTACAGGCCGATGATGGCGAACCAGAGCGCGAGCGAGCCGCCCAGCGCGGCGAGCAGCACGCTGGTCCAGGAGCCGTTCGCGCGCGTGCGCCGTGCCGGACTCATCCGAACCAGCATCCGGCGCGCAACGATCCCTACGACGAACCCCAGCAGCGCAAACCCGAACGGCAGCGCCAACGCGAGCAGCGTATCGAGATCCGTCAATCCGAGGTCTCGCGGGCGGTGATGCTGTAGCTGAACGTGACGCGCTGGGTCGTGCTGTCCTGAACGGTCACAGTCGTCGTCCGCCGGCCGTAAGCCTCATGCCAGGCCTCGACCGTGTACGTCCCGGGCGGAAGGCGCGGGATCGTGAAGTGCCCGCTGGTGCCAGTGATATCGAAGAACGGGTGCGCTAACACGCCGATGTATGCGCGCATCCAGCGGTAGTAGGCACCCTGCAGCGGCACCATCACCTCCGTGCCACGGAAGACGTGTTCACCCGTCCTGCCGGCATCCAATGGAATGGTGAACGGCCGCGTCGTGACGCCGGGTGCGTCGATCTGATGCGACACCACATCATCATTCCGAATCGCCAGCGCCTGGCCGACTCGCAGACCGACAATTCGCGGATGGTACTGGCAGCCGCGTACTGCGAGCCGCACCGTGTCGGCCACCGGCGCATAGTGGCTGTCCTGAGGCAATCCCCGCTTCACGTAGACGAATACGTTGGCGAGCGTGCCGTTGGGATTGACGATCACGCTCAACTGTCTCGGCTGGGAGTGATAAATGGCGCGGCAGGCGGGTGCCGCGCGCATGTCGATGGCCTGGTTTTCGGGCACCGGACCTACGAACCGGACGGTACCCGTGATCGTCCCGCTCCCGAACGGACCGCTGGGCTCAGCAGACGACGCCGTCGAGTCGGCGTCACTGACGCTCGTACGAGCGCGCGGGCCGCAGGCAGCCAGCGCGAGCGCGGCGCCGAGCGCAGCATAACGGGTTGCTTGCCGCAGCGGATGGGAGAGCGCCATTATATGGATATCAATACAATGTCGCCTGACGAAACGGTAGCGGGGGAGCCATGCGAAATGAGGAGCGAACGAACGGACATCGGCCGGAGGGAGTGGCGGACAAGCATGCCGGGGTGGCGACGATCGTGCAGGGGTTGCGGCGTATGGTCCGGGCGCTGCACGGCTATTCGCAGGGGGTGCGCGCACGCTATGGCCTCACCGGACCCCAACTCTGGGCGCTGAAAACGCTGCAGCAGACCGGCCCCATCCCCGTCGGCGGCCTCGCGGATGCGCTGGCGGTCAACCAGAGCAGCATTGCCGTCCTGCTGGACCGGCTCGAGGAGCGCGGGCTCATCGTGCGGCGGCGACGCCCCGGCGACCGGAGGGTCGTGGATGTCGATCTCACACCGCGCGGGATCGCGATGGCGGCCGATGCACCGGAAGCCGCGCAGGGCCGGTTGTTGCAGGCGCTCGACGCCATGCCGGCGCTCGAGGTGCGGCGGCTGAACGCGGCGGTCGGGCGGCTGGTTGCCGCGATGGAAGCTCGCGACGTCCATGCGGAATTCTTCTTCGCCGGCGGTTGCGCGGAACCGTGATGAGCCCACGCCATATCCCATGATCAAAAGCGGAGGATCCTGACATGCGCGGGGCATCGGTGTTGATCTCGGGCGTCGGCATCGCGGGGCCGGCGCTGGCGTACTGGCTGCAGCGGTACGGCTTTCTTCCGACCCTGATCGAGCGCGCGCCCGCGCTGCGCACCACTGGGTACGTCATCGATTTCTGGGGCGCCGGTTACGACCTGACCGAACGCATGGGACTCCTGCCGCGGGTGCTCGCCGCTGGCTACCGGATGCGGGAGGTGCGGATCGTCGACGACCGCGGCCGCCCCGTCGGCGGGTTCGACGCGGACGAATTCCGGGCGGCCACCGATAACCGCTTGACCAGCCTGCCGCGCGGCGCGCTCAGCGAGATTCTCTATGACGCGGTCGCGCCTCTCGAGACCATCTTCGGGAATTCCATCACCTCCCTCACGCCGCATGGTGACGGTGTGTTCGTCGACTTCGAGCACGGGCCTGGGCGACGATTCGATCTCGTCATCGGCGCCGACGGGCTGCACTCGATCGTCCGTGCGCTCACGTTCGGCGCCGAATCCCGGTTCGAGCGATTCCTCGGCTACACGGTAGCCGCGTTCGAGGTTGCTGCCTATCCCGTGCGTGACGAGAACGTGTACGTGGGGTACACCGTGCCGGGCCGCCAGATTGCCCGCTTCGCGCTGCGCCATGATCGGACGATGTTCCTCTTCATCGTCGCGGATCCAGCGCCGCCGCCGTTCGATCCTCATGACATGACGCATCACCGGGCGTACCTGCGCGAGCGCTTTGGGGGCGCCGGGTGGGAATGCGATGCGATCCTGGACGCGCTGGACGCAGCCGAGGACATCTACTTCGATCGCGTCAGCCAGATACGGCTCCCGCGGTGGTCGGTCGACCGGATCGCGCTGGTCGGCGACGCGGCCTGCGCGCCCTCGCTGCTCGCCGGACAGGGGTCGGCCCTTGCGATCATCGGCGCCTACGTGCTCGCGGGTGAATTGGCGAGAGCGGCGACTCCGGCCGACGCGTTTGCCGCCTACGAGGGGCGGCTGCGCGCGTTCATTGCGGGAAAACAGCGCAGCGCCGCGACATTCGGTGGCGCGTTCGCGCCGCGCACTCGCTTTGGTATTTGGTTTCGCAATCTCGTGACGCGGGCCTTCGCGCTCCCCGGCGTGGCCCGGCTGGCGATAGGGCGCAGCCTGGCGGATCAGATCGAGCTGCCCGAATACGGCGCAGGGAACGGGACACCGGGTACCCTCGGCCGCACTGGCGGGTCAAACTAGGACCACGCTAAGTTTCTCCGGCAATGCATCGCGGCCTGCGGCGACTCGTTTCCATAGCGGTTGGGGTCTGGTTCGTCGTCGCATTGACGGGCCAGCCTGCGATCGCACGCTGCCCGATCCATGACGCGCCGCCGGCGAACCAAGGCACTCATCGACACGCCCACCATTCCGGCGCGCAGGGTCATCTCTGCCATTGCATCCATCACTGCTGCGGCGCCGCGACTGCGACGACCGTTTCGGGCGCAGGTGGGCAATTCCAGCCCGCTCCCGTCCGTACCACGTTCGTGGCTGCTGCCGAGAGCGGCGTCATTCCTTCCCTCTTCGACTACACCGTCGTCTACACAACGGGGCCTCCCTCCGCGCTGACCGCATAACCTCGTTCGCTTCATCCAACAACTCGACCAACCGAATTCCTCTCGCGGAGGGAGGCGTATGCTACGCGTGGGTGTCTTACTGATGAGCGTCCTTACACAGGGCGCGGGTGGCGGCCGTATCGAGGGAACGGTCACGGCCGCCGAAACGGGGCAGCCGATTGCCGGTGCCAGCGTCGAAGTCGAAACCCTGGGTCGTCCGGCTGTAACGGATGCCCAAGGTCACTACCGTATTGATGCCGTACCGGCCGGGGAGCGAGTCCTACTGGTTCGGCGGCTGGGTCGAGAGCCGATCCGGCGCCACGTTACGGTGGCTGAGAACGGAGTGCTGACCGAGGATTTTGCCCTCTCTGAGAGCGCGATCCGCCTGACGGAGGTCGTGGTCACCGCCACGCGCGATGAGGAGCGCAAGACGAATGTCGCGGCCAATGTCGGGGTCGTCGGAGGAGGCGACATCCAGCTGTCGCGTCCCCATCACTCCGCGGAAATCGTGAACCGGGTCCCCGGAGTCCTGAACATCGATCTCGGCGGTGAAGGCAGCACGGTCGCGATGCGCCTGCCGATCAACTACAGCGCCGTCTACGGCTACCTGGAAGACGGCGTGCCGATTCGCTCGACCGGGTTCTTCAACCACAACGCGTTGTACGAGATCAACGTCCCGGCCGCCGATCGCGTCGAGGTATTCAAGGGGCCAGCGACGGCACTCTATGGCAGTGACGCGATCGGTGGCGTGTTCAACGTGCTGACGCGAGCGCCGGCGGTGGCGCCGGCGGGCGAGCTCTTCGTCGAAGCGGGCGCGCACGACTACGCGCGCACGCTCGCCTCGGTGAGCAACACCTGGGGATCGACCGGCCTGCGGGCAGACCTGAACCTGATGTACTACGGTGGCTGGCGCGACGGCACGCAGCAGAACCGCCAGACCGGCACCCTCCGCTGGGATCGCGCTCTCTCGCACGACGCTCGCCTGAAGACCGTCGTCACCTTCACCGGCATCCATTCGCCCGGAGACGGCGGCTCCGACCTCCCGCTGTCGGATTTCGAGAGCCGGCCGAGCACCAACTACACGCCGATCGCGACCCGCACGGTGCAGGCCTTCCGATGGTCCACCAACTACCAGCGCCAAATGGGAAGCGGCAGTCTCGACGTCACCACGTACGCCCGGTATAACCGGCTCCAACTGCTTCCCTTCTGGCAGTTGACCTACGATCCGCAGATCTGGGACGCGCATAACTATTCTCTGGGGCTGATGACGAAGTACCGGCGCGACTTCACGGGCGGCAGCGCGATCGTCGGCGCGGATTTCGACTATAGCCCCGGGAAGAACGTCGAAGACCAGATCCTTCCGACGCAAACGCCGAGTGGCGTCTTCGATTCCTACACCGTGGGAGAGCGCCAATACGACTACGGTGTCACGTTCTACGGCGGATCGCCGTACGCCCAGGTCGACTACACGGTCGCGCGGCTGCACCTCAGCGGCGGCCTGCGGTACGATGCACTCGGCTACAGCTACGACAACAACCTGAGCGTCGTGGATACCGGGGCGCACCGGCGTCCCGCCTCGACGTCAGTCTCCTACGGCCATCTCAGCCCGAAGGTAGGAGTCACCTTCGACCTGAGCCCGTCCGTCAACTTGTTCGCCGCGTACCGGCACGGGTTCCGCGTCCCATCCGAAGAGCAGCTCTTTGTCCAGGGTTCCGCCACGAACAGCGTGGGACTGCAACCGGTCAAAGCCAACAGCTTTGAGGCAGGCCTCCGCGTCACGAGTGAGCGCGTCGCGTTCGAAGCATCGGCGTACTCGATGGATGTGACGGACGACATCGTGTACTTCTACAATTCGACCACCTTCACGTCCGAAGTCTCCAACGCCGGCAAGACACGTCACCGCGGCGTCGAAGCCGGCATCAAGGTCGCGGTCGCGAGACAGTGGCGCTTCGAAACCGCGTACGCCTACGTGCAGAACCGTTATCTCCAGTGGATCACCGCCACGGGATCGGATTTCAGCGGCAACGAGATGGAGGCGGGGCCGCACAACATTGCCAACACGCGTCTGACCTTCACCCCGCGCGAGCGCTCCGCTTTCACCGCGGAGTGGGCCAACGTGGGATGGTACTTCACCGATCCGGAAAACCAGCACCGGTACGACGGCTACGACGTCTTCAATCTCGAAGCCACCACGCCGGTCTACCGCGGTGTTTCGGTGGTCGCGCGTCTCGCCAACATCACCGACGAACGCTACTCCGTCGCGTCGTCGTTCAACCCCTTCCTGGCGCCGGCCGACCAGGCGCGGTACACGCCGGCCCCCGCGCGCACGCTGTATCTCGGCCTCCAGTACGGATGGGCACGATGACGCGCGCGGCGATGGGAACGGCACTGGCCGCCTTGGCGGCAGCGCTCGCCTGCCGCGGCCCGGCCGAACAGGGAGGCATGAGTCGGGTTCACTGGAATGCGGCGACCGCGATTGCGAAAGACATGGGCGGTGCGGCGCCCATCTTCGCAGTGTCGCCCGCCGGCCAGGTCACGCTCGCATGGGTCTCGGCACCGGGCGCCGGAAGCGACGGACGATTGTTCGTTCGTCCCGATGCGCGCACCGAGCAAACCGCGGAGCTCCGCGATCCGATGGGAAGCCTGTCCATCTACGGTGAGGTGCCGCCGAAGATCGCCTACGGACCCGACGGCACGCTCTACGCCGCCTACCTCGTAACGAAGGTCGTGCCCGGCATGCGGTGGCCGCAAAACGCGTTGCGCTTTGCGCGTTCGCGTGACGGCGGGCGGCACTGGGAGGCTCCCTCCACCGTCACGGGCGATGCCGTGTTCGGATCGTACGACGATCACGCGCTGTTCGTGGCGCCCGACGGCTCGATTTACCTGTCGTGGCTCGCCGAGGTGAAGCCCGATACCTCGCATACGTTTTTCGCGCGCTCGACCGATGGCGGCCGGACCTGGTCCACGCCGCAGACGGTCGATTCCGATCGCTCCTGCCCGTGCTGTCGCACCGCGCTCGCGGCAGGTCCTGATGGGTCGCTCTATCTCGCGTGGCGCAAGCGATTTCCGGGTGACGAGCGCGACATCGTCGTGGCGCGCTCGCGGGATCGCGGCGTGACCTGGAGCGATCCCGCGCGTGTGCATGCGGACACCTGGCAGGTCAATTACTGCCCCGATGCCGGACCGTCGATCAAAGTGGGTCGAGACGGCACGCTGCACGTCGCGTGGTGGACCGGCCGCACGGGCCGCGCGGGGACGCAATACGCGCAGTCGCGCGACGGCGGCGTCACCTTCTCCGCGCCCGTGCCACTCGGGCTC
>DATBFV010000048.1:0-8808 GCA_036558345.1 Gemmatimonadales bacterium | reverse complement strand
GACTCGGGGAGCGTCTGGCCGATCTCGACGTCGGGCCGGTAAGACTCGGGGCGCGGCTCGTTCGAGTCGTCCCAGTAGCGGTTTAGAACGACGCTGTCCGACAGGCGCACGACGCGCCGGTATGCATGCCCTACCGCCAGCGTGTCGGCGCCGTCCATCCAGAACGCGTATTCCTTTTCCATGGCAGCGAGGTACGGCAGCGCATGGGCGCTGTCCGTCGCGCGCGCGTAGAGAGCGACCATCGCGGCGAAGTACGGCGGCTGGCTGCGCGTCAGGTAGTACGTACGATTGCCGTTGGGGATGTGCCCGACCGTATTGATCAGGTGCGCGAAGTTGTCGAGCATGCTTTTCACGAGATCGACATGCCCGCTCTCCACGAGTCCCTGCATCGTGAAGTACGAGTCCCAGTAGTAGACCTCGCGGAAGCGCCCGCCCGGCACGACGTACGAATTCGGCAGCGGAATCAGCGAGGAGCTGGCGTCGGCGCTGTCGTGCGCACGCGTGAGCACGGGCCAGAGCGCATTGATGTGCTGTATCATGGTTTCCGACGCGACCGTGTGGTATTCCCCGCCCGCCGGCTGCGGCAAGGCGAAGTTCTGGTCGACGAACGCACGCAGCACGAATCCCTGCGTCCGGCGAGCCGAGTCGTAGCGCGCCTCGATCGCGGGGGTGGCCGAGCGCGGTCGCGCGTCCACGAACTCCTTGGAGTCCGGAAAAATCCCGGAGAGCTGCACATCGGAAAACAGCGAGCCGATGTCATGAGCAGGATCGTAAGCTGGTGGCTTGGCTGGCTGACGGTCTGCGGGCCGGCATCCCGATGCGAGCAAGAACTGGGCAATGCAAAGACCAGGCAACAGACGCAACAGCGGGCCACAGGCCGCAGTCAGCGGGACAACCACGCGAGATGGTCCCATTGACTGAGGCCTACGCGTCCGCTGCTGCGTCTGTGGTCCTAGCCTCTGCATGTCCCCGCCTTTCTATCGGAAGATGATCCAGAGCACGCCCAGCAGCGCCACCAGCAGCACCGATAGCCCCACCTCGAACCGCCGCTCGCCTGTCGTCGCGCCTTCCTTCACGGCAGCAGCAGGTTCTCCGACGTCCGGTTTCCCGTATGTCAGTCCTCGTGTCTTTTCCGGTCCTGGCGGCGGTGTGGCCATACTCACGATGAACAACACAAACGTGCAGATCACGAACAGCAGTACCGCATAGTGCAGGAAGTTGATCGTCGCGATCCAGTGGAACAGCGTGCCGGGCGCCAGTGCCATGCCGCCCTCGGCCTTATTCCACAGCTCGAGCACGAGCCGCAGTACGCCGAGGATCAGCCCGGTGATGAGCGATGCCATCGCGCCCTGACCGTTGAGGCGGCGATAGAACAGACCGAGCAGGAAGCAGGCGGCGATCGGCGGCGCGATGTACGCCTGCACGCTCTGGAGATAGATGTAGACCTGCGAGGAGATGTATTTAATGAAAGGGATCCACGCCAAACCCAGGAAAACCATCACACCAGCGGAGATCCGGCCGAACCGGACCAGCTGCGCCTCGCTCGCGGTCGGACGCATTTTGCGATACACGTCCCATGTCAGCAGCGTGGAACAGGCGTTAAAGGCGGAAGCGAGGGAGCTCATCAGCGCAGCGAGCATGCCGGCGAGCACCAGACCCTTGATGCCGTCCGGCAGGAGCCGCGTCACGAGCGTGGGGTACGCCGCGTCACCGTTGCTTCGCACGTCGGCGAACAACGCCGCCGCCACGACGCCCGGCAAAACAAAGATGAAAACGGGAAGAATCTTGAGATAACCGGCGAAAATGGTGCCGGTGCGTGCTTCCTTGATGTTCTTCGCGGCCAGCACGCGCTGCACGATGTGTTGATCGGTGCACCAGTACCAGATCCCGAGGATGGGAGCTCCGAAGACGATGCCGGTCCAGGGGAAGTCGGGATGGCTGACCGGCTTCCACATCGAGAAAAAGCCTCCCGGAACCTGCGCCTGGAGTCCCGCGAAGCCTCCCACCTTCGAGAGTCCGATCGCCATCAGCGTCACCGATCCGAGGATGAGCACGATCGCCTGCAGCACCTCGGTATAGACGACCGCGCGCAGACCGCCGAAGATCGTATAGAGTCCCGTCACGATCATCAGCACGATCGCCGCCGTGACGAAATTCCAACCGGTGACCGCCCCAATCACGATGCCACCCGCGTACAGCGTCACGCTGATCTTCGTGAGTACGTAGCCGATCACCGAGACCCACGTGAAGTAGGTCCGCGCCGACGAGTTGTATCGCTTCTCGAGAAACTCCGGCATCGTGTAGACGCCGCTCTTCAGGTAGTACGGTACGAACAACCAGCCGAGCAGCAGCAGGATGAGGCAGGCGAGCCACTCGAAGTGGCCGACCGCAAGGCCGCTCGCCGCGCCCGACCCGGCGAGTCCCACGAGGTGCTCAGAGCCGATGTTCGAGGCGAACAGGCTCGCGCCGACGGCGAACCACGCGACGTCCCGGCTCGCGAGGAAGTAGTCGGAGCTGACCGCTTTCTCTCTCCGTGCCGCCCACCACCCGATCCCGAACAGGATCAGGAAGTAGCCGGCGATGAAGAACCAGTCGAACATGTGGAGATTGCTCATTGGGTGCGGGCCTGCTTTCGCGAGTTGAGGAGATATTGAACCGCAAGATCCGTGAGCGTCCACAACTGTACGTCGGAAGCGGAACCGTATCGCATCGGGCGCAACGCGCCGCCGTCGAACTTGTAGCTCCACAGCTCGGCGTACTGCAGGCCCGATCGTTGCACTGCCGTGCGCACCGAATCCACGGCCCCCGGCCGATGGCGCGTCGCGAGCGCGGCGAGCAGCACATTCACTTCCCGTCCCCACACGACGCGCGGGGAATGATATAAATCGCGGGCAAACATGTCCCACACCGCCGGCGATGCATAGGTGTCATTCGCGACCGCGAGCCCTAAGCCATCGATGAACAACCCCAGCGGGTATGGCAGCAAGAACGGACGCAGCAGCTCGGCCTCCACGCTTGAGTCCTGTCGCGCGAGCAGCAGCCACATTCCCGGATCCGTGCTCATGACGGGGATCGGCATCCCGGCGCTGTCGAGGGATACGGCCGGGAACCGCAGTGTGTCGAGGTGGGGTGCACGCGCGAGCACCGAATCCCAGTGCGCCCGTTCCTGGTCGGGCAGCGACGCGAGCTTCGCGCGTACGCGCGACTCGATCTCTCCGGCACCCAACCCGACCATGAAGTGGCGGCTCGTGCCCTGCCATGCCTCTGCCATGCGCGCGATGGCCTCGGCGCTGTCGATGCCCCCCCCCGGATCGCCGATGTCGCGCAGAGCGCTGTCGATCGCGACGATCGCGTTCAGCGCCTGCGGCACCCACACCACGTTCACGTCGAACGCGTAACAGCCGCCCGCGTACCCGACGCGACTGTCGCGCCAGCTCCCCGGATGGCAATAGCCGTCGGGGTCGCGCTTGAAGCTCACGAGGTTCGTCGCAACACGATCGCGCGCGTAGGGCGCTGCCTGGCGCGCGACGTACGCGAGGTTTTTGCGCAACGCTGCGCCCCAGCGCTTGAGAAAAGCATGCTTGCGCTCCTCCGGCACGTCGGGGTTGGCGAAGTAGTGACCCGCCACGACGGGAAGCTGGAAATCATCATCCACCATCCAGTAGTTCTCGCGCGTCGCCTGCAGGTTGCGCAGCAGCGTGCTGTCGCCCGTCTTCAGGAACTCGGCGGCATTCTCACGGATCGCCTGGCCGCCGAGTGCTTCTTCGTGACTCACCTCGCCGTCGGGCGCGAGCTTCGCGAGCGCGGCGCCCATGACGAACTCCGGCATCGTGTCGGACCACACCGGCTCCATGAGCAGTGCCGTCATCAGCATGTCGCGGCCGAAATACGTCGCGTACGTCGGCAGTCCGGCCATGAACTTCTGCTTGGAGCTGAGGAGCTCGAGGCCGCGGATCTCGCGGTCGATGCGCGGGGACTTCGCGGAGTCCGCAAAGCGCCGGAACTGTTCGGTGAACATCTGGTTGCGATTGAGCGGGCTCAATGCGGCGCCGTCGGTTGCGATCTCGACACTGAACGTCGCGGGCCTGGTGCCGAGCGCCCGGAGTGTCAGCACCGTCTGGTTGATGGAGGCACGCGTGGTGCGCGCGTCCCCGCGCAGTGTAAGCCACAGGTGATTCTTGCCGTCGAGGCTGGGCTGCGACACGCGCAGCGTCCAGTCTCGGGCCGTGCTGGTCAGCTGAACGCTGGGGACGAGCCGGCCGCTGAACGGCGGCCCCATGCGCTTGGCGAAGTCCGCCATCTCCGGCACCACAAACGTGGCCGCATCGATCGGGTCGCGGACGCGTCCCGCGTAGCCGAAGTCGCGCTCCACCCGCATCGAGCCGAGGAGCCATTGCCCGAGCTGGAGTGACCGGCCGCCCGGTACGGTGAGCGCGTAGCGCAGGCTGCGCCGACCGCCACTACTCGACACGGTGGCTGGTCCCTCATCGAAGGCGATCGCCCCGACCGCCGCACCATCTCGGACCGTGAATCCGATGCTCTCGTTCAGCGCATCCGCCCACAGATGCACCACCCGGCCCGTCTTTCCTTCTATGTAGATCTCAACCGAGTTGCCGCGAGAGTCGCGAAACAGTCGCGCCGTGTAGCCCTCGTAAGCGGCGGGGTCGTCGAGGCCGGCGGTGGGAAAAACCAGGACGGGGGGGCTGGCCCGCACGGGTGCAGCTTGCATCGCGAGTATGAAGACCAGCAGCATGGGCCTAGATGATCCGCCCGTTACACACCCTTGACAAGGGCTCAATCCGGCGGCAATTCCTGTTCCGATAACCGTCATTCCGTTGGCCCGTTGACACGTCGCGGAGGCACCATGATGCATCTAAGTCGACATGTTGGTTCTATTTTCGCATCCCTTTCCCTCATCGCCGCCCCACTCGCGGCCCAGACCGGCACCATTCGCGGAACCGTCACCGACAGCGTGACCCAGCAGGGTCTCGCCGGGGTGAGCGTGCAGGTCGTGGGCACCACGCGTACGACGGCGACAGGAGCCGACGGCAACTTCGCGCTCACCGACGTGCCCGCAGGCACGGTCACGCTGAAGGTGTCGCGCATCGGCTACGGCCCACAGGAGCGAGCGGTGACGGTCGCCGCCGGTGCGACCGCTGACGAGAAGTTCACGATGTCGCCGCAAGCGTCGATTCTCGAGCCGGTCGTCGTGACGGGCTACGGGTCGCAGCGGCGCGAAGCAATCACTGGCTCAGTCTCCACGATCGAAGCCACCCAGGCGAACGTCGGCGTGAAGACCAACTTCACGCAGATGATTCAGGGCCGCGCGGCCGGCGTGGACATCGTCCAGAACAACGGTGAGCCCGGCTCGGGCTCGCAGATCCTGATTCGCGGCGGCAGCTCGATCAGCAATACGAACGAGCCCCTCTACGTCATCGATGGCGTCCCGATCGTTAACGACAACACGCAGCCCGGCGGCCAAGGCCTCGGTGCCCCCTCGCTGAACCGCAGCCCGCTCAACATGCTCAACCCCGGCGATATCGCCTCGATGACCGTGCTGAAGGACGCGTCGGCCACGGCCATCTACGGCAGCCGCGCCTCGAACGGCGTCGTCTTGATCGAGACCAAGCACGGCAGCACCGGCGGCTCGACCATCGAGTATGACGGCTACGTCGCCGCGTCGTCGCCAGCCAAGAAGCTCGATCTGGTTAGCGCTTCGGCCTATCGCAGCTTCATTCAGGACCAGGTCGCTATCTTCAACGCCGACACCGCGAGCGGCACGCCGCCGAGCTCGGCGGCAGGACTCGATCCGATTCACCTCACGCGGCTCGGGACCGCAAACACGGACTGGTTCGGCGCGGTCACGCGCACGTCGATGACGCACAATCACAATCTCTCGTTCGCCGGCGGAACCGAGGACACCCGCTATCGGGCATCGCTCAACTACATGATGCAACCGGGCGTGGCGATCTCGAACGACCTGGAGCGGATCCAGGGCACGCTCACCGCGAGTCATCATGCGTTCGAGAATCGCGTGCGCCTGGCGGCGACGGTGACGACGTCGCGCGAGAACGACAAGTACATCACCTACGAGAACACGGGCGGCTTCGAGGGCGGCGTGTTCATGAACGCCACCATCTTCAATCCAACGCAGCCTATCGAGGTCACCGATGCCACCGGAACGCATTACTACGAGACCGGTTCGACCTCGGTGCGCAATCCGGTCGCGCTGGCCAATCAGGTGCAGAACGTGGGCAACACCACCCGCACGCTGGGCCAGCTGAACGGGGAATACGATTTGAACCCGAGCCTCACCGCCAAAATCACACTCGGTATCGATCACTCCGACGGCGCCCGCCAGACCTACTTCCCGAAGGCGAATCCGCTCGGCGTCGCGCTGGGCAACGGGCAGGCAACGCAGGAGGGGCTCGCAAACACCACGCGGACGATCCAGACCCTGCTGACCTATCAGCACCAGTCCGGCGACAAGAGCTTCGATGCCGTCGGCGGCTATGAGTACACGCAGTTCGGCAGCAACCTGGTCGGCGCTCAGGGCATTGGATTCTTCACCGACGCGTTCGGCTACAACAACCTCGCGGCCGCTGCATCGCGGACCGACTGGTCGAGCACCAGAGACTGGAAGCTGGCGTCATTCCTCTCCCGCGTGAACTTCGGTTACAAGGACAAGTACTTCGTCACGGGGATTCTGCGGTACGACGGATCCTCGCGCTTCGCCGAAGGGCACCAATGGGCGCTGTTCCCCGGCCTGTCGGCGTCGTACAAGATCAATCCCGATTTCAAGGTGCGGGCGGGTTGGGGACGGCAGGGTAACCCCGGCATTCCGCCCTACCAGTCTTTGGTCACGTTCAACCCCGGCACGGGAAGCACCTATCCGTGGGGAGACGTTCCGCAGAGCGGCGTGTCCGCCAACAGCAACGGCAACCCCAATCTCAAATGGGAGCAGACGGATCAGTTCAACCTTGGCCTCGACTTCGGCCTGTGGAGCAACCGCCTCGCCGGTACGGCCGAGTACTACGTGAAGAACACGTCCGGCCTGCTCGAGTACGTGCAGTCGGCGGCGCCCTCCAACGTCTCGTCCACGTTGCAGAACGTCGGAAAACTGAAGAACACCGGGTTCGAGCTCACGCTCGATGCCCTGGCGAAATCGAGCCCCGGTTTCACCTGGCGCGCCGGTCTCACGTTCGCGGCGCCCACCAGCAAAGTCCAGACGCTCGGCGGCGCGAGCTTCATCCGGTCGGGCGTCGTCAGCGGCCAGGGCCAGTCGGATCAGTATTCGCAGCGCATCATGCCGGGCCAGCCGCTCGGGACGTTCTTCGGGCCGGTGTTCCTGGGCATCGATTCAAACGGCAAGCAGCTGTTCAAGTGCGGCACGGCCAGCGCTACGTGCGTGAGCGGCCAGACGACGGCTCCAGCCCCCGAGGATTACGCGGTGATCGGCAACGCGAATCCGGACTTTACGTTCGGCCTGCGCAGCTCGATGACGTGGAGCAAGATCGACGTCAGCTTCTTGATCCGCGGTTCGGTGGGCGGCGACGTGTTCAACAACACGGCGCTGGTGTATTCGACCAAGGGCAACGCGCTGCAGGACAAGAATTTCCTGGCCAGCGCGCTCCCCCAGAACGACGCGACGGGGCTGCATGAGCCCGCGATCTTCTCATCGCGCTGGGTCGAGAACGCGTCGTACGTGCGGCTGCAGAACCTCACCGTCACGTACACGCTCGACATTCCGGCACTCGCCCGCACCGCGCGCAACGTGCAACTGTATGCGTCGGTGGATAACCTGCTTACCTTCACGGGTTACTCGGGACTGGATCCGGAGGTCTCGAACTTGAATCAAGATCCCAATAATCTCAGTCCCGACGCGGGCCTCGCGGCGCGCGGCATCGACTACCTGAGCTATCCACGGGCCCGCACGGTGACCGGCGGTCTCCGTCTCTCGTTTTAAGGAGGGCTGGTCAAATGAGGCGACATCTTGTGACAAAGACCTTTGGCGCGGTGGCAACGCTGTGCGTGTTGCTCCTGGCGTGCACCGACTTGACCGAGAATCCGAAAAGCCTGATCACCCCGGAGACGTACTTCAACACCCCGGGTGAAGCGCTGGCAGCCTTGGCGGGCGTGTACGCGCAGCTGCGCGGCACGGCCGGCGAAGGCGATTACTGGGGCATCAGCGAGGTGAGCACCGACGAGATGGTGGTGCCGACCCGCGGCCAGGACTGGTACGACAACGGCACCTGGATGGAGCTGCATCACCAGAGCTGGAGCGCCACCAGCCCCGGCACGCTGAGCTTCATGAACAACGCGTGGAACACGGCATTTCAAGGTGTCGCCCGCGCCAACGTGCTGATCGACGCCATGGCGACATCGTCGCTTCCGAACGCGGCAGCGGTTACGACCGAGGCTCGGGGGCTCCGGGCGTTCTACTATTACGTGCTGATGGACTTGTTCGGCGGCGTGCCGGTCGCCACCACCAGCGAAATCATGCCCCGCCCTCGCGAGACCCGCGATTCAGTCTTCAAGTTCATCGAGTCGGAGCTGCTGGCGATCTACCCGGATCTGCCGGCAACGTGGGACGCGGCGAATAACGGCCGGTTCACCAAGGGCGCCGCTGATGCCATACTCGCGAACATGTACATCAATGCCGGCATCTTTACCAAGGACGGGGTCCCGGGCGGTATCAACCCGACCGCCTACAATTCGTGCGCGGGCATTCAGGTGTCTGGCGGCGATGCGTGTCAACAGGCGGTAGCCCACGCCGACGCGCTCATCAATTCCCCGAATTACTCGCTG
>DATBFV010000047.1:0-11616 GCA_036558345.1 Gemmatimonadales bacterium | reverse complement strand
GTGCGCGTCGTGTTCGAAGATCTGCAGCGCAAGCGCCAGACGTCCTTTGCCGGGCCGGTCACGCAGGTGACCTTTGGAAGTGAGCAATACGTGTGGATCAACGATGGACCGAATAGTCACCCCGATCCCGATCAGCCGCCCATAGCCACTCTCCTTCAAGGGCCGCCATCGACGTTTACTCTTCCAAAGGCCTCGATCACGGTGCTGCGGGGCAAGGTCGTTACCCGCTAGGCACCGGCCTGTAACATCCGGGTACCCGCCGGCATCTTGAAAACAATGGAAACAGCCGTCGTGCCAGGCACCGAACAGGTCGCCGAGCTCATTCGCCTAACGGTTGCCGGTAATCCAGACGGGATCGCTGGGCTGTATCGCCTCTATGCGGGACACCTGTTGCGACTCGGCAGACGACTCACCGGCTCGCGCCACGACGCTGAAGACATCGTCCACGACCTGTTCCTCGGCCTTCCGGAAGCAATCCGGAGTTTCGAGCAGCGGGGCAGCTTCGAGGGGTGGTTGAGCCGCGTGGCGACGCGCATGGCATTGATGCGAATGCGCAGCGCGCGACGCCGGAGAGAGGCAACGCTCGAGGACGGGCATTTCGTGTCGGATCCAACGAGTGCCGGTGAGCAATCGGATCTCGATCAACACATCGCCGCATTGCCGACGACGCTGCGCGCGGTGCTGGTCCTGCGCCAGATCGAAGGCTACTCACACGAAGAAATCGGTGCGCTACTGGGCATCAGCTCCGGCGCCTCACGGGTTCGATTCAGCCGAGCGGTGCAGCAGCTGCGACAACGAATGATGGAGAAGACATGAGAATTCTCGCCCGCCATCCCGATGCCGAGAGTTTGCGCCAGTACGCGGAGCGTACGCTCGACGGAGACGAAAGACTCGTTACCGCCAACCATTTGCAGCGGTGCACGGAGTGCCGCGAGACGGTGAAGGTGTTGCGCGAGCTGTCGGATCTTGAGGGCGAGGCGCACGAGTCGCCAACGCGGGACGACATCCTGGATCGTGTGCTTGCCGAGCGCGCCGGGGGGGCGAGGACGATTCTGCCCACGGCCGAACCCGCGCGGCTCCCCGTACGCCTCAGTCGCGTGGCGATTGCCGCGGGCATCGGCGTGGTCGCAATCACGACCGTCGTCTCGCTCTTCTCGATCCGCAACGTCTCGGCCGGCAGTCGCACGGGCAGTCTCAGCTTCGACCCGGCCGCTCCTCAGCCCGGGCAAGTCGTGCGCGTGACGTACGAGCCCAATGGCGCGCTCTCTGTATACGACTCCCTGGTGCTGCGTGCGCGATTTCGCCGGCCTGGCGATGACGATTACAACGAAGGTCTCACGCAGAGCCGCGTGGGTGTGATGCGCCGCTCGGGCGGCGAGTTCAAGCTCGACGTTCGCTTGCCGGACTCCGTCGTCTTCGCCGTCTTCGCGGTCGAAAGCCCGGCCGGCGACGTCGTCGACGACAACGACCAGCAATTGTGGGAAATCGTGACGACGGACGACACGGGGAAGCCGTTATACGACGCGTTGCTGCAAAAGCGACGGGATATGATGGGCCGGAACTGGGAGGAAACACTGCGCACCGCGCGGAGGCTTGCGGCCCTCTATCCAGACGATCCCGATGCAGCCGCCGCACTCCTCGCATACGAGCGTTGGGTGCTTGGTGACCGCATCGCCGACAGTCTCTTACCGGGTCATCGCAAGCGTTTCGCGGCGTTTCAAGCCGGCTACGGCGAACAGCGTGAGCTTCCGACACGAGTTATTGCCGGGATGGCGCATTTCGCCGGCCAACTCGACGACAGCGCAGCATCGCACGTCTGGCGTCCCCGCTTCGAAGCAGCGGCGCCGAATGACCCCGAGGTGATCCTGGGCAAGGAGAACAAACTCAGGGAGCAGTACATCAAGGGGCAAAAGGACGCACGCGGATTCTTCCAGATCCGCGAAACCAATCCCGCCTATTTCCAGAAGTTCGAGCCTGTGTGGCAACGAGTCGAGCCCACGCACGATCGCCGGCTCTGGATGATCGCGCAGAACGTGGTGAACCAGGCGTCGATGGCGAAGGACACTGCGTGGCTCCGGGTGTGGGCCGGTCGATTTCACCGCTTGTACCCCGGGGTAACGGGCGGCGCGTCGTGGATGGGGCGAGAGTTGCTCCCCTATCCAACGCTTCGCGATACAGCGATGACGTGGTTACGCGACGCCGCCCGGCTTCTTGCCGAGGGACCCGACGCCTATCGCCCGTTGACGGCGACCATTGCGGAGCAGCAGGACGCGAATCGCGGCATGGCGCAACCGATCCTGGCCGAGCTGGGCAATGCGCTGATCGAGAACGGCAACCGGGCCGGAGGGCTCGACACGCTCCGGTTGGCGGCATCCTACGGCTGGAATCCGGATGTGCTCCGTAGCGTCGCGCGAGCGCTGATGGCGCGCGGCGATACTGCCGCGGCACTGCAGAGCTATGCGCGGGTGGTCGCCGACCCGGGGATCTCTATCGCGTTGAAAGATTCGATCAACGCGCTCGTGCCGCGCGCCGAGAGGGGGAAGTGGCCGCGGCTCGTTCAAGACGCCACGCAGGAGATGCGGCAGAGCGTGCTCCAACGCGCCACTCCGCGTTCTCTCAGTGGATCGCTCCGGCTGATGACGAAATCGGGAGAAGTTCGGCGCCTGACCGAAATCGCGAACGGAAGAGTCACCGTTGTCATGTTCTGGACACCGTATTGCGGCTTTTCGCTGGAGCCATTACACGATCTCGATGTGTTGAACCAACAGTTTGCGTCCAAAGGCGCGCAGATCGTATCCATCGTGGACCAGCCGTTTTCGAATGAGTTGGAACAGACCATGCGGGTCTTCAAGGCGGGGGACTTGCCAGTCTTTTACGATTTCCGAAAGGACGCGCAGCGGGCCTTCGCGTCATTCGCTACGCCGAACTATTTCGTGCTCGATTCCTCGGGCCGCTTGATGTTCGAGCACAGTAGCCTGGCGGCCCTGCCACGACAGGTAGCGGCGTTAGTGCCCTAACGAACTTTGCCGCGGCCGGCGACCCGCCAACTGCCCTCCACGCGCCCGCCGCGCCCGTACCAGATCTCGTCGTGGAGATTGACGGCCGCGCAACAATGGCTCGGCACTACCCACACTTTTTCGCCCACGCGCGGCGGCGTGCCATCGATCTCGACGTAGCCATGCTCCTCATTCAGCTTGCGCATGGTCCAGGGCCGTTCGCCAAAATGGCCGAACGTACCCACGCCCACGGTCTGATCGCTCGAGAACGTCTTTGAGCCGCCATCGATCACGCACTGGCCCGGTACCGCGGTGCTGACCACGGTGGTGAGTACGCGCAGCGCGCAGTCGGCGAGCTCGCACACATTCGCCGCGAGGCTATTCGCATCGTAGAAGACATATGTCCCCGGCCTGATCTCCGTGGTCTGCGGGATCAGGGGCGTCTTCGCAGCCCCAGGCGTCGAGCCTCCGGAGACGATTCTCGCATCGAAGCCTGCTTCGGCGAGCGCCGCGAGCACGGCATCGATCTTCTCACACGCCGCGCGGAAGCCCGACTCGTCGAGCCACGCCGGCCAGTAGAAAATCCCCTGGAAATTCGAGCACGCCTTCGCGACTTCAGCGGCTTGCTCGGGTGTCTGCACTCCACACCGGCCCACGCCCACGTCGATCTCGACCAGCGTCTCGATCCCAGGGAGATCGCGCGCGACCTGCACCGAATCGACTGCCACCTTCACGCGCCGCTTCTGCGCGAGCTGTTTCAACCGCGGCAGCTTGCTCTTTACCAGCGGATACGCCACGAGCACGTCGTCCCCCGGCAACACCTCGGCCTCGCCCAGCTTGGCGACCGTGATGCCGATCGCGCCGGCATCGAGCTGCAACTGCGCGATCTCGGGGATCTTGTGAGTCTTTACGTGCGGCCGCAGCGCGACGCCCCAGGTGCGGCACTGCTCCTGCATGCGCGCGATGTTGCGCTCGAGGACGTCGAGATCGACATAGAGGGCAGGAGTGTCGAGGTCGAGCGCGTCCACTATTTCGCCTTCTTCGCGATGCACTCGATCTCGACGGCGATGCCGCCCGGCAGCGCACCGGCCTGGATCGTGGTACGCGCCGGAAACGGCGCCGAGAAGAAGGTCTGGTAGACCTCGTTCATCGCGGCGAAATCGGCGATGTCGCGCAGGTACACGTTGCACTTGACCACATGGTCGAGGGACGAGCCCGCGGCCTCGAGAATCGCCTTGATGTTCTCGAACACTCGCTTCGTTTCGGAGCGCGCATCTCCTAGCTCCCGGCGCCCGGTTCCAGGGTTTATCGGCCCCTGTCCGGCGACGAACACGAAATCGCCTTCGACGATCGCCTGCGAATACGGACCCTGGGGCTGCGGGGCCTTTGCGGTCTGAACGGCCTTTCTCATGCGCTCCTCTTGAGACGTTTCCAGAGGTAGTGAACCGGGAATCCTGCGAGCGCAATGCCCAGACCGTAGACCGGCGAGAAGTTGCCTGCCTGAATCTGTCCCCAGACAATCGCCGAGAGACCAATGACCGTGCCCACGACGAAGGCCGCTGGCACCCAGGGATATGCAGGTGTTCTAAACGGCCTCGCCGCATCCGCGAGCTTGCGCCGCAACACGAACACGGAGGCGACGGCAAAGATCAGCGCGGCCCACTCGACGACCACGAAGTAGGTGATCAGCGAATCGTAATCTCTGAGGGTGAGAACCATCACGATTCCTACCACCCCTTGAATGAGCACCGCGACCCAGGGCGTAGCCCAGCGCGGATGGGTCGTGCCGAGAAATCCGAATATCAGCCCGTCGCGCGCCATCGCGTACGCGACGCGCGGCTTAGCGAGCAGGTTGCCGTTCAGCGCGCCGAACACGCTCGTCATGATCGCGATCATGATGAGCACACCGGCGACTGGGCCCGCGATCGCGGTCATGACGGTCCGCGCGATGGCTTGCCTTTGCGCCGCCATGACGCCGATCGGCATCACGTAGAAGTACGCCAGATTCGCGCCGATATAGAGCGTCACGATGACCAGCATGCCGATGATGATGATCCGTTTCATCAGGCGCTCGGGCGCGACGACCTCGCCGGCGATCATGCTGACGGCCACCCAGCCATCGTAGGTCCAGATCACGGCCGCGACGGCGCGCGCGAGCCCGCCGCCGTGCACCACGCCGCCCTCCGTGAGATGCGAGAGACTGCCGTGCGCGAAGAGAAACGTGCCCAGGATGATGGCGGCGAGCGCGGTGACTTTGACGAGCGTGGTCACCTCGCTCACCGCTGCGCCGACGCGCGCGCCGAGTACGTTGGCGACGGTCAGCATGATGATGCCGGCGATCGCGATCGCCTGGACCTTCGCGTCCACCGGCATGCCGAGGAGGTTGAGCAGGAACTCGGCGAAGACGACGGCGAGCGCGGCAATCGTCGTGGGTGTCGTGATCAGCGTGTACAACCACCCGAAGACGAAGGCCGCGGCATCGCCATAGGCCTCGCGCAGGTAGACGTACACGCCGCCTGCCTGCGGCAGCATCGAGCTCAGCTCGGCGAGCACGAGCGCGCCGCAGATGCTGATCAAACCGAAGGCCGTCCACAGGCCCATGATGACGAGCGGATTGGCGACGAGCCCGGCAATCGTGGGGGGCGTGCGGAAGATCCCCGACCCGATCGTGATGCCCACGATCAGCGCGACGCCGCCGCCGAGCCCGATGACTCGACGGAGATCCGTCGTCACGCGAACCGCAGGCAGACTGGGCTCGGTATCGCGATGCGTTGGCGCGTGGGCGTCAATTTTCCGGTTCGCGGATCGCGCTCAAATACGACGATCGAGGCGGAGCGCTCATTGGCGACGAGCAGCCAGCGCTCCGTCGGATCGAGGCTGAAGTTGCGCGGCCAATCTCCTTCAGTCGAAATCACCTGCTCGAGCGCGAGTGAGCCCGTGGAGTTCGCCACGGAGAACACGGCGATGCTGTTGTGGCCGCGGTTGGATACGTAAAGCGTCTGTCCCGATCCCCCGAGATGGATGTCGGCCGGGTAATTGGTCCCACTCCAACCGGCCGGGACCGTCGCTAGTGTGCCGCTCAACGACAGTGTGCCGCGCGCGGCGTCGAAGCGCAGCGTGGCCACGGTGGAATCGAGCTCATTGGCGACGAACACGAGCGGCAGGGTTGGATGGAAGGCGATGTGGCGCGGGCCGGCGCCAGGATGCATGACTGCCGCGCCGCTATCAACCGGGCGCAACGACTTCGACTCGATGTCGAGATGATAAATCAGCACTCGGTCGGCGCCCAGGTCCGCGGACAGCGCAAAGCGGTTGGAGGGGTCGGGAAGGATGCAGTGCGCGTGCGGCCCCTCCTGGCGATCCGTAATCGGACCCGTTCCCGTGTGCTGATCCACCGAGGCCGCGGCGGCAAGCGCGCCATTTGCCTGGAGCGGGAGCAGCGCGACACTGCCGGTCGCGTAGTTGGCCACGAGCGCGACCCGACCGCTCCTGTCCACACTGACGTAGCAGGGGGCGTCACCTTGCGACGGCTGCGCGTTGAGTTTCGTCAGCCCGCCGGTGGCCTTGTCGATCGCAAGGGCAGTGACCGCGCCCTGGTCGAGCTCGTTGACCGCATAGAGGGCGCTGCGCTTCGGGTGGATCGCGAGGAAAGAAGGGTTCTGCCCGGCATCCGCTGCGCCGACTTTGATCAATTCGCCCGACCGTCGGTCCATCCGGACGAGATAGACGCCCTCAGAACGAGTGTCTTTGGTGTACGTGCCGACGTAGAGCACATCGGGGTCCGTATGCGCCTCGGTCACCGCGGCGTTCCCCGTACCGCTTTCCCCGGAGTCACGCCCTCGACGGCGCGCCCGTTCGCCACGACGGATACGCCGTTCACGAGCACGTGTCGAATGCCGACCGGCGCGAGCGACGGTTCGCGATAGGTCGAACGATCCGCCACCGTGACAGGATCGAAGATCGTGATGTCGGCGTCGGCGCCAATCTGCAAGCGTCCCTTGTGCCGCATTGCGGGCACGTGGGCCTCGAGCCGCTGCGCCGGCATGAGCGTCATCTTGCGAATCGCGTCCATCAGCGACAGGGCGTGCTTCTCCCGGACGTAGCGGCCCAAAACCCTCGCGAATGCTCCCGTTGTGCGTGGATGGCCCGTGCCATCCTGCCAGTACGCGTCGCTCGCAATGCTGGTGAGTGGGCTCGTGATCGCGGCGTCGACCATCGGCTCGGTGTTGGTATGGATCACGACCGGTCCACCGATCCGGCTGTAGCGCTCGAAACTCTCCCGATTCAACCGCTCGCCTGTCGCTGGCCATTCCAGCTCGGCGAGTCTTGCATCAGGAGCGGACTTGTAGACGTCCTGGATCGTGGCGGATTGGATTTCGGTCATCCCGGCGTCGTAGGGATACGCCTCGGTCGTCACATCGTGGCCGCGCGCGCGGGCGGACGTGATCATCTCGAGCAACTGCGGCGTCTCGCCGAGGCCGACACTGTTCACGTGCACGACGTGCAACGGCGCGCCGGTTTCCTTCGCGAGCGACAGCACTTCTGTGATGCCCGCGACTCCCGGACGGATATGGACGTGAATCGGCGTCTGTGTTCGTGCGGCAACACGAAACACGGCGAGCAGCTCATCACGCGTGGCCGACGGTGTGTACGGAAAACCCGCGCCGATGTCGACTGCGCCTGCGCGGACACCGGCCTCGATACGCCGAGCGATCTCATCGATCTCGGCGGGCGTTGCGGCGCGATAGGCTGCCGGGCCCACCGGCATCCTTGGGCCGGAATCGTGCATCACCGCCATCCGGACTTTGATATGGCCGATCGAGATGCCGTAGTTGATACGCGCGGCGCCATGGTCGCGGTACCAGGCGGCCACGTCGGCTGTGCCCAGCTCGAGCTCGAGCGCCGTCGTCACGCCGTCGAGGGAGTAGAACCGGTAGGTCTCGTCTGTCTGCGCGTGCGCATGCAGGTCAATGAACCCGGGCGCGACGACGAGCCCACGCGCATCGACCGTATCTCGGCCGGCGACCGCATCCGGCGTGATGGCGGCGATCCGCCCGTCTTTGAGCGCGACATTGCGGACCGCGTCGAGCCCGGATGCCGGGTCGATGACGCGTCCGCCGAGAATGACGCGGTCGTACTCGGGCCTGCCCGGCACCAACAGGAGCAACAATGCGACGGCGCTGCGAGCGGACATGAGAGTCATCTTACGAAGAGGTTCACGTTGAGGCGCATGGCCCCCCTTGGGGCGTTCATTTTGTCGCCAGCAACTCGAGGGCGCAACGGGCCGGCGTCCTCGCGAGTGAGCAAGTCGGATCATATGTTTGCGTCCATGCCGTCACCGCTCGACGCCGCTCGAGAGGCCCTGGCCGACCGGTACGCCATCGAGGCCGAGCTCGGTCAAGGTGGCATGGCGACCGTGTACCGCGCGACCGATCTGCGGCACCAGCGCGCCGTCGCGCTGAAGGTGTTGTCGCCCGAGCAATGGCGCGGCACGTCCCCCGCGCGGTTCCTGCGCGAGATCCAGATCGTGGCAACCCTGTCGCACCCCCATATCCTGCCGATGTTCGATTCGGGTGAAGCCGGCGGCCACCTCTATTACGCCATGCCGCTCGCGGAGGAGGGATCGCTACGGGCGCGGCTCCAGCGCGAACGGCAGCTGCCGCTCGACGATGCGATCCAGATCAACCGCGAAGTGGCCGACGCGCTGTCGTTCGCCCATTCGCACGGGATCGTGCACCGCGACGTCAAGCCCGAGAACATCCTGTTTCATGGCGGTCACGCGGTCGTGGCCGACTTCGGTATCGCCCGGCTGTTCGCCTCGCTCGGCGAACAGTCGATTACCGGCACCGGGACGGTGGTCGGCAGTCCGGCGTACATGAGTCCGGAGCAGGCCGCCGGCGATGTGCAGCTGGATGCTCGAAGCGACGTCTATTCGCTGGCGTGCGTGCTCTACGAGATGCTCGGTGGCGAGCCGCCGCACACGGGTCCGACTCCGCAGGCCATCCTCGCGCGTCAACTCTCCGGCGAGGTCCGTTCGCTCCGGCCGCTGCGCTCGAGCGTGCATCCTGCCCTCGACGCCGTCATCCGCCGCGGGCTCGCGCCAGCGCCCGCGGACCGGTTCGCGTCGGCGTACGAGTTCGCAACTGCGGCGAGCACCACGGCGACTGGAGCGAGCGCTCCCGCCGCCGCTGCTCACGGCGGGTGGCGGCGGCGCCTCCGGGCCGCCCGCATCCCGATCCTGGCGGCTGCGTTGGGGGTCGTCGCTTGGGTGGCCGTTCGCTCCCTGGCGGCGAGGAGCAGCGACCGGCGTCTGGGAGTCGCTGTGTTTCCGTTCCGTGTCGCGGGAGCGCCCGACCAGCTGACCGAAACACTGCCCGACTTGCTGACCACAGCACTCGACGGCACGCCGGATGTGCGAGTGGCCGATCCATGGTCCCTGTGGCAGCACCTGCGGCCGACGCGCGCCGAGTTGGCGCAAAGTCCCGATCCCGTCGATGCCGCGCGCCTTGCCCAGAAGGCGGGCGCCGCACGCTACGTGCTCGGCGCGGTGAACCAGAACGGCTCGCGCGTGGACGTCACGCTCCGTCTGTACGGGCTGCAAACTGTCGAGCCGCTTCAGACACTCGCCGTTACGGGATCGGCGGACAGCCTGCCGGCGCTGGTGCAGCGATCAGCCGTGGCGATCATCGCGGCGCTCGGCGGTCGACCCGGGCGGCCGATGGAGACGTATGCAACGCAATCGGTGGACGCGGTGAAGGCGTACCTGTCCGCGCGCGAGGCGATGCGCCGGGGGCTGGTCGATTCGGCCGACGTCGCGATCGATCGCGCGCTCGCGCTCGACTCGAACTTCGCACTCGCGCTCGTGGACGCCGTGGGGATCAAGTCGTGGAAACAGTTCAACGTGGGCCAGCCGTACCAGGGGATGATCGCGCTTGCCGAGCGCGCCGTGAGGGTCAGCGACTCCCTGAGCGAACGCGAGCGAATGCGAGCGCGTGCCGTGCTGGCTTCGCTCTTGACCGATGGGCCGGGCGTGGCCGAGGCGCTGGACCGGATCTTGGAGCAGGACAGCACCGACCTGCGTGCGCTCGATCTCCTGAGCTACAGCCACCTCGTGTACGGCTGGCAATACGGGGTGGGTGAGGTCGAGGCACGCGCGGTCGCAGAGCGCGTGTTGCAGCTCGACCCGGGATACGCACCGGCACTCGCGCGCCGCGCGTACCTCGCGACGGCCGTCGAGGACACGGCCGACATCCGGCGCCAGATCGACCGGCTGCAACACGCCGACACGACGAACTCGCTCGTGCGGGGGTCGCTCCTCAGTCTCCGCGCCATCGACGCCGACCCGGACAGGTTCCAGCGGTTGCTCGACACCATAGTCGCGGCTCCGCTGACAGAATGGCTCTTCGTCCTCCGGATCCTCCGCGCCTACGATCCGCCGCGCGCTGAGCGCCTGTTGCAGCGGCTGCGCGCCAGCGCGGGGCCGGGCTTCCCACGGCGCGCCGCCATCGGCGGCGACGTGCAGCTGGCGCTGGCCGAGGGCCGGTTGCGCCAGGTCGACAGCGCCGCCCACGCCGGGGCGCTTCGAGCGTTCCCGGGCCTCGAGCAGACCGCCGACCTGTTCCTTGTGGCGAGCGCGATCGTCGGTGTGGGCGACAGCGCCGTGACGACCCGAGCGCTGGCGACCCTCACGGCGTACGTCCCGGTCGATTCCGCGGCCGCGTATTTCCAGACGCGTCCAGTCTGGTGGACGGGGTGGGTGCTGGGCGCGTACCACGCGTCGTTCGGCGACACCGCGGTGACCGCGCGGTGGCGGGCGGCGATCGGCAGGCTGCCGGGCGGCGGCACGTCCAAAGATTGGCGCGGGGCGATCCAGGCCGACTTCGACTCGCGGCTTGCCGCGCGGGCCGGCGATCTGCCGCGCGCGCTGATGCTGGCCGAACGCGCGTACGATCTCTGGACCATTCACTCCAACACCACCTATGAAGCGCAACCTGAACCGGCCATGCGATTGCAGATGGCCCTGTTGCTCCGCGCGACCGGTCGGCCGGACAGCGCGGCTGTGCTGCTCCGCTCGCTCGTCCCGCCCACCACCTGGATGGGCTTTGTGACGGCGCGGGCGTCGTTGGAGCTGGGTGAGTTGGCCGAGGCGCGTGGCGATCGCATGGCTGCGGCGCGGTATTACGCCATGGCACTGGCCTTGTGGCGCCGGGGTGGGGCGGAGGTCGCGCCTTGGCGCGACCGGGCTGCAGGTGGACTCCGCCGAGTCGTAGGCGAGACCGGCGCCTGATTCAGGCGCATGAGCGCGACCGCACCGGCGTTTCAGGGCGCCGGACCGTTTGGCGCGATCAACTCCTATGACGACCTGCTGAAACTTCAGGAGCGGGCTGCGTCCGGCCCGCGGCCGCCATCACCCGGTATCAGCGTGTGGTCATCACCGTCCGGTAGCTCGCCGCGCCACGATCAGGGAGCTACGCGCACAGGTGTCGGACGGTCCCTCGTGGTCCCATCGCCAAGCTGGCCGTTGCCGTTGATGCCCCAGCAGTAGGCGGCGGCATCCCGCGTGACCACGCAGCTGTGGCCTCCCCCGCTGTTCAGCATGGCGACGTTCACCAACCCCAGG
>DATBFV010000046.1:0-7252 GCA_036558345.1 Gemmatimonadales bacterium | reverse complement strand
TTTACGCACCGTTCCGCAAACCGTGTGATATCGCTCACGCCGCACGCCCAGCACGCACCGCATTTTCCGCAAGCTGCTCAGAGCAAAACCGTCGAAAGGCGGTGACGCAGAGCCACGGGGCTACGGCGCACAACCGCCTTGCTCGCCTGGCCGCCAGCGATTCGCTGGCGGCCTTTTTTCATTTTGGAGGCTGTATGAACTTCAAGTTCAAGCTCTCCCGTCGACTCGCGATTGCCCTGGCGTTGAGCTTCGGCTGCAATCTCGCGACGAACGGTCCCGAATCCGGTCTTGTCTTTCGCATCGACGTCGCTCCCACGCGCATTGCGCTCGTGCCATCCCAATCCGCGCCGCTCACCGTCGTCGTCTTCAGCTCGAAGACCGACAGCGCCGCGCTCGTGTTAGCCCAGGCGTCGCTGCAATGGTCGACGACGGGCGGCACGATCAGCAATAACGGCATGCTCGGCGGCGTTCGCTACATCACTTATTCAGCCCCCTCACAGCCGGGCACGTATTCTCTCACCGTCACCACGGTCACCGGCTGGCCCTCCGCTACCTCCAGCTTCACCGTTACCGCGACGCCGTCGCCGGTGAGCGTCGTGAACGTGACGCCCGGCAGCGCCAACCTTGCGCTCGGTGATACAGCGACGCTTCGCGTAGCGCTGACGGACGAGAGCGGCAATACGCTCTTCGGCCGGCCGATTGAGTGGTCCACGAGTGACCCGGGTGTTGCCACAGTGCTCGCCACCGGATTTGTCCGCGCGATGAGCGCGGGCACGGTCACGATCACGGCCTCGACCGAAGGGCACAGCGGGAGCGCGGTTATTACAGTGGCGCAGTGACCGGCATGCCGCGATAAGAATCCGCCACGACCCACGCGGCCGCCGTCAACGACCACGAGTTGACGAACTCGGCCCACTGGAAGGCGCTGGGACCCGTCACCACGACGGGGACCCATACCAGCAGTGTGAAGAGTCCCATCATCCACGCCGAGAGCGCGGCCGCGAGACGCGCGTAGCGGCCGATCAGCACCGCCGCACCCGCCGCGATGAACGCACCACCGGTGAGGTACGCCCACGCGACGTGCCAGGGAAGCCAGGCTGGCACGTCGACAACGGTCTCTTTGAGATAGACGAAGTGCGCGACGCCGAAGGGGAGTAACCCTAGGCCGTAGAGCGCCCGCGCCGTATGCAGACGTCTGTCGCTGTACAGCAGCCACGCGGCCGCGGCCATCACCGACGTGTCACCGCATTCCCACCACGTCGCTTCCACTGTGGGAGCCGCGAAGACGTGCGGGATCCTGAATACCACCAGCCAGGCCAGCAGATAAATGAACAGCGCGCGGGCGGCAACGAGAGCGGTGCGCTGCACGAGCATGCCCACACCGGTCGCCAGCGAGATGAGCGCGCACAAGTACACCAGGACTGCGCGCGCGGGCAGACTCTGGTACACGCCCGTCCATATCGGTGGGAAATCGCGTTGGACCAGGCCGAGGACGCCGAGGCCGATCATGGTCGCGGCAAAGAACACGCGGGACGGACGCACGCCCGAAGCTAAGGATTAACGAGACGCTAACCTAGGCCCGCGGACGCGACGCGCACCATCTTATACAAGATTCGAACACACTCCACTTCGAGGAGGTCCTGTGAATCGCTTCGCTACCGTCGGTGTTGCGGGATTCGTGCTAACGGTGGCGGTTGCATGTGCCGCCAGGGATTTTCCGGCCGACGATGCGCGGGTCGCGCGGTTGATGAGCGACCGGGAAGCGGTCTGGTGGGCCTGGTTTCAGAACGACACCACTCGGCTGGGGCAACTGCTCGCCGCCGAGGTCGTGGCTATCAATAGCCACGACTCGACGTGGCAGGATCGGGCCGCGGTGATGGCGTCGGCCAAAGAGTTCGCGAAGGGTGGCGCGAAGCTGCTGCGCGTCACGTTCCCCAAGACCGAAAAGCAAGTCTTTGGAACGTGCGCGGTGTTGTACTCGACCTATGAGCTGGAGCTCGAGCAAAACGGTCGCAAGATCGTGCAGCGCGGCCGCGCCACCGAGGTGTTCATCTGGCACAACGGCGTGTGGCAGAACACCGGCTGGCACCTGGACTCCGAGAGCTGAAGTGCGCTAGCGCCCGCTCCCGCTGCCGACTGTCAGCTCCGCGTGCAACTCGGCGCGGGAGTCTTCGCCTACCCAGACGTCAAACACGCTCGGCTCGACTGCCCAGCGCGCATTCCAGAATTGCAGCTCGTTCCGCCCCAACGTGAAGTGGAGCGTTTTGGTCTCTCCCGGTAGCAGCGGCACGCGGCGAAAGCCTTCCAATTGACGCACGGGACGCGATGCCGAGCCGGAGCGTTGGTGGATGTAGAGCTGCGCGACCGCATCACCTGCCACCGCGCCGGCGTTCGTGAGGTCGACCGCTACGTCCACGCTGTCGCTCGCGGTCATGTGTGTCTTCGATAGTCTGAGGTTCGCGAATTTGAACGTGGTGTAGCTCAGCCCGTACCCGAACGGGTAGAGCGGCCTGCTCGCGATGTCCCAGTAGCGCGACGTGAACGTCGCGGCGCTCTCGGGCGCTTGGGTCAGATTGTGGTTGTAGTAGAGCGGCTCCTGTCCGGCCGAGCGCGGCCAACTGACCGGCAGCTTACCGCCCGGGTTCACGTCGCCAAACAACACGTCGGCGATCGCGTTGCCGCCTTCCACTCCGGGCAGCCATGCTTCGAGAATCGCCGCGGCGTGCTCGGCCAGCCAATTGATCTCGAGCGGGCGTCCGTTGATTAGCACGACCACGAGGGGCTTCCCGGCGGCCGCCGCCGCCTCGACCAGTTCTTGCTGAATTCCCGGCATTGTGAGCGTGCCCCGCGACGCTCCTTCGCCGCTCATGAACGCGGGCTCCCCGACGACGGCAACGACCAGATCAGCGGCCTGTGCCGCCGCTGTCGCCTTCGCCTTCCAGTCCGCGATTTCTGCCGCAGTGGGCGGCGGGGCGGGCTTGCCGCCGAAAAACGCGTCGAACATCGAGGGAAACACCTTCGACATCGCAGGTCCCGACACGGCTGTGATCGATGCCTGGGGACCCAGCCGGCTCTTGAGCGCGGCGACGACGGTCACCACCGGGGCGTCCTGTCCTTGTCCGAACACGCCGGCGGGCGTCGGACCTCCGGTCATATCCCGGGGCGAATCCGCCAACAACCCGATGACCGCCACGTTCCGGATCGTGGTCGCGAGCGGCAGGGTGTGATTCTCGTTCTTGAGCAGCACCATCGAACGGGCGGCGAGTCGCCGTGCCAGCGCGCGCGCGTCGGCGCTGATGTCGGCACCGCTCGAGGAATCGGTCACATACGGATGCTCGAACAGGCCGATCGCATACTTGATCTCGAGGATGGGCAGGACGGCGGCGTCGATCTGCGCCACGGACACTTTTCCACCGGCCACGAGCTGTGACAGATGGTTCTGGTACGTGCGACTCGCCATGTCCATGCCGGCGCCCGCGGTGATGGCCTTGTACGTAGCGTCGGCGGGATCGGCGGCGAAGCCATGTGTCTGAAGACTCGCGATCGCGAACGCATCCGAGGCGACGAACCCCCGGAATTTCCAGTCACGCCGCAGTACGTCGGTCAGCAACCAGCGATTGCCGCTCGCGGGTACGTCGTTCAGATCCATGTAGGCCGACATGACGCTCCCCACGCCCGCCTGTACGGCCGCGTGGAACGGCACGAGGTAGACATTGCGCATCAATTCCTCGGGGACGTACGACGCGTCATAGTCTCGTCCGCCGTCCGCGGCGCCGTAGCCGGCATAGTGCTTCACGCAGGCGACGACGCTGGTCGGACCCAGCGTTGCGCCCTGGAATCCCCGCACCTGCGCCCGCGCCATTGCGGCGCCGAGGTACGGGTCCTCACCGGCGCCTTCCTGGATGCGCCCCCAGCGAGCGTCGCGCGCGATGTCGACCATCGGCGTGAACGTCCAGCGAATCCCTGCCGCGCGCGCCTCGACGGCCGCGAACGCTTGCGCCTGCTCCTCGACGGCGGGATCCCACGACGACGCCATGCCGAGCGGGATCGGCAAGATCGTGCGGTAGCCGTGGATGACGTCCAGTCCAAACAACAGCGGGATGTGCAGGCGGCTTTTCTCGACCGCGAGATGTTGCAGCCGGTCGATCTCTTTGGGATTAGCGAGCCAGAGAATCGCGCCGATCCGGCCGCCGGTGATGTCTTCGTCGGAGGCCCCCTGGACCATACCGCCGAAGGTCACACCTGCGGCGAGGTTGAGCTGGCCGATTTTCTCTTCGAGTGTCATTCGTTTGAGCAGAGACTGCCCCCGCTGCGCGGGTGTGGAAGGGGCTTGCGCGGCTTGTGCTGCGGTGCTGCCGGCGACCAGCTGCAGAACGATGAGCGTTCCGCTCAAACGGTGATGCATGCGCTCCTCCGTTGTTAGTCCCCCCTCTCCTTGAAGAAGAGGGGGTCAGGGGGGTGAGGACCCGAACCGCACTCGCCTTGTCTCCTGTTCCAGTCCCGTCGGCCGCGCCAGCGACGCATATAGCTCGGGCCGCCGCGCCCGTAGCCACCGCCTTCCCGACGACGTCGGCAGGATCGATGCGTCGAGATCCGCCACCACCATGGCGTCGCCGAGCGCGCGCGTCTCCACGATGATCTCGCCATAGGGATCGAGCACCATGGCGTTGCCCGTGCGGATCTCGTCGTCGTCCGGGCCGATGCCGTTGCTGAACAGCAGAAACATGCCGTTGTCGTGCGCGCGGCTCGGCAGCCAGCGCATCAGCCAGCCGCGTCCCTTCGGTCCGCACAGCTCGGCCTCGCACGCGGCGGGGTCTTCGTGACGACGCGCCCACACGGCGGGATCGATCGGCTTCATGCCGCGCGGGCTCACCGAGTTACACCCGCCCGTCTGGTGCGGCGCGAGCAATACCTCAGCGCCGAGCAGGGCGGTGGCACGGGCATTCTCGACGATGTTGTTGTCGTAGCAGATCAGCACGCCCACGCGACAGCCGTGCGGCGTGTCGAACACGGTGTAGCGGTCGCCGGCGCGAATGTCGGGATGCTCGAACACGTGCAGCTTGCGATGGACCGCCCACGTCCCATCCGGCATGGCGACGACATATGCGTTGTAGATACCACCATCCGACCCTCGCTCGAGCAAGCCGGCGCCGATGGACATACTGTGCGCGCGTGACAGCTCGAGAAGTTCCCGCGTACAAGGCCCCTCGGGGACGGGCTCGGCGAGCGCGGCGAACGCTTCGTGTGAGAGCTTGCGTACGTGCCAATAGCCGGTGAGGCACATCTCCGGGAACGCAATCAGCTCGACGCGCGCGCGAGCAGCCTCGGTTACGAAATGGCGGACGCGGCCGAGGTTGTAGGTCTTGTCGCTCGGGGTGGGCTGGAATTGGACGGCTGCAACGCGGATGTCGTGCATAGCGTCGGAATTGACCATTGGTTGACGCGCATGTCCAACCTTGCTTGCCATGCCCGCCGAGCCCTCATACGTTCCGAACATGAGGTCGCCGCTGATGACGGCTGAAGAGCTGCTCCACCTGAACATTCCGGACAAGCGCACAGAGCTGGTTCGCGGCCGGGTGATCGTGCGCGAGCCAGCGGGATATCGACATGGTGCGGTGGCCATGAATCTCACGCTCCGCTTGGGACAGCATGTCCAGCTGACCGGCGCCGGGCAGCTGCTAGCGGCGGAGACCGGCTTTACGCTGTTTCGTAATCCCGACACCGTACGTGCGCCGGACGTGGGGTTTGTTCGCCGGGATCGGATCCCAACAGAGACTCGTGGCTTTCCCGAGATGGCGCCCGATCTGGCTGTCGAAGTTCTGTCCCCCGGCGACCGCCCAGGTGAAACGCTCGCGAAGGTGGCCGACTGGCTCGAGGCCGGTGTGCGGCTGGTCTGGGTAATCGATGCGGAACGACGGATCGCGCGGATCTATCGGCAGGACGGAACAGAGTCGCTGCTTAATGAAGCCGATGAGTTGGTTGGTGAGGACGTGCTGCCGGGGTTTCGGTGCGCGCTCGGCTTGATTCTGTAGTCCCGCGTCCGAACGCCACGCCCCGCCGCTCCGGTCCGGCCAACGCCGCAATCGCCCCAACGATGAACACCAGCGCCGCCGAAAGCGCCATCGTCTGCGCATAGGTCGTATGCGCCGCGAACAGCGCCTGCACGTGCGGGATCTGGCTCGCGACTGCGACGCCGCACTGATACGCAAAACCCGGTAGGAAGCCGCGCACACCGTCGGGCGCTAGCTCGTTGATGTGAGCGGGAATCACGCCCCACGCTCCCTGTACGAAGAACTGCATGACGAACGCGCCGGCCCAGAGCAGCGGCGCACCGGGTGCGAATGCCCAGAGTGGAACGGTGAGCACGGCGCCGAGCAGCGCGAGGCCGATCGTGCGTCTTCGGCCGAGGCGGTCGGAGTAGAGCCCGCAGAGCACACCGCCACAGAGCGCGCCCACCTGTGAGAACGCGGTGATCGCGGCTCGCAGCGTCGGGCCGAGGTGCCAGTCGCGCTCGAGGAACGTGGGATACATGTCCTGCGTCCCGTGACTGACCATGTTCATCAGCGCCATCAAGACGACGAGATACAGGAACAGCTTCCAGTTGCGCGTGATCGCTTGCCCCAGCTGCGACCAGGTCTCGTGCCGCGTCTCGCGCCACACGTCCGACTCCTGCACGCGCGCGCGCACGAAGACCGCGAGCAGGGCCGGGAGGCCGCCGATGAAGAACAGCGGCCGCCAGCCCCAGTGCGGGAAGACGATGAGAAACGCGAGCGCCGCCAGCAGATAGCCGGCGGCATAGCCCTGCTGCAAGAAGCCAGACATCACGCCACGCAGCCGCGGCGGCACTTTCTCCATCACGAGCGACGCACCCACGCCCCACTCGGCGCCCATGCCGATGCCGAATAGCGCGCGGAGAATGAGAAAGGTGGTGTAGTTGGGCGCGAGGCCGGTGAGCACCTCGACGATCGAATAGAACACCAGGTCGATCATCAGCGGGATCTTGCGGCCGTAGCGGTCGGCGAGGAGGCCAAAGATGAACGCGCCGACGGGACGGAACAGCAGTGTGAGCGTCAGTGAAAGCGCGATCGCGGCGTCTGACTTCCCGAAATCTTTCGCGATCGCCGTCAGCGTCATGACGACCAGGAAGAAATCGAACGCGTCGAGCATCCAGCCGAGGAAGCCGGCCGCGACGGTGGCGGTCTGGTCGCCGGTGGTGGCGCGTGGCGTGGTCATCGGGAAGATTTAACCGGAT
>DATBFV010000045.1:0-18441 GCA_036558345.1 Gemmatimonadales bacterium | reverse complement strand
CTCGACCGGGGAACCGACGGTGCTCAAGACGCTCCTCACGCTCGCCGCATTCAGCCTCAAGACGTTCGTGTTCCTGTTCACCTACATCTGGGTGCGTTGGACGCTGCCGCGGTTCCGCTACGACCAGCTGATGGCGCTCGGCTGGAAAGTGTTGCTGCCGCTCGCGCTGTTCTACATCACCATCCTCGCGACCGCGATCTGGTTCTTGCGCGTGCGGCTCGGCTGGACATACGGCCTCGGCATGGCGGCCGCCCTGGCAGGCTTGAACGTCGTGATGCTCATCGCGCTGGTCTGGTGGCTCGACCGTGGGCGCATCGTCTCCGGAATCGCAGAAGAGGCGGCCTGATGCCGATCGGCGTGAAAGTGATGAAGCGACCGACCGAGCAGACGTCGTACCTGCGCGCGACGCTCAAGGGCATGGCGCTCACATTCAGCCATCTCCTGCGCCCCAAAGTCACGATGCAGTACCCGGAAGAGAAGTCGTCGAAGGACTGGACGCTCTCCTCGCGCTGGCGCGGCACGCACCGCATGCTCACCGACGAGCAGGGCAGGGCGAAATGCGTGGCGTGTGGGCTCTGTCCGCAGATCTGTCCCGCGAACTGCATTAAGCTCGTGCCCGGAGAGGACGAAGAGGGAAATCGCTATCCGCTCATTTACGAGATCGACGAGTTTCGCTGCATCTTCTGCGGTTACTGTCAGGAAGTCTGCCCGGAAGAAGCGATACACGTCGGCGTGCACTACGAGAACTCGGAGTACTCGCGCGATCGCTTTGTGTATGACCTGGAACGGCTGACTGCGCAGACGCACCCGGTATCGACGCTGTGGGACCCGTCGGACCCGAAAGGCGAATAGCCCCCTAGGTGCTTAGTTCCCTCAGCTTCTTTTGGTTTTTTGGCGTCATCGCGATGGTGAGCGCCTTGCTCTGCATCACGCGGCGGAGTCCCATCGCCAGCGCGCTGTGGCTCGTGGTCACCCTCTTTGCGATTGCCGCGCTCTTCGTGTTGCTCGACGCGCAGTTCATCGCCGTGCTGCAAGTCCTGGTCTACGCCGGCGCGATCATGGTGCTGTTCCTGTTCGTGATCATGCTGCTCAACCTGGGCCGTCCCGGACCCAGCGACATCAAGGGACCGCTCGGCCTGGGCGTCGCTGTGCTGCTCGGGGGCGTCATGCTGTTCCTGCTGCGACCGCTCAGTCATGCGACCTTGCCGGCATCGATCCAACTGCTGCCAGGCTCCGTCGCGGCGCTGCAACAACAACGCGGCATGGTGGGCGCGGTGGCCAATCCACTGTTCGACGCCTATCTGATTCCGTTCGAGATCGCAAGCGTCCTGCTGCTTGCAGCGATCGTCGGCGCGGTCGTGCTCGCGAAGCGGAAACTGTAGCATGCTCAATCTCGCCCTCAGCTTCTCCGCCGTCCTGTTCTGCATCGGCGTCGCGGGTGTCCTGTTCCGCCGCAACGCCATCGTGATCTTCATGTGCGTCGAGCTGATGCTGAACGCCGTCAACCTCACCTTCGTCGCGCTGGCGCAGGTGCTCGGTATCGGGGGTCAGGTGTTCGTGCTCTTCGTCATGGCCGTCGCCGCCGCGGAGGCGGCGGTTGGCCTGTCGATCATCCTGGCCGTCTACCGGCACAAGCAGTCGGTGAGCCTCCAGAACATGAATCTGTTGAAGGACGGATGACGGGAACGGCCGTGGACCTCATCTGGCTCGCGCCGGCACTCGCGCTGCTCGGTTTCGTGCTGAACGGCACGATCGCGCTCACGCGGCCGAACACGAAGACCCTCGTGTCGGTCATCGGCGCGGGCGTGCTGCTGGCGGCGTTTGCCGTCGCCGCCGTTGTGTTCAGCAGCTTCCGGGGCCTTCACCCTGAAGAACCGCTGGTCTACCGGTACTGGTCGTGGATTCCCGTCGGGACGCTGCAGGTGGATTTCGCATTCCAGGTGGATCAGTTGTCGCTCGTCATGCTGCTCATCGTGACCGGCGTCGGCTCGCTGATCCATCTCTTCAGCATCGGCTACATGAAGGAAGATCCGGGCTACGCGCGCTACTTCGCGTACCTGAATCTCTTCGTGTTCTTCATGCTCGTGCTCGTACTCGGCGCGAGCTTCCCGGTGATGTTCGTGGGATGGGAAGGCGTCGGACTCTGCAGCTACTTGTTGATCGGCTTCTGGTTCACCGACGCGGCAAACGCGACGGCGGGGCGCAAGGCGTTCATCATGAACCGCATCGGCGACTTCGGATTCATGGTCGCCATGTTCATGCTCTTCTGGTCGGTGGGTTCGCTCGATTTCGCGACGGTGTTCGACCATGCGCCGACGGCGCTCGCGCCCGGCGGGGCCGCGATCACGGCGATCACGCTGTTTCTGTTCCTCGGCTGCACGGGCAAGTCGGCACAGATCCCCTTGTACACCTGGTTGCCGGATGCCATGGCCGGCCCGACACCCGTCTCGGCGCTGATCCACGCGGCCACGATGGTGACCGCCGGCGTGTATCTCGTCGCGCGCTGCAATCTGCTGTTCGCGATGGCGCCGGTCTCGAGCGCGGTGGTCGCGGGCGTCGGTGCGCTGACGGCGCTGTTTGCGGCGACGATTGCCCTGAAGCAATGGGACATCAAGCGCGTGCTCGCCTACTCCACGGTCTCGCAGCTCGGCTACATGTTCCTCGCGGTCGGCACGGGCGCGATGACCGCCGGCATCTTCCATCTCGCGACGCACGCCTTCTTCAAGGCGCTGCTGTTTCTTGGCTCCGGCAGCGTGATCTTCGCCCTGCACCGAGCGTACCATCACACGCACGCGCACGAGGACGCGCAGGACATGCGCAACATGGGCGGCCTCGCGCGTTACTTACCGTGGACCGCGACGCTCATGTGGATCGCGACGCTCGCGATCGCGGGACTGCCGCCGCTCGCGGGATTCTTCTCCAAGGATGAGATCCTCGCGGCGGCGCACGCGCGTGGACACGTCCAGCAAGTCTGGCTCGTGTTCTGGGGCTTTGGGCTGGTGACTGCGCTGCTCACGGCGTTCTACATGACGCGCCTCATGCTATACACCTTCCACGGCCCAAACCGCACTGGCGAGGCCGAGCGCGCGCATCTGCACGAGGCCCCGTGGATCATGACGGGACCGCTCGTCGTGCTCGGCATCCTGACGCTGGTGGGCGGTTTGCTCAACGTGCCCGAGCTGTATCGCGGCAGCGCGTGGCTGCATCACTGGCTCGAGCCCGTGACTGCTCCCGGCGCGGCGCTGGTTCCGGAAGTGCATTTGTCTCCATCCGCTGAATGGCTCCTGGTCGGGATCGCCGTGCTCACCGCTGTCGTCGGAGTTCTCGGCGCATGGCGACTGCTGAAGCCGGCTGAGCTCGTGCCAGCGAAGCAGGCGCCGGAAGAGCGCGGCTTCGCGCGCGTGCTGCGCAACAAGTGGTACGTCGATGAGATCTACGACGCACTCTTTGTCCGGCCGCTCGTCTGGCTGTCGCGCGACATCCTGTGGAAGCGGGTCGATCAGCAGGCGATCGACGGGGCGGCGGTGAACGGCGCGGCTCGTGGCGCGCGCGCCCTCGGCTGGGCCAATCGCTGGCTGCAGAACGGCCAGGTCAGCACGTATGTGGCGATCTTCGTCGTCGGGGTGCTGCTCGTCCTGTGGCGGGCGCTCAGCTGATGTACGCGCGCTGGGTGATCACCGCACTGCTCGTGTGGCCGCTCGTCGCCTGCGCGGTGGTGCTGCTCCTGCCCGGTCGCCTCGCGAAATATGTGGCCCTGGGCGCGAGTGTCATCGAGTTCGCGATCTCGGTGCCGTTGTGGTGGACCTTCGTTCCCGACGGCGGCATGCAGTTCGTCGTCGACCTGCCGTGGATCGCGGCGTGGGGCATTCATTACACCGTCGGCGTCGACGGCATCTCGCTCTTCCTCGTGCTGCTCACCACGTTCCTGATGCCGCTCTCCATCCTCGGAAGCTGGACCTACATCACCAAGCGCGAGGGCGGTTTTTACGCGCTGATGCTCGTCCTGACGACCGGCATGATTGGCGTCTTCGTCTCGCTCGATCTCTTCCTGTTCTATGTGATGTGGGAAGTGATGCTGATTCCGATGTACTTCATCATCGGCGTGTGGGGCGGGGATAACCGGCTGTACGCGGCGATCAAGTTTTTCATCTACACGTTCGTGGGATCGCTGCTCATGCTTGTGGCGATCCTGGTGCTGTACCTGCACGCCGCCCGCGCGACAGGCGTGTATTCGTTCGGGTACGCGCACATCCTGAGCAACGCGAAAGATCTCGGCCCCGTCGCGTGGTGGCTGTTCGGCGCGTTCTTCCTGGCGTTCGCCATCAAGGTGCCGCTGTTCCCGCTGCACACCTGGCTCCCGGACGCGCACGTCGAGGCACCCACGGCCGGCTCGGTGATACTGGCGGGCGTTCTGCTCAAGATGGGGACGTACGGATTTCTGCGATTCGCGTTGCCGCTGTTTCCGACGGTCGCCCTGAGCCAGACCGTCCAGCTCGCAATCGTCATTCTGTCGCTGATCGGGATCATCTATGGTGGTCTCGTGGCGATGGTGCAGCCCGACTTCAAGAAGCTGATCGCCTACTCATCGGTCGCGCACCTCGGCTTCGTCATGCTGGGCATCTGGGCGCTGACGCTCCAGAGCGTCCAGGGCGCGCTGCTGATCATGATCAACCACGGGATCTCGACGGGCGCGCTCTTCTTCCTCGCCGGCATGATTTACGAGCGCCGCCACAGCCGGCTCATCGAAGCGTACGGGGGGATCGCGCGCGTCGTGCCGCTGTTCGCCGCTATTCTCACGATCGTGTCGCTGTCGTCGATCGCGCTACCCGGGACGAACGGCTTCGTCGGCGAGTTCCTCGTGCTGCTCGGATCGTTCCGTACGTACCCGATTGCCACCGTGCTCGCCACGACGGGCGTGATCGTGGCCGCCGCGTACCTGCTGACGGCCCTGCAACGCGTCATCTACAATCCGCTGGCGAATCCCGAGAATGAGAAGCTCCGCGATCTCACGCCGCGCGAGCTGTTCGTCCTCGTGCCGTTGCTCGCCGGGATCCTGTGGATCGGTATCTATCCCAAACCGTTCCTGCAGCGGATGGAACCGTCGGCGCGCTCGCTCATCGAACAGCTACGGCCGCCATCGAGCGTCGCAGGCGAGCCATGAGACTCGATCCCGCGGTCTACCACGACTTGATCCTCGCCCTGCTTCCAGAGCTGGTGCTGACGGGATGGTCGCTCGTGCTGCTGGTGTTCGTCGCCTGGCGGCATGAGACGACGCGGGATCTGCGCATCACCGGCTGGCTGACGTTCGTCGCGCTGGTCTCGACCGGCATCGCGACGTGGTGGCTGTGGTGGAACCGCGCCAGCGTGCAGGGAACCGTTTCAATGGTCGCCGCCGACGACTTCCGCTGGGTGGCCGACTGGGTGTTCCTGGGCGCGGCCGCGCTGACCGTGCTGGTCTCGTTCGCCTATCTCGAGCGCGAGCGTCTACTCGCGCCCGAGTACTACGTGCTGCTCGTCTTCGGCACGCTCGGCATGATGGTGATGGCGGCCGGGGCCGACCTGATGGTGATCTTCCTGGGACTCGAGCTGATGTCGGTCGCGGTCTATGTGCTCGCCGGATTCGACCGGCGGCGCGCCCGTTCCGCCGAGGCCGCGCTGAAGTACTTCCTGTTGGGGGCGTTCGCCTCCGGATTTCTGCTGTACGGCATCGCGCTCGTGTACGGCGCCACCGGCACCACGAACCTCGGCCTCATCGGCGCGCAGATCAGCGTGCTGGCGGCGAGCCGGTCGAGCGTCATGCTGCTCGCCGGGCTGGCGCTGCTCATCGTCGGATTCGGCTTCAAGATCGCCGCGGTGCCATTTCACATGTGGGCGCCCGATGTCTACGACGGCGCGCCCACGCCGGTCACGGGCTTCATGGCGACGGGCGTGAAGGCCGCCGCCTTCGCCGCCTTGTTTCGCGTGTTGAATCAGTCGTTCGGTTCGCTGAGCGCCTGGCATGGCATCGTGTGGTGGCTCGCGGTCGTCACGATGGTCGGCGGCAACGTCTTTGCGCTCAGCCAGCGATCAGTCAAGCGGATGCTGGCGTACTCCTCGGTGGCGCACGCGGGCTATCTGCTCGTCGCTGTGAGCGCGGGCGGGGCGTCGGGCACGAGTGCCTTTCTCGTCTACGCGATCGCCTACACGCTGATGACCGTCGGCGCGTTCGCGATTCTGCAGGCCAAAGGCAGGGCAGGCGAGAGCGACGTCACGATCGACGACCTGTCAGGTCTGGCCACGCGCCACCCCTGGCTCGCGTTCGGACTAGCCGTTTGCATGCTGTCGTTGCTGGGCTTCCCCGGCACCGCCGGATTCATCGGCAAGTGGTACATCCTGATCGCCGCCACCAGCGGCGGCCAGAACGTCCTCGCCGCGATCCTGGTGCTGACCAGCGTGGTATCGGCGGGATACTATCTTCCCGTTATCATGGCCATGTACATGAAGCCCGAGCCGGACGAAACGGCGCACCTGGACGTGCGTCTCGACCGGTGGGGACGTACCGCCGTCGCGGTCGTGGTGCTGGGAATCTTGCTGTTCGGCGTGTGGCCGAACCGATTGTTCGATTTGACGAAATCAGCGGGAAATTCTGTGCAACCGTCTTCGGCGACAACGGCGGTTTCCCCGCGCTGACGCACACGCCTGCGCGTGTGACACCCAAACAACGTAACGCAGAGCCCAACCGTGAAGCTGCCCGCCACAATTTTTCGCCAGTACGACATCCGCGGTCTCGTCGATAAGGAGCTCACGCCGGCCACCGCGAAGGCCGTGGGACAGGCGTACACGACCCTTGCGTGGGAGCGTCTCGGCAAGCAGCCGCGCGTGGCCCTCGGTCGCGACAACCGGCCGTCGGGCTCGCGGCTCGCGAAGGGCATCGCCGAAGGGATCGCCGCGGCCGGCGGGGCCGCCATCGACGTCGGCGAGCTGCCGACGCCCGCGCTGTACTTCGCGACCAAGACGTTGCCGGTGGACGGCGGCATCCAGGTCACCGGTTCGCACAATCCGCCCGAGTTCAACGGTTTCAAGATGGTGCTCGCGCATGACGCGGTGTTCGGTGACGACATTCAGGTCCTCTATCGCCTCATCAATGACGACAAGCTGGTCACCAAACCCGGTGGCAGCACCACCGCCCATCGCGACCTGCTGACCGCGTACCGGAAAGCCATCGTGCAGCGCAACGCTCCGCTCGCCCGTCGCCTGAAGGTCGTCGTGGACTGCGGGAACGGCGTCACGAGTCTCGTTGCGATCGAAACGCTGCGCGAACTGGGGGCCGATGTCGTCGCGTTGTTCGCGGAGTCGGACGGCACGTTCCCGCACCACCATCCCGACCCGACGGTGCTCGAGAACCTGCACGACCTGCAGGCCGCCGTGAAAAAAGAGCGCGCGGAGCTGGGTATCGCGTTCGACGGCGACGGCGACCGCATCGGCGCCGTCGACGAAAAGGGCAACCCCGTGCTCGGCGATCAACTGCTGGTGCTGTTCGGGCGCGACCTCGTCCACCGCATGGGCAAAGGCAAACCGGTCATCTTCGACGTGAAGTGCTCGGAGATTCTGCCCCAGATGCTGAAGAAGGTCGGTCTCGAGCCGGTGATGTGGAAGACGGGACATTCGTTCATCAAGATGAAGATGAAAGAGATCGGCGCACCGCTCGCGGGCGAGATGAGCGGGCACATGTTCTTCGGCGGCGACTGGTACGGGTTCGACGACGCCCTCTTTGCCGCTGCCCGGCTGCTCGCCTATCAGGCGCGCGAGGGCGGGCCGCTCTCCCGGCTGCTCGCCGATCTCCCCCAGACCTACGCCACGCCCGAAATCCGCGTCGACTGCTCAGACGAGCAGAAGTTCGACGTGGTACGGCAGGCCGCTGACGAATTCGGCAGGAAGTATCCCGTCTCGACGCTCGATGGTGTGCGCATCACGTTCCCGGAGGGGTGGGGCTTGTTGCGCGCCTCGAACACGCAGCCGGTGCTCGTGATGCGGTTCGAAGCGACCAGTCCGAACGCGCTCGACGCCTACCGCGCCGAGGTGGAGGGTTGGCTGGCGGCGCGCGGCGTGACGGTGTGACCCGAGCCAACCGGCGCAGGCTGTACCTGATCGGCGCCGGGCTTCTGGTGGCTGCGTTGGTCGGCGGCCGCTGGCTGGCCGTGGAGACGGCCGAGCGCGCCTGGGACCGCACGTTCGCCGGCGGGGAAGCGGTCATCGCGGTGCGCGACCTCTCGCGCCTCCTGCAGCTCGTCGTCCTCGCCGTCGCGATCGCCTGGATCACCGGCAACCTCCTCATCGTCTATCGCGCCATCGGCTCGGTGCAGATGCCGCGCCGCCTCGGCGACCTCGAGATCGTCGAAGCGGTGCCCCGGCGCACGCTGTTCACCGCGACGGTGCTGCTCGGCGTCGTGCTCGGGAGCGTGCTCTCGCTCGGGACCAGCGAATGGTGGCGCTACGCCGTGCTCGCCGTGTCACCGCCGCACTTCGGCGTTACCGACTCCACGAAACTCGGGCTCGATGCAGGCTACTACGTCAGCGTGCTGCCGTGGCTGTCCGTGATCCAGAATCGCACGTTCGTTCTGGTGCTCGGCGCGCTCGGCGTTGTCGCGCTGCTGTATGGCGTGATCGGCTCGCTCCGCATTCACCGCAATCGGATCCGCGCCAGCGATTACGCCCGCGGCCATATCGGTGTGTTGCTGGCCATGTTGGCGCTCGTGATCGCCTGGGGAGCGGCTCTCGATCCGGCCGAGATCGTCGGGGGATTCCACGGTCCCGTCGACCAGGCGGCGTTGTCGGTGCGCATCCCCGGTGCCGCGGGCGTCGCGGCCGTGGCACTCATGACAACCGTCATCTCGCTCGTCTGGGCGTGGCGTGACCGGCCGACACTCATCCTCGCCGGCTGGGCGGCATTGCTCGTCTCACTCACGGCCGGCTACTTCGTCATACCAGGCGTCGTCAGGGCATCGGGCTCGGCGGAAACGCCTGAGCTCCGCCATCGACGGGGCGCGCTCGAGCGCGTGGCGTTTGGACTCGATCTGCTCGATTCGACGCCTCCTCCGGCATTCGCGTCCGGAGAAGCGGCGGTGCGCACCATGCCGCTGTGGGATCCGGCTCAGGTGGCGCGCGCGGTCGATACCAACCCTACGGCGATCGCGCTGCGGACGCCGCGGCCCGATGACCCGGGAGCGGTCTGGCTCATCGCACCCATGCGAACACCGGCGATGCTCCGCCTCGCACTGGAGACCGACAGCGGCCTCGCCGTGACGGCGCTCCCCCTCCCCCTCCCCCTCCCCCTCCCGGCCGATGCGATGCGCCTGCTGTTCGGCCCGGGGTTGAGCGGTCCGATCGTCATGCGAGCCGACAGCGCGCCTTCGCTGCGCAGCGGGTCGGCTGAACGGGGCAGGGGCATCCCGCTCACCGGCGCGCTGCGTCGCTTCGCCATCGCCTGGACGATCCAGGAGTGGGGATTGACGCGCGGAAACTCCGCCGGTGGCGATCGCGTGCTGCTCTGGCGTCGCGACGTCAGCAAGCGGTTGGAGCGACTGGCGCCGTTCGCGCGCTTCGGTGCTGCCGCCCCGGTGCTGCGCACTGGGGGGGGGGCAGGGAACCGCGGCGACCCACTCTGGTGGGTGAGCTGGGGGTACGTGTCCCACGACGCGTTTCCACTCGTGCGGTCACTCCCGTGGCGCGGCGACGACGATGTGCGATTTCTTCGACCGGGATTGATCGGCGCGGTCAGTGCCGCAACGGGAGAGACACACCTCTGGCTCGCGCGGGGCTACGACTCTCTGACTGCCGCATGGGCCAGGGCGTTCGAACCGCTCATCGAGCCCGTCGAGCAGCTGCCCGCGGATCTCCGCGCGCAGCTCACCTATCCGCTCGAATCATTCGGAGTCGCGGTCGCCCAGCTCGTGCGCGCCAGCGCCGACTCCACTGTGCAGGCCGGGTGGAGTACGAGGCCGCGGGAGCCGTTCCAGCTGGCGATACCAACCGGCGAAGGGGGGGGCGGCACGGTATGGACCGGCATCGCCATGGAATCCGGACAGCTCACGCCGAAGCGACTCGTCGGTCTGCTCGCCGGCGCGATCACGGCGCGTGGACCCGAGCTCCATCTCTGGCGCCCCTCGCCGTCGAACCCGGAAGCGCTTCCGGGAGAACTGGTCGGCTCTTCGCTGCTCCGACCCGGCCAGCTCCGCGTCTGGCCGGCCGGCAACACACTGATCACCGTGCAGGCGCAGTTCCTCGATCCCGTCGGGCTCCGTTCGCCTCCCGCGCCACACGTCACCGAGGTGTACGTGACGTTCGACGGACGCGCCGGGCACGCCCTGACGACTCGAGCTGCGCTGCTCGGCGGCGAGCAGATCCTCACCGACACGACGCTCACCGCGCGCTGGGATCGCGCGCGGCGCCTGGCGATGCGAGCCGATTCGGCGCTCGCGGCCGGGAATCTCGAGCTGTTCGGCAGCTTGTGGCGCCAGCTGATTGGTGAGCTTGCTCCCACCCAGCGGCCCCACTAGGTTGCGCCGCCGTGTCGGACCCGGGAACCATCGTCATCGCGCTGGGAGGCAACGCGGTCGCGCCTCCCAATGAGCGCCCCACGATCAGCAATCAGTTCCGGTACACGCGCGCCAGTCTCGCGCCGATCGTCGATCTTGCCGCCGACGGCTGGAACATCGTCCTCGTCCACGGCAACGGACCGCAGGTCGGCGATGAGCTCGCGCGCAACGAGATTTCGGCTGATCAGGTCGAGCCGCTGCCGCTGGGCGTGCTGGTCGCCGGGACTGCGGGATGGATGGGGTACATGATCCAGCAGTCGCTTCAGAACGCGCTGGAGCGCGCCGGAATCCAGCGCTCCGTCGTCACGATGATCACGCAGACGCTCTGCCGGGCCGACGATCCCGACCTGCGGACGCCGTCAAAACCGGTCGGGCACAAACTCGATCCCACACGCCAGGCACGCCTCATGGCCCGCGGCATTGTGGTGCGCGATGGCCGGCGGCTCGCGCCGAGCCCACGTCCGATGGGCGTCGTGGAAAGCCAGATGGTGCACGACCTCTGCGTGGCCGGCTACATCGTGATCGCGTGCGGGGGCGGGGGACCACCGGTGTACCGCGATCCCAAGCTGGGACTCGAAGGCATCGACGCGGTCGCGGACAAGGACCGTGTGGCCGCAATCCTCGGGCGCGAGATTGGTGCGGAAGTGCTATTGATTCTCACGAATGTGAATGCAGTGTATCGCGGCCACGGCACACCGCAGCAGGAGGCCATCCGGCGACTCACGCTGGCGCAGGCCGACCACCTGCTCGCGGGCAAGGAGCTCGGCACCGGCAGTATGCGACCCAAGGTCGAGGCAGCGGCTGATTTCGTGCGCAACGGCGGGCAGCGCGCGATAATCGCTGAGCTCAAGGATGGGTTGGCGGCTCTCCGCGGCGACGCGGGAACGACGATTGCGAAGGAGCACGCGTGAATCTGCACGAGTACCAGGCACGAGACATCTTGCGGCGCCACGGCATTCCAGTCCCTCCGGGCGACGTCGCCACCACACCCGCGGAGGCGCGTGCCATCGCCGAGCGCCTGGGCGGCAAGGTCGTGGTGAAGGCGCAAGTGCATGCCGGCGGACGCGGCAAGGCAGGCGGTGTGAAACTCGCGAAAACCGCGGCCGAGGCCGAGGCCAACGCCAAGGCCATTCTCGGCATGACGATCAAGGGACTCACCGTGGAAAAAGTGCTGATCGCGCCGGCGGCGGAGATCGCCTCCGAGAGCTACGTCGGCATCATCGTGGATCGCGCCTCACAGCGCGCGGTCCTGATGGTCAGTCCCGCGGGCGGCATCGACATCGAGGAAGTCGCCGCCAAGACGCCCGAGAAGATCCATCGGCTCGCGGTCGATCCGCGCTACGGGCTCCTCGCGCACCAGGCGCTGGGCCTCGGCTTCAAGCTGTACAGCGACGTCAAGCAGGCGCGCGCCGCCGCCGACATCATGCAGAAACTGTACGGCGCGTTCTACGCGGTTGGCGCCTCGCTTGCCGAGATCAATCCGCTCGTAACGACGCCCCCCCCCGATGGGACCGTTCAGGCGCTCGACGCCAAGATCTCCATCGACGACAACGAGCTCGAGCGCCGGCCCGACATTGCGGCGCTGCGCGACACTTCGGCTGAGGCCCCGGAGGAGGTTGCGGCGCGCGATGCGGGCCTCACCTTCATCAAGCTCGACGGCAATGTCGGCTGCTGCGTGAACGGCGCAGGCCTCGCGATGGCGACGATGGACCTCGTGAAGTACTACGGCGGCGAGCCGGCCAACTTCCTCGACATCGGCGGCAGCTCCAATCCGCAAAAAGTCGTGAGCGCGCTGCGCATCATCACGTCGGATCCCAACGTGAAGGCGATCCTCTTCAACGTCTTCGCCGGGATCACGCGCGCCGACGACGTGGCCAACGGCATCGTCCAGGCTACGAAGGAATTCGCCCTCAAGGTGCCGATGGTCATTCGGCTCATCGGGACGAACGAAGCGATCGCGGTCGAGATTCTGAAGAAGGCGGGGTTCTCCGCGCTGACCGACATGGATGAAGCAGTGAAGCAGGCCGTGGCCAAGGCCACCGGGAAGGCGCCATGAGCATCTTCATCGATCAGTTGACGCGGCTGGTGGTGCAGGGGATTACGGGCCGCGACGGCTCGTTTCACGCCAAGCAGATGATGGCGTACGGCACCAAGGTCGTCGCTGGTGTGACGCCGGGGAAGGGCGGCCAGCGGTTTGAGGACGCTGTTCCGGTATTCAATACCGTCGCCGAGGCGGTGCACGAGACGAAGGCGAACACGTCCGTCATCTATGTGCCCGCGGCCGTGGCGGCGTCGGCGATCTTCGAGGCGGCCGATTCCGGCATCGAGCTGATCATCTGCATCACCGAAGGCATTCCCGTGCTCGACATGACGCGCGCGCTCCCGTACGTACACGAGCGCGGCGCGCGGCTCATCGGCCCGAACTGTCCGGGGCTGATCTCGCCCGGCCAAAGCAAGGTGGGGATCATTCCCGGCGGCATCTGTAAGCCGGGCAGGATCGGCGTCGTCTCCCGCAGCGGGACGCTGACGTACGAGATCATTCATCAGCTTTCGACGCACGGCTTCGGGCAGTCGAGCTGCGTCGGCATCGGCGGTGATCCGTTGATCGGGACGAATTTCATCCATTGTCTCGCGGCGTTCGCCGACGATCCCGAAACGACCGCCATCGTCATGATCGGAGAAATCGGCGGCACCGACGAACAGCAAGCCGCCGAGTACGTCAAGGACAAGGTCAAGAAGCCGGTGGTGGGATTCATCGCCGGCCAGACCGCGCCGCCAGGCCGCCGCATGGGTCACGCCGGCGCGATCATTTCGGGATCATCCGGGACCGCGGCCGAGAAAATCGACTCGTTCAAGCGCGCGGGGATCAGCGTGATGAAACGGCCCGCCGACGTGGTACCTCTACTCAAGGAACGACTCTAGGTCATGCTCACGTTAGCCATCATCAAGCCCGACGCCGTAGCTGCAAACCATATCGGCAAGATCATCGCGCATCTGGAAAAGGAAGGTTTCCAGATTCGCGAGGCACAAATGGTCCGTTTGTCCAAAGAGCGGGCCCAGTCTTTCTATGAGGTCCACAAGGAGCGCCCCTTCTTTCAGCCTCTCGTCGCGTTCATGACTTCGGGACCGGCGCTCGCGCTGGCGTTGGAGCGCGACGACGCGGTCGCCCACCTGCGGAAGGTCATCGGCGCAACCGATCCGGCTCAGGCCGAGCCGGGAACGATCCGGAAGCTCTACGCCCAGTCGAAGGAGCGGAACGCCATTCACGCGTCCGACTCGCCCGAGAACGCGGCGCGGGAAGTAGCCTTTTTCTTTCCGTCGCGACGTTAGCTGAGAGGCCGTTGACGCAAGTCCCACAAGGGTTTAGCTTCGCTCACCATGTTGCGAGTCGATTTGCGAGAGTTGGCCGAAGGGGCCGTACAAACCCGGGGCGAGCTCAAGCAGGACGACCCGGCACTCGAAGGCACAGAGATACCGTTACAGGAACCGGTGGTGGTGGACGGGCGGTTGCAATCCATCGGGGAGGATCGGTTCTACTGGCAGGGCACCGCGCGCACCGCCGTAACGGGTGAGTGCCGGCGCTGCCTGACTCCCGTTGTGACACCGCTCAAGCTCGAGATCGGCGCCCTGTTTACGAGGGATTCCGACGCCCTGGAGGATCCGGACGCCTATGCGGTGGCGCCGGACGCGAGCGAAATCGATGTCACCCCGGCCGTGCGCGAAGAGCTGCTGCTCGCGGCGCCCCAATACGTGGTCTGCCGTGACGATTGCAAGGGGTTGTGCCCGCAGTGTGGCAAGGACCTGAATGCCGGCCTGTGCGACTGTAAGCCGGCCGTGGATGCCCGGTGGCAGCCGCTCAAGGCACTCAAGGATAAGCTCCGCTCTTAAACCATAAGGATCCGGAATGGCCGTACCCAAGCGCAGAACCTCGAAGCGCAAGAAGCGCGCACGCCGCACGCATTACAAGGCGGTGCGCCCCACACTGCAGGCGTGCCCGCGCTGTGGCGACATGAAGCAGCCGCATCGCGTGTGTCCGACATGCGGGTACTACAACGGTGAACAGCGAGTAACCGTCGAGGATTGATGATCCGCATCGCGTTGGACGCGATGGGTAGTGACAAAGCCCCCCAGGTCGAGGTGGAGGGCGCGGCGCAGGCGCTTAAGGAGCTGCCGCCGGACTTCCGCCTGCAGCTGGTCGGGCGCAAAGCGGACATCGAGGCGGCGCTCAACCGCGTGGGCGACGTCGACCGCGCCCGGGTGGAAATCGTCGACGCCCCCGACGTCGTCGGGATGGGAGACAAGCCACTCGCCGCGATTCGCGGCAAGCCGCGGTCGTCGATCGCGGTCGGGCTCGGCCTCCAGCAAAAGCGCAAATCCGACGCCTTCATCTCGGCCGGCAATACCGGCGCCGTGATGGCCGCCAGCACACTCCTGCTGCGCCTGCATCCCGGCGTGCAGCGCGCCGCGATCGGCGCGCTCTTCCCGAGCGCGGGCCAGCCCGTCCTCGTGCTCGACGCCGGCGCGAACATCGACTGCGATGCGCGCGAGCTCGTCGGCTTCGCGCACCTCGGCTCTGTGTACGCGCGCGATGTGCTCGATCGGCCCAATCCCACGGTGGGCCTGCTGAACATCGGCGAGGAGGACGAGAAGGGAAACGCCGTCGTCAAGGAAGCGCATCAACTCCTCAAGCAGACCACCGGACTCCACTACATCGGAAATGTCGAAGGCCGCGAGATCCCGGTCGGGGAGGCGCGCGGCAAACGGCTGGACGTCGTGGTGTGCGACGGCTTTGTGGGCAACGTCGTGCTCAAGTTCTACGAATCCGCCGGTCGCGTGTTCGTTTCGCTCATCAAGCGCGAGGCGCCCGACGTGCTGCAGCGCCCGGAGATGGGCAACGTGCTGAAGGTGCTCGACTACGCGACCTATGGTGGCGCGCCCCTCCTCGGCGTGCAGGGTGTCGTGATCATCTGTCACGGCGCCTCACCGGCCAAGGCGATCAAGAACGCGATCCGCGTCGCGGTTCAGGCGGTGAAGAGCCATCTGTCGGACGACATCGCCAGCGAATTCGCGCAGGACGGAAAGATCCCCGCGTGAAACGACCCTTCGCCGAGCTGTGGGGCACCGGCAGCTACGCGCCGACGCGCATCATGAAGAACGAGGAGTTCTCGAAATTCCTCGACACCTCGGATCAGTGGATCCAGGAGCGCACCGGCATCAAAGAGCGGCGCGTCTCGAGCAAAGAAGAGACCAACGCGTGCATGGGCAAGGCCGCGGCGCTGCAGGTCCTGCAAGAGACCGGACTCACTCCGCTGGACATCGACGCCATCATCTACGCCACGGCGTCGCCCGACCGGCTGCTGCCCTCACAGGCGTGCGATCTCCAGGCCATTCTCGGCGCCAAGAACGCGGCCGCGTACGACGTCGGGGCCGCCTGCTCCGGGTTCGTGTTCGCCCTCAGCACGGCCGAGGGGATCATCGCCGCCGAGCAGGGGAACCACGTTCTCGTGATCGCCGCCGAGAAGCTCACGAGCATCATGGACTGGAGCGACCGCACGACCGCGGTGTTGTTCGGCGATGGCGCAGGCGCGACGATCGTGCGCAGGAGCACGAACGGCCGCGGCATTCTGGGCGTCTATCTCAAGACCGACGGCACGCTCGCCGAGCTGCTGTATCGGCCGGGGGGCGGTGCGACCCATCCGCCCAGCGAAGAGCTCCTCAAGGACCACAGCTATTACATCAAGATGGCGGGCCGGGAGGTCTTCAAGGCCGCCGTGCTGTCGATGGCCGACGCCTGCGACCACGCGCTGGAGCGCGCCGGCATGCAGGCCGGCGACATCGACCTGCTCATTCCGCACCAGGCCAACATCCGCATCATCGAAGCGACTGCCAAACACGCCGGAATACCGATGGACAAGGTCTACGTCAATGTGGAGCGCTTCGGCAACACCTCCGCCGCGTCCATCGCCATCGCGCTCGACGAAGCCGTCAAGTGCGGGCGGCTGAAGCCCGGCATGACGGTGATGTTCTGCGCGTTCGGCGCCGGCTTCACCTGGGGTAGCATGGTTGTACGGTGGTAAACACCATCTGGCTGTGCCCCGGTCAGGGCGCCCAAAAAGTCGGCATGGGAAAGGATCTGGCGGAACGGTTTCCCGCGGCGCGCGCCGTCTTCGACGCCATCGATGAAGCGCTCGGCGTCACGCTATCCAAGATCATGTTCGAAGGCCCCGAGGAAGAGCTGACGGCGACGCAGAACGCGCAGCCGGCGATTCTCGCCCACAGTGCCGCGGTGTTCGCCGTCGTACGAGCCAAGGTCGAGAGCGTCGTCGCGGCCGCGGGACACTCGCTCGGCGAATACTCCGCCTACGTCACCGCGAACGCGCTGGCGTCGCCACAGGCGGCCAAGCTCGTGCGACGCCGCGGTGAGCTGATGCAGAAAGCCGGCGAGGAGCGGCCCGGGACGATGGCCGCGATTCTCGGCCTCGCCACCAAGGACGTCGAAGCGGCGTGTGCGGAGTCGTCGCAGCAGGCGAGCGTAGCCGTCGCCGCCAACATCAACGCGCCTGACCAGACGGTGATCTCCGGCGACCCCGAAGCAGTCGCGCGTGCGGGTGAGGCCTGCAAGAAGCGCGGCGCGAAGCGCGTCATTGCGCTCAAGGTCAGCGGCGCGTTTCACTCGCCGCTGATGGGTCCGGCCAAGAATCATCTGCAGCTCGCCCTCGAGCGCGCCGAATTCGCCGATCCCCAGTTTCCCGTGATCGCCAACGCGACCGCGGAAGCGGTGAAAGACGCCGGTCGGGCGCGCCGGCTGCTCTCGGACCAGCTCACGGCGCCCGTCCGGTGGGTAGAATGCATGCAGCACGCGGCACGCATTGGAGGCGACGGCGCGCGCTTCGTGGAAACCGGCCCGGGAGCCGTGCTCGCGGGTCTCTTGAAGCGAATCATACCCGAAGCGAACGTGGTCAGCCTGGGGACGGCGGATGAGGTGACCAGGTTCATGGAAGCAGCGTGACTATGGCTCGACGGGCGGTAATAGACCCAGCGGTGCAGAGCGGGACTCGCACGCACATCGACCTCACGGGAAAAGTCGCGCTCGTCACGGGCGGGACGCGGGGGATCGGTCACGACATTTGCCGCGCGTTTCTCGACGCGGGGGCCAAGGTCGCCCTCTGCTCGCGCGACGGCGCGGCCGCGGAGCAAACGGCGAGCGCCCTCGGGGAGGGCACGCGCGGATATGCCTGCGACGTGGGGATCGCGTCCCAGGTCGAGGCGTTCGCGAAGGCGGTAGAGAAGGACTTCGGGCAGATCGACGTGCTGGTCAACAACGCCGGCTTCACGAAGGACACGCTGCTGTTCCTGATGACCGAAGCCGATTGGGATTCGGTCGTCGACACAAACCTGAAGGGGACGTTTCTGATGACCAAGTACGCGGCGCGGGGGATGATCAAGCGCCGCTGGGGCCGGGTCATCAACATTACCAGCGTCGTCGGATTGAACGGCAACAAGGGGCAATCCAATTACGCCGCGTCCAAGGCCGGGGTCATCGGCTTCACCAAGTCGATCGCCAAGGAGCTAGCCTCCCGCAACGTGCTGGTGAATGCCATCGCGCCCGGCTATATCGAGACTGAGCTGACGAAGGGCATTTCCGCAGAAGCCAAGAAGTACTTTCAGGACAACATTCCGCTGGGACGGCTCGGACAAGGCCCCGATATCGCGTCCGCCGTCCTCTTTCTCGCCTCCGACTTGGCCAGCTACATTACGGGACAGGTCATAGTCGTCGATGGCGGGATGGTGATGTGAACCTTCGCTGAGGGTTACCCATGGCAATGGACATGAAGCAGCTCGAGGAGAAGGTCAAAGACATCATTGT
>DATBFV010000044.1:0-35315 GCA_036558345.1 Gemmatimonadales bacterium | reverse complement strand
GTGCAGATCACGGCGCATCCGGGGGAGCAGCTCGTGCCGTTTCCGGAAGGATCGCGCTATCCCGGGTTCATCTTTGCGCGTGGCGACGACCCGGCGCGAGTCGAGGCGGCGCTGCGGCAGGCGCACGCTCGGCTCCAATTCGTTCTCGATCCTGCGTGACCGCGACGCGTCGCAGAATCGCCGTCGCCGTGTTCCTCGTGCTCCGTTACACTGCCTCGGCGACCACTTCCAACCAGTAGCGCGGGCACGAGTCCACCTTGAGCTCGTCCATCGTGCGCTCGAGGCCGACCGCGAGCGCACGCGCGCCTTCCTCGAGCGGCACACCCGGGAGCGCGCCCTCGATGAACAACGAAAAGTTGCCGATATCGATGAGCGCCTGGCGCGTCATGTCGATTCGCAGCAGCTCGACCGTCGTCGCGCGATAGCCGGTTTCCTGCAACGCCGTGGCGTATTGATCCGGCGACAGCCACTGCATCGCAGCGGCGTGGCTGTCGTGCTTGACGTCCATCCCCTTCTCCCGCAGCGCCTGCACCGAGCGCACGACCCAGCGGCGCCAGAAGCCGCTCGTGCCCTCGACATAAGCGCCGTTGAAAAAGGTGCTGTTGAATGCGAGCAGCCCGCCTGGCGTCAACACGCGCCGGATTTCCTTCAACACTTGCAGCTTGTCCGGCATGAGATGAATCGCGTTGAGAAAGACGACGGCGTCTGCGGATTTGACCAGTTTGGACAGCCACTCCGCGCTGCCCTGCTTGAACTCCGCCCATTTGGATGAGATGGCGGCTCGAGCCTTGGCGAGCGCGGACGGCGACGGATCGACGCCGATGACGTGGGGAGGGGGCTGCTGCCCGCTCGTGCGCTCGAGGATCAGCTGCGTGACGGCACCCGGGCCACACCCCAGGTCCACGATCACCTGGCGTCCGGGACAGATGACCCGCTCCAGGACCCAGCGGTTGACGTACGTGAAGAACGGATGCCGCGTGAACGGCGTGAACGAAAACGGATCGTCGTCTGCTGAGGGGTTGATCGCGGTCACATCTTGTGAATTCCGAGCGCCCCCAAATGGACGTCAAGATTGTGATTGACCCGGTATCCCACCACCCCATTCACGTCGAGGTTCGCGGCGTCGCCGGTGTAGACCTCTTTGCCGTTCACCATGAACTTGGCCTTGCCGCCCTGGACCTGGATGCTGAGCTCGTTCATGGCGCTGCCGTTCGCGTCGGCCTTCGTGACGGCGTCGCTCGCCGTCCACTCGACGATGGCCGTCGGCCGGGTCATGTAGGCGGTGCGGCGCCGGATCGAGTACATCCCGTCGATCGGGCGGACCAGGAAGTACGTGTACGTCTGACCCGAGTCCGCGAGACTCTTGCCGCCGATGAAGATGCCGAACGCCTCGGGATGGGCCGGATTCTTCATCTGCGTCATCTTGGCGACGACGTGGTAGTTGCCCGAGATCGTGTCCCGGTCGCGCCAGTAGATCGCCGCCGGTCCGACGGTGGTGTGCAGGCCGTCACCCATGCTCGTGAACTTCACGTTGTCGAGCGGTGCGGGCTGGCCGGTTTGGCGGTTGGGCTCCGTACGCACGTGCCACCCGGCCGGGATGCTGCCGCCCCCGGCGACCGGACGGTCCGGATCGGCCTGGGCAGCGAGGCCGGGAGGGACGAAAAGCAAGAAGACCGCCGTAGCGGTCCAGAAACGCGTCTTCATCGGGCCTCGCTCAAGGGTTGATCATTCGTTCGGCGGTCTAAGTGACATCACGAAAAGGTTTTAGTCAAGGGCACGTCTAGGTCACGACTGCCGTTCCGCAAGATCGTGGACCGTAGCCAAGCTCACGATCTTGAGTTTGCGCTTGCCCATCGGGAGTGTGATGTCGACTTTCTGGCCGACTTTTCCGCCGAGCAGCGCCTTCCCTAGGGGCGATGCCATGGAGACCGGCATCTCTTCATTCCCATCTTCCCCCTCGATGAATTCTCCGAGCGTCAACGCGTAGACTTCCTTTTTCTTCGTATCGAGATCCTCGACGGTCACGCGCGACCCAAACCCGACGCGATCGCGCGGGATATCCTGCTCGCGAACATCGGAGAGCTTCGACAACCGCAGCCGCAAGTGATGCACGCGCGCCTGGGCGAATTGCTGGCGCTCGAGCGCCGCCTTGTATTCGGAGTTCTCGCGCAGGTCGCCGTGCGCGCGCGCCTTCTCGATCTCCTTCGGCAGCACGAATGAAATCTCGTGATTCAGGCGTTCGACCTCGGCCTGAAGCTTTTGTTTGAGGCCTTCGATCATGAGTGGAAATTAGCGTCGTTGTGCCCAATAGCGCATCTTTTCGTTCCCCCATGCGCACCTACCATCAGCTCACCGATCCCGACCGGTCCGGTCTCGCGGCCCAGATCGGCGCCCAGCGCCAGCGCGTGGCGGAGCGCCTGGCGGGGGTCCGGCGGATCGTGGCGGTGATGAGCGGCAAGGGGGGGGTTGGTAAGAGCTATGTGACCGCGAACCTGGGCCGCGCCGTGGCCCGGTCCGGCCGGATCGTTGGTGTGCTGGATGCCGATTTGAATGGACCGACGATTCCGGCTCTTCTGCAGGCTTCCCCGGCCACGCGCCCACCCGCCATCGGTCTGGATGGTGTGAAGTACGTATCGATGGGACAGTTCCTGGATGACGGCGCACCCCTTGCCTTCAAGGGACCGAGCGCCGAGAGCTTCGTGTGGCGCGGTGCCATGGAAGCATCGGCGCTGCGCGAGTTTCTGGGTGATGTCGAATGGGGGGTCCTCGATCTGCTGTTGCTCGATCTCCCTCCGGGGATGCAGCGCTATCTCGAGTTGTGCGATCTCCTGGGCGCTCCACCCGCGGTCCTCACGGTCACGATCCCTACCCCTGAGTCGCGGGAAGCGGTACGCCGCGCGATGCGCGCGGCCGCCGACCGGGGCTCGGCGCTGCTCGGCATCGTGGAGAACATGGTCGGAGGCGAGCTCAAAGGCTCCGCCGGCGATGATCTCGCGCGCGAGTTTGGAGTTCCGGTGATTGCCAGAATCCCCTGGCACCCGACACCCGACACCTGGTCTGCGCTCGGACGCACATTGTGAAGTTCCTCTGCGTCGAGTGCGATCAGCAGATGGCGTTTGCCGAACGTGAGCTGCCCGGTGACGGCACGCTCGCCGCAACGTTCAAATGCCCCAAGTGCGGCCGCGTGGTCGCGATGCTGACGAATCCCATGGAGACGCAGCTCGTCTCCTCCCTCGGCGTTGAGATCGGTGGACGGACCGTTCCCGCCGAACCCTTTGAGATGGTCCGCACCCATGTGACGAGCAGTCCTTCCTGGTCGACGGACGCACAAGACCGGCTGGCACGTGTGCCCGGCTTCGTGCGCGGAATGGTGAAGAAGATTTACGCCGACTATGCGCGCGAGCGCGGCATCACCGAGATCACTCCGGCGATCATGGATACTGCGCGCGCCGAGCTCGGCCTCGAGGGGATGTGAGCGATTTCGAAGAACGGACGATCGGTGAGCTCAGGGTCCGCATCGATCGCACGCTGTGCGTCGGATTCGGCGACTGTATTACGGAAGCACCGGAAGCCTTCGTGCTCGACGACACCGGCACTGCAATCTTCGTGAATCCCGGCGCCGTGGAGCGCGAGCGGCTGCTCCGCGCCTGCGATAGTTGTCCCGTCGATGCCATTACCGTTTGGAACGAAGCGGGTGCGCAAATCGTCCCCGGCGCTTGTGAACAAGTTCCTTGACAGCATCAGGACGCGTCTGCATATCCCTTAACTCTGACGGCATCCACACCGACATCTAGAGTTTAGTCCGCTCGAGCGGCGTCACTCGGGGAGGTAGTGGTGTACCGCGAGATTTTCGTTCCCGTCGACAACTCGCAGCACTCCGATTGGGCGGTGGATCGCGCGATCGAGATGTGTCGCAAGGCCGGCGGACGGATCACAGGGAACCATGTCTACGCCGCCCGCCTCCACGATGTTCGCTTCCGCCAGCTCGAAACCGGCCTTCCCGCGCAGTTCCAGACTCCCGACGAGATCAAGAAACAGCGCAAGATCCACGACAAACTGATCGAAAAAGGGCTGCAGCTCATTGCCGACAGCTTTCTCGATCAACTCGGCAAGCGCTGTGAGGCCGCGGGCGTGGCGCTCACCCGCCAATTGCTCGAAGGCATCAACTACGAGGAAATCGTCAATGAAGTGAACCGCGGCGCCGGCCGGCTGCCCGGTCTCATCGGGTTCGACCCCAATCGGGCCGCGGGTTACGACGGCGGGGACAAGGTCCGTTCCGATGTGAAATTGGGCGAGAATGGACGAATCGTCGCGGAGGATGAAGACAGCGCAGCCCGGCTCGTGGGTTCGTCTGGTCGGCAGTACGATCTGCTCGCGATCGGTGCGCACGGTCTGGGGCGGCAACAGTTTTCGCAGCTCGGTGGTGTAGCGGCTCGCGTGTTACGCGGCGTCGAGAAAGACGTGCTGATCGTTCGCGATCAGCAGCCGCTCACCGGCGGGCGCTTCCTGGTGTGCGTCGACGGCTCGTCGTACAGCTATAAGGCGATGAAAGCGGCGCTCGAGCTCGCGCACGAGTTCAGCGCGTCCTTGTACGTCTGCAGCGCGTTCGACGTCGAATACCACCACGTCGTCTTCCACAACATCAAGGACGTGCTGTCGTATCAGGCATCGAAGGTGTTCAAGTTCGAAGAGCAGGAAGAGCTGCACAACAACATCATCGACAAGGGACTGCTCAAGCTCTGCCAGGCGAACCTGAAGCGTGCCGAGGTGATGGCCCAGCAATTCCCGGACGTGCCGCTCAAGACACAGATCCTCATCGGCAAGCCGTTCCAGGTGATCATGCAGTGGGCCGAGGAGATCAAGCCGACACTGCTCGTGCTCGGCCGCCACGGCGCGCATCGCATCGAGAGCACCGAGCTCGGGTCGCAGTCTGAAAACCTCGTCAGGCTGGCGCCGTGCAGCGTCTTGTTGGTGGGCGTGGTCGGCGTCCGGCCCGAGGACATTCCGTGGATTGAAGAAGATGGCCAGGCAGGTCTGCCCTGGGCGCCGGAAGCCGAGGTGCGGATTCTGCGGGTGCCGCCGTTTGCGCAGGGGATCGCGCGTCGCGCCGTCGAGGAGTACGTGCTCGAGAAGACGGGCAACGGCGGCCCGCCTCCTACCGTGACGAACAAATGGTTGGACGAGGCGATCCAGAAGCTCCTGCCCACGCACATGCAGCTCATCATGGGCATCGGCAGCGCCGAGGAGATCGCGCTCGCCGAGGTGAAGGCCACGGAACAGATGAAAGCCACCAAGGTTCAGGGTCACGATGCTGACACCGAGCCCCTGGTACCCGTGGTGGAGGTCAAATGCCCGGTCACGGGCGCGGTTTCAACGCGCCCGCGGGTCGCGACCGACCCGATCGTCTGGACGGAAGAGAGCTGGCAACGGCTTCAGCTCGTGCCGCTCATCGCCCGCCCGCTCGCGCGCAATACCGTCGAGCGGTTCGCCAGGAATCACGACATCTGGCGCGTAACCACCGCAGTGATGGACAACAACAAGCAGGCGATGATCGAAGCCGACGAGTTCGACATCGACACCATGATGGTGATGTTCACCGAGCTGCGCGCCAAGCAGATCCGGGCCGAGGCCGAGGGGAAAGACGCGCTCTCTCCCGAGATGCGGGCCTTTATAGAGGAAGCGAAGGCGCAGGGGATCACGCGCTGCCCCATCCGCGACATCGAAGACAAGATGCAGAAGTGTCCCGTGGACATGAAGACGGTGACTCCCGAAGAAGCCAAACGCGCGGTCGAGAAATTGCTGCAGTGAGTTACGTTCCTCACGTCGTCGCCTGGAACCTCACGCGGCGCTGTAACCTGGAGTGCGCCCACTGCTACATCTCGGCCGGACCGCACGAGAGTGCGACGTCGGAGCTCGAGACGGGCGAGTGCTTGCGGATTGTGGATGAGCTGGTCGCGCTGAACCCGGCACCGATGATCATCTTGTCCGGCGGCGAACCGCTGCTGCGACACGATCTCACGCAGATCGCCGGGTACGCGTCGAACCAGGGAGCGACGGTCGTCGTCGGAACGAACGGGACGCTGCTGACGGACGAGCGCATCACCGCGCTCAAGGCGGCCGGGGTGCGTGGCGTCGCGGTGTCAATCGACTCGCTCAGGCCCAGCTACCACGACAACTTCCGCCACGGCAAAGGCTCGCTCGACGACACTGTCGCGGCGCTGGGGCGGCTGCGTGCTCAGGAGATCGACTTCATCATCCAGACCACGGCGACCAAGGGCAATCGCGCCGAGCTGGAGCGGCTGGCGCAGTGGTCGGCGGAGCAGGGCGCCGTGGCGTTCAACTGCTACTTCCTCGTGGCGACCGGCCGCGGCGCAGGGTTGTCCGATCTGGCGCCGGCCGAGTACGAAGCCGTTCTCGCGGATCTCGCGCGCTGGCAGCAGCAGTATCGCGGGCAGATGATGATTCGCGCCAAGTGCGCGCCGCACTTCATGCGGCACGTCCACATCCTCGATCCCGACTCCTCAATCCTGAATTATCAAACGCGCTGTCCCTGCGGCACGCAGTACTGCCGCATCACGCCCGACGGCAAACTCACGCCGTGTCCCTATCTCCCCGAAGTCGCGGGCGACCTGCGGACGCAGAGTTTCGGCGAGATCTGGCGCAACGCTTCGTTGTTCCGGCAGCTGCGCGAAGGGGAGCTGGGGGGGAAGTGTGGCCGCTGTGAATACCAAAAGCTCTGCGGCGGATGTCGCGCGCGCGCGTTCGCGCTCGAGGACGACGTACTCGCCGCAGATCCTTCGTGCGTCTATGAACCGCAGGGCGCCGCAGTGCTCGAGCCGGCGACGGTCAGTTACGGCAGTGATTTCCCTCCCGCGCTCACCTGGTCCCCGGAGGCGCGGTCGCGGCTCGATCGCATTCCCTCATTCGTGCGCGGCGTCGTCACGAGACGCGTCGAAGATTGGGCGCGCGAGCGCGGCTTGCACGAAGTCACGCCTGAGCTGTTGACGGAGATCCGGAACGCGATGCCGGTCGATTTCTCGAAACGGAAGCCTTTCTTCGCTCAATGATGGTTCTGCAGGCAGTTGCCGACACGGCGAGCGCGTACCGCGACTTTCCCTTCATCGGAAGTCGCGCGGCCGTGTGGATCACGGCAGAGATCCATCTCATGTTCGCGGCATTCGTGCTCGGCGTGCCGATCTTCGCCGTCGTCGCCGAGGGCATCGGCATATTCGGCAAGGATCAGCGCTACGACCGGCTCTCCAAGGAATTCACGCGGCTCCTCCTGATCGCCTATAGCGCGACGGCGATCTGGGGCGCGCTGCTCGTGTTCATGCTGGCGACGTTGTACCAGCCGCTCTGGGCCTATTTGACGCGGATCTTTGGCCCGTCGATGTGGCTGTATGCGGCTCTGTTCTTCTTCGAATCGTTCACGCTGTATCTCTACTATTACGGCTGGGATCGGTGGAAGTACGGCCGTTCGAAGATCGTGCACTGGTGCCTGGGCATCCTGCTGAACGTCTGGGGCACGATCGTCATGTTCATCGCCGACTCGTGGCTCACTTACATGATGACGCCGCCGCGCGACATCACGCCCGAAACCTCACCGGCGACGATCAAGATCTGGCACGCGATTCTCAACCACACCTGGATGCCGATCAACATCCACCGCCTGATCGGCAATGTGGTGTTCGGCGGCGCGATCGTCGGCGCGTATGCGAGCTATCGCTTCCTGGCGTCTCGAACCGAAGAAGAGCGCGCACACTACGACTGGATGGGCTACGTCGGCAACTTCATCGCGATGTCGGCGCTGATCGTCTTGCCGTTCGCCGGCTACTGGCTGGGCCGCGAGATCTATCAGTACGACCAGTCGATGGGCATCACGATGATGGGCGGCTTCATGAGTTGGCTGTGGGTGATCCAGGCCTTCCTCATCGCGGTGCTGTTCCTGACTGGCAACTACTATCTGTGGGTCGGCATGGGCCGAATCCCCGGCTCTGAGCGCTACCGGCCTTACACCAAGTGGTTGCTCGTCGTGCTGGTCCTCGGCGCACTGGTCTGGGGCACGCCGCACACCATGATCGCGGATTCGCGCGAACTGGCCGCGATGGGTGGCTCGCACCATCCGCTGCTCGGCGCGCTGGGCGTCATGAGCGCCAAGAACACCGCAGTGAATCTCATGATTCTGGCGACGTTCCTGTCGTTCCTGCTGTATCGTCGCGCGAATATCCGCCAGGTCGTCCCGTGGGCGCAGACCGGCACGCGCATCCAGGGCGCGATGTTCATCATCGCGGCCGCGATTGTGCTGTTCTTCGGAATCCGCGGCTACTTCGTCGAGGCAATCGTCCGCATCGGCTATTCGGTGTACCAGGTCGGGGCCGTGCTCGCATGCATCGTCTTCGTGACGATCCTGGACGTGCTGATGGCCCGGGGTGCGCAATCCCTCGGGGCGATCCAATGGGGCAAGATGCCGCCGCGCTCGCAGTACGCCCTCTTCATCCTGGCGGTCACGTTCACGTGGCTCATGGGACTCATGGGATTCGCCCGCAGCGGCATTCGCCAGCACTGGCACGTGTGGCAGGTCATGCAAGACACGACGCCGTACGCCGCGACTCCAGCCCTGGGCTACGCCGCCATCATGATCAGTACCTGCGTTCTGATTTTCCTCTCGCTGGTGGGCTTCATCTTCTGGCTTGGCGGTTTGGCGGAGAAATCGACGTTCGTGCCTTCCACCGTGGAGGCTCCGCATGTGGGCCACTAACCTCCGGATCATCGGCGTCGTCGTCGGGACACTCGCGCTCTATACGCTGATCGCGAACAAGATCCCGCAGGTGCAGTCCGAGGTGCCGCATGCGCTCTCCCTCGGCGCCAACGTTACGCCCGAGCAGCTCGCGAGCGCCGGAGACCAGCTCTATCACGGCGCCGGCGGCTGCACCGCATGCCACGGCCTCGGCACCCGCGCGCCGAATTTGTTGACGGACGAAAAGGGACAAGGACCGATCGGCGCGCGCTGCGGCAAGCGCGAAGCCGGCAAGGATTGCAAAGCCTACATCTACGAGTCGCTCACCACTCCAAAGGCATATGTGGTGCAGGGGTATGAGCCGATCATGCCGGAGATGGGTCGCGTTCTGTCGCCGCAGCAGATCTGGGCGCTCGTCGCGTTCCTCGAATCGAATGGCGGGACCGTAGACGTCAGCGCATCAGATATTCCGCCGGCGTCCGCTACGGCGTCCTCCGGCGCTCCTCCGGCGTCTTCCGGCGGCCCCGGCATCGCGAACGGTTCGACTGATCCCATGACGATCATCCGCGGCGCCGGCTGCACCGCCTGCCACACGGTCAACGGGGAAGGCGGGAAGATCGGTCCCGACTTGACCCACGCCGGCTCCCGGCTATCGGCCAACCTGATCCGCGAATCGATTCTCTTGCCTGACGCGAAGACCGCGAAAGGCTACGAAAAGTTCAAAGGCGTGATGCCAAAAACGTTCGGCCATCAGTTGACCGGCGAGCAGCTCGAGGCGCTGGTGCAGTTCCTGGCGAGTCACAAGTGAGAGCCTACCTCAAACATCCATTCTGGCAGGCCGTTGGCCTGTTCGTCGTAGCATTTCTCGTCGTCGAGTTCGTGATTCCGGTTCTGCCCGGCAGCGCCATCGTGCCGAAGAGTGTCGTGCTGCAGTACATGGCGACCGTGCTCGTCGGCATCCTGATCTGGGTCAGCGACGACGAGTCGCGATGGACCACATTCAAGGAGCCGCTGCATGAAGTGCTGATTCAGCCCCGGCTCAAGATGGTCCGCACCGTGCTGCTGGCGGTGGTCACGCTGATGGTTGGCTGCCTCACCTACAGCCAGGTCAAGGCGAGTGTCGCCGCTCCGCCCAATCTCCGCTCGATTCACCCCGCGCCGCCCTCGCAGATCACCTTCCGCGGCAAGACGATCACGCTCGTGGGACTCGAGAACCCGTTGCGCCGGCAAGGCAACATGGCGGAGCACATCGCCGTCGGGCATCGCGTCTACTACCAAAACTGCGTGCCGTGCCACGGCGACCATCTCGACGGACAAGGCCACTTCGCATCCGGTCTCAATCCGCTTCCCGCGAATTTCCAGGACAACGGCACCATCGCGCAGTTGACCGAAAGTTTTGTCTTCTGGCGCATCGCGAAGGGCGGCCCGGGACTGCCGCGCGAAGGGACGCCGTGGAATTCGGCGATGCCGGCGTGGGAAGAATTCCTGACTGAAGACGAGATCTGGTCTGTGGTGCTGTTCCTCTATGACCAGACCGGGTGGAAGCCGAGGACCTGGGAAGTGAGCGCGGAGGGGGGGGGCAGCAAGTGATCCCCGCGCTACTGCTTCTGACGCTTGTTGCTGTCCAGGACACGACGGCCGGCAAACAGGTCTACACCAAGTGGTGCGCCGGTTGCCACGGCGACAACGGCGCCGGTGACGGCCCGGGCGCCACGCACATGATTCCCCCGCCGCGGGACTTCACCGGCGCCATCTACCAGATCCGTTCGACGCCAAGCGGCCAGCTTCCGACCGACGCCGACCTGCTGCGCTCTATAGATGAAGGGTTGCCGGGTACGGCGATGCCGGGATGGAAGACGCGGCTCTCGGACCGGCAGCGCCGCGACGTCGTGGCGTACATCAAAACCTTCTCGTCGTTCTTTGCCGATACGACGCAGCGGCCACAGCCGATCACCTTCGGTAGCGCGCCCGGCGGCGGCTCGGGCGCTGAAGCGCTGAAAGTCGGGCGCCAGTTCTACGACTCCATCGGCTGCCGCAAGTGCCACGGCGATCAGGGCCGCGGGAACGGTCCCTCGGCGCCGACGCTCAAGGATGACGCCGGCCACCCCATGTTCGCTGCCAACCTGCACGAGAATTGGCGATTCAATGGCGGCGGCACGGTCGAAGACATTTACCACCGACTGCGCACCGGCCTGGATGGCACGCCGATGCCGTCATTCAGCGATCTCCTGGACCAGAAGTTCCTGACCGACGAGCAACTGTGGCGCCTCGCCCAGTACGTGCGCAGCCTGTCTCCAACGGAGACGCCTGTCGTCCGAGACGTCATTCATGCACCGCTGACCAAGGCGCTGCCGCACGCGCCGGACGACTCCGCCTGGTCGGCCATCGACGACTACTGGTTCCCGCTCGTCGGCCAGGTCATCCACAAGGAGCGCTGGTTCGCACCGGCAGTCAGCGGCGTATGGGTGAAAGCCGTTCACACCGCCGATTCGATCGCGCTTCGCGTCGTGTGGGACGACCGCTCGCAGAGTCCGGATACCGCCTGGCTCGCGCATCTTGGGCGCGTGTTCACCGCGCTCGCGGACGACTCGGCGCGCGAGCAGCCGGCACTCTGGCCCGATCAGCTCGCCGTGCAGTTCCCGGTTTCCATTCCGACAGGCATGGAACGCCCGTATTTCCTCATGGGAAGTCCCAACGCCCCGGTCTATCAGTGGCGATGGTCGAGCAGCGCCCGGACGCTCGCGACGGCTGGACTGGCCCGCGGGATTGACCGGTTTGATCCGATCACGGGCCCCGGCGGTGGGATTGCCACGCAGGCGGTCTACGATGCCGGCGAGTGGCGGGTCGTCTTCACACGCGCACTTGCCTCGCCCGACACAGGCAATCAGCTTCCGTTGCGGACCGGCCGTGCTATTCCTGTGGCGTTCTTTGCCTGGGACGGGTCGAACGGGGAGCACGGCACGCGCATGGCCATCAGTACCTGGTATTTCCTCGCCCTCGACGAACCGGTGCCGGCCCGGGTGTTCATCTCGCCGGTGCTCGCCATGGTGCTCACGTTGGGATTGGGCATGCTCGTGGTTTGGCGGGCGCAACAGAAGACTTCATACCGGAGGCAGCAATGAAAGGCAGAATCTTCAGCGTGGTGGGCAGCATGCTGTTGCTCACCGTGTGCAGCAAAGGAAATCAGAGCTCGGCCGCTCCTGCGGCTCCACCGACAGCCGCTCCGACGAATGAGCCGGCGGCCCCAGCCGCGAGCTCGGCCGCCGGCGGAACGATCAGCGGCAAGATCAAGTTCACCGGTACGGCACCCAAGAATCCGACGATCGACATGAGCGAAGAGGCGGCGTGCAAGTCGAAGTACACGACGACGCCGACCGAAGAGAACGTTGTGGCCGGTCCCGCCAACGCGCTCGCCAACGTGTTCGTCTACGTGAAGTCGGGTGTTCCCGCCGGACAGAAGTTTACGCCGCCCACGACGCCCGTCGTCATCAACCAGAGCGGCTGCCGCTATCACCCGCATGTCTTCGGGATCATGGTGGGCCAGCCGTTCGAGATCGACAACTCCGATCCGGTCCTGCACAACATCAAGGCGATCGCCAAAGCCAACCGGCCGTTCAACGTGAGCCAGCCGACTGCCGGCATGAAGACGACGCGGCCTCCGTTCACAGCGCCCGAGGTGATGGTGAACCTCGAGTGCAACGTGCACGGCTGGATGCACGCCTATCTCGGTGTACGGCCCGATCCGTTCTATGCAGTGTCCAAGGAAGACGGCAGCTTCACGATCAGCGGCCTGCCGCCCGGCACGTATACGATTGAGGCCTGGCATGAGAAGTTCGGCACTCAGACGGCGACCGTGACGATCGCGGGCACCGAAACGAAGACGGCTAACTTCACCTTCGCCGCGCACTAAGCGCGAGGAGACATCGCATGCGTTGGTGGCTTCCCGACGCAGGCTCGACGTTCGCCGGTCCCATCGACGGGCTATTCACGGCGATTCTCATCATCACGGGAATCGCCCTGGTGCTCGTGGAGGTGGGATTGGTGACGTTCGTGATCCGCTACCGCGGGCGTCCGGGCCGGAAAGCGTTCTACACGCACGGCTCGACGCGCGCGGAAGTGATCTGGACGGCGATCCCCGCCGTGACCATGGTAGCGCTCGGCTTGATCAGCAATCACTACTGGGTGCTGATCAAGGATAAGAAGAGCGTGCCGCCCAATGCCTATCGGCTCGGCGTCCATGCCAAGCAGTTCGAATGGCAGGTCACCTATCCGGGTCCGGACGAAAAGCTCGGGACGAGCGACGACTTCACCGTCCGCAACCAGCTGCATGTGATCGTCAACCAGCCGACCGCCGTCGAGCTGACGTCGGAGGACGTCATCCACTCCTTCTTTGTGCCGGAGTGGCGTCTGAAGCAGGACGCCGTGCCCGGCATGCAGATCACGGCCTGGTTCGAGGCGACCAAGACCGGCGAGTTCGAGCTTGGCTGCGCCGAGTTGTGCGGCATGGGGCACTACCGGATGCGGGCGCGCGTGTTCGTGCACACGCCCGATGAATACAAGGCCTGGGTCGCCCAGCAGGCGGCGGGAGGAACCGAATGACGAGCGTCGCGCACGCGCAGCCGCACGCGCACGGGGGAGGAGATGCCCATCACGCGCCGATGAGCTTTTGGCGCAAATACATCTTCTCGACGGACCACAAGATCATCGGTATTCAGTTCCTGTTCGTCAGCCTGTTCTTCCTGCTGGTGGGCGGGATTCTCGCGATGCAGATCCGCTGGCAGCTCGGCTTCCCGGCGAAGCCGATGCCCGGCGGCGGTCTTCTGCCCGAAACGATGGTCTCGGACGGTCACATCCTGCCCGAGTACTACGTCCAACTGGTGTCGATGCACGGCACCTTCATGGTGTTCTTCGCCATCATGCCGCTGCTCGTGGGCGTCTACGCCAACTTCCTGATTCCGCTGAAGATCGGCGCGCACGACATGGCGTTCCCGCGCATCAACATGTGGTCGTTCTGGGCGGCGCTGCTCGCCGGCCTGATCATGACGGCGAGCTTCTTCGTCCCGAACGGGCCGATTCGCTCGGGCTGGACGAATTACGTGCCGCTCGCGGCGCGTCCCGATCTCTCCGGCGTGACCGTCGGCCAGATGCTGTGGTGCATCTCGATCGTGGTGCTGGGCCTGTCGTCGGTGATGGGCTCGCTGAACTACATCACCACCATCATCAACCACCGCGCGCCCGGGATGACCTGGTTCCGCATGCCGCTGTCCGTCTGGGCCCTGTTCATCACCGCGATCCTCGGCGTGCTCGCGCTGCCGGTGCTGCAGGGCGCCGCGATCATGCTGCTGTTCGACAACGTCCTCGGCACGCACTTCTTCGATCCGGCGGCGGGCGGCCAGGCGCTCCTGTGGCAGCACCTGTTTTGGTTCTTCGGCCATCCCGAGGTCTACATCCTGATCCTGCCGGCGATGGGTATGGTCTCCGACATCATCGCCAACGGCAGCCGCAAGCCGATCTTCGGCTATCACTCGATGGTGTTCGCCATCATCGGGATCGCGTTCCTCGGCTGGATCGTGTGGGGCCACCACATGTTCATGAGCGGCATGAACCCGACCCTGGGGTCGACGTTCATGGTGTCCACGCTGCTCATCGCCGTGCCCTCGGCGGTCAAGGTGTTCAACTGGATGGGCACGATGTGGCGCGGCAACCTCCGCTTCCACGTGCCGATGATGAACGCGATCGGGTTCGTGTCGATGTTCACGATCGGTGGGTTGTCGGGCATCTACATGGCGGCGACACCGGTCGACATTCCGCTGCACGACACGCAGTTCATCGTCGCCCACATCCACTACGTGCTGTTCGGCGGCTCGCTGTTCGCGTTGTTCGCGGCGATGACGTACTGGTACCCGAAGATGTTCGGGAAGATGATGAGCGAGCGGCTCGGGAAGGTGCACTTCTGGCTCACGTTCGTCTTCTACAACATGACGTTCTTCCCGATGCACATCATCGGGATGGGCGGCCAGATGCGGCGCATCTACGATCCGACGATTTACAACTTTCTGAAGCCGCAGCAGCCGCTCAACGAGTTCATCTCCTACTCGGCGTTCGCGCTGTTCGCCGTTCAGTTCCTATTCGCGTTCAACTTCCTGTGGAGTCTCAAGTTCGGGAAGAAGGCGCCGCAGAATCCGTGGGACGACAACGGCCTCGAATGGTCGTTGCCCAATCCTGCGCCACACGGCAACTGGGAGAAGGTGCCCAACGTGTATCGCGGCCCCTACGAGTTCAGCGCACCCGAAGCCGGCGACAAGGACTATCTGCCGCAGTACACCAAGCTGCCCACTGACCGCGATCCGGTACCGGCGCCCGTGCCGGCCGGCCACTAACCGGGGAAAGGGGGAACGCGATGACGCACGCGACGCAGACGCTCGATCAGATGCGGCCACCCTACCCGGCGGAGCCGGGGTCGGGGGTCTACAGCAGCAAGCTGGGGATGTGGGTCTTCCTCGCCAGCGACGTGATGTTCTTCACCGCCCTGATAGGGTCGTACATCATTCTTCGCTTCGGGGCGCCCGGCGAGTGGGCCAAGCCAGGAGCGGTGTTGAACGTACCGCTCACGGCCGTCAACACCTTCCTGCTCATCTGCTCGTCGGTGGCGATGGTCAAGGCGTACGCCGCAATTCAGGATGGCAAGAAGTACTTCCTGCGGCCCGTTCCCGGAAAGACGCTCCGGGACGGCGGACTGAAGTTCTGGTTGCTGGTGACGATCCTCTGCGGCGCGGCGTTCGTGAGCGTGCAGGTCGTCGAATACATCAAGCTGGTCGGCCACGGCTTTACGCCGGCCGGTTATCGCGAGGGCTCGCTCCTGGCCGAGCACGCCGCGGCTGACGCGGCCAAGTACGGGGCCGCGGTCGCAGGGCTGTACGGGTCGTCGTTCTTCACCATGACCGGCTTCCACGGCTTCCACGTGACGTGCGGCGTGATCAGCATGACCTACTTGTACATTACGAAAGTGCTGCCCGAGAAATACTCGCCGCAGGATTATCGTGGCATCGAAGTGATCGGGCTGTACTGGCACTTTGTCGATCTGGTCTGGATCATTCTGTTCACGATCGTCTACCTGATCTGAGGCCCGCTCATGACTGCAACGAGCTCAACTCCGTCGACGGCAGCGCACAAGCGGCCGAACTATGTCATGATTTGGCTGTATCTGTTCGTGCTCACCGTCGCCGAGGTGGCGCTGGCGTTCGAGCTGCCGCTGTCGCGCAACGTGAAGCTGCTGCTCCTGCTGTTCCTGGCGGTGTGGAAGGCGCTGCTCGTCGCCCTGTTCTTCATGCACCTCAAGTTCGAACGCTGGCGGCTGCGGCTCATCTTCATCATCCCGTTGCCGCTGGCGGCGATTCTGATCACTGCCGTGATCATGGAGAAAGTCTTCTAGTGCGGGCGCTGCTCGAGCTGACAAAGCCTCGGATCACCCAGCTGGTCCTTCTTACGGCCGCCGCCGGGTTCTACCTGGGCGCTCGCGATCGGGTGGATCTCGTACTGCTGGCCAATACGCTGATCGGCACGGCGTTGGTGGCCGGCGGGACGAACGCGTGGAATCAGATCCGCGAGCGCGACGTGGATGCCCGCATGGCGCGTACGCGCCGCCGGCCCCTGCCGTCGGGGCGCCTGAGCCCGTCGGCCGCGATCTGGTTCGCAACCGCCATCACGCTCGTCGGCGTGGGTTACCTGGCTCTAACCGTCAATCCACTGACGGCTGTCTTGGCGGCGTTGACGTTTGCGAGCTACGTGCTGCTCTACACACCGCTCAAACGCACAACCTCGCTCAACACCCTCGTGGGCGCCGTGCCCGGCGCATTGCCGATCGTCGGCGGCTGGACGGCCGCCGGCGGGAGCCTCAATGCGGCCGTAGCCGCATTGTTTTGGATCCTGTTCTTGTGGCAGCTGCCGCATTTCCTTGCGCTCGCCTGGCTCTATCGCGAGGACTACCGCGCCGGGGGTTTGCGGATGCTGAGCGTCACGGACGAAGACGGCCGCGACACTGGACGCATGGCATTGCTGTATGCGATGGCGCTCTTGCCCATCAGCCTGTTGCCCACACTGCTGGGCGTCACGGGCGAGTGGTATTTCTTCGGCGCTCTTGCGCTCGGGGCGGCGTACATCGTCGCGGGAACCGGGCTGCTGGTGGCGGCCACGCCCACCCGCGCGTGGCGGCTCTTCTTTGTATCCATTCTCTATCTGCCCGCCTTGTTGACGCTCATGGTCATCGACAAAGTGACCGCGTAACCGATTCATGATTCCGTTTCATCGTGTACTGATCACGACGGGCATCGTCTTCTGCGCCGGTTTCGCCGCATGGTCGTTGTGGCGGCACCAGATCGTGTTGGGCCTCGGGTTCCTGATCCTAGGCGCCGGCCTCGCCTACTACCTGCGCCATCTGCAGCGCTTCATCGGCCGATGATGCTTTCGCTGCTGGTCCTGCTGCATGGCGACGGCATGGACATCATCTACTTCTGGAGCTCCATCCTGATGGTGCTTCTGCCGATCGGGATCTTCACATGGCTGACTTGGCTGATCGTCAAGAGATACCGGCAGGAAATGCGGGAGAAAGGAGCTGGGAAGAGCACCTAACGTTTCCCGTATGGTATATCCCCGTTCTCCCATCTCCCGTAATAGATTGTCCTTCATGAGTTCTCCCGGTAAAGAAAAGCGTCAAGTCGTTCGGTACGCCTTCTACAGGCTCGATCCCGCGTGGCGCCGGCTCACGGCCGAACGCCAGGCCGCGGCAAAGATCGAGTTCGGGGAGACACTCGAGCGCTATAACGGCCGGCTCCTGCTCCGGCCCTACGGCCTCGTCGGCATTCGGGGTGACTGCGATTTCCTGTTGTGGCAGGTAGCCGAGGACCTCGACGCCCTCGTGGAGCTGCAGACCGCGCTGAACCGCACTGATCTCGGCGGCTACCTTTCGATCCCGTACAGCTACCTTGCCATGACCCGGCGCTCGATATATGAGTTCCCCGCCGATCCCAATCACGCGCAGCGCCTCGTCATTCAACCGAGCGCTGCGAAATACTTGTTCGTCTATCCGTTCATCAAGACGCGCGCCTGGTATGCGCTATCCAAGCCAGAGCGCCAGAGGATGATGGACGAGCACGTCCGCGTCGGTCGCAAGTACCCGACGATTCGGCTCAACACGACCTATTCCTACGGCCTCGACGACCAGGAGTTCATCGTCGCGTTCGAGGGCGACAATCCTGGTGAGTTTCTCGACTTGGTGATGGAGCTGCGCGAAAGCGAAGCCTCGTCCTACACGCTGCGGGATACGCCCACGTTCACGTGCGTGCAGATGTCGCTGTGGGATATGCTCGACACGCTGGGCGGCGCCGGTGCGGCACAGGCGCTGGCACGGCGGCCGGCGCGTGCCGATGGTTTCACGCCCGTCGCAAATCTGTCGGAGCTGCCGCCCGGGACCGCGAAGCGCGTTTACGCCGCGAATGAAGCGGTCGCGCTCTTCAACGTCAACGGCACGGTGTACGCGATCGCGAACCGCTGCTCGCACGCGCGAGCCAGTCTATCCGAGGGAACGGTCGATGCGGCGCGCTGCGCCGTGACCTGTCCCTGGCACGAAGGCATCTTTTCCCTCGAGACCGGCCAAGTGCTCGGCGGGCCTCCAGTCCTCGCGGTCGCGACCTATCAGGTCAAGTTAGACGGCGACACGATTCTCATCGCGCACGAGGGAGGCGCCAGAGCGCCTGCGGTTTCTTAACGCCTGCCGTCGGGAACGGACCGACGTCACTCCAGTCTGGTTCATGCGGCAGGCGGGCCGGTACATGCCGCAGTACCGCAAGCTTCGCCAGAAGTATTCCATCCTCGAGCTGTGCCGCAATCCGGAACTCGCGGCCAGCGTCACGCTGGAGCCGGTGCGCACGCTCGGCGTCGACGCGGCGATCGTGTTTGCCGACATCCTGCTCCCGTTCGAGCCGCTCCGGTTGGGTCTCAGCTTCACGCCCGGTGAAGGACCGAGAATCGACCGGCCGATTCGCACTGAGTCGGATGTCGAACGCCTGCCTGCCTTCAACGTCGAAGCCGAACTGGGGTTCGTGCTCGACACGCTGCGGCTCGTCCGCCGCGAATTGGCGGACGACGTTGCGCTGATCGGTTTCGCCGGCGCGCCGTTTACACTCGCGAGTTACGCAATCGAAGGTGGCGCCAGTCGCACCTTTACCAAGACCAAGCAATTCATGTACCAGGAACCGGACGCCTGGCACCTGCTCTTGCGCAAACTGGCCGACCTCGTGGGCAAGTTCTTGGCGGCGCAAGCGCGCGCCGGCGCGGACGCGGTGCAGTTGTTCGACAGTTGGGTCGGCTGTCTGTCCCCGGACGACTATCGCACCTACGTCGCCCCCCATAGCCGCAAGGCGCTCGCGCTCGCACAGGACGCTGGCGTTCCCCTCATTCATTTCGGTACTGGAACCGCGACATTTCTCGAGGATTTCGCGGCCGCGGGCGGCGACGTCATCAGCGTCGACTGGCGCATCCCGCTCGACGCCGCATGGTCGCGCATCGGTGACCGCGCGATCCAGGGGAACCTCGAGCCGGCGGCCCTGCTCGCGCCCGCCGGTGAACGAACGCGCCAGGTGCGGGACATTCTGAAACGCGCCGGCGGTCGGCCCGGCCACATCTTCAACCTGGGGCATGGCGTGCTTCCCGAGACCGATGTCGCGGCGGTACGGGCCGTCGTGGATCTCGTGCATGGCTGAGCAATCGCCGCTGGCCGTCCTGGTCATGGCGTACGGCGGGCCCGACAAGATCGATGACGTAGCGCCGTATCTGCAGGATGTCCGCGGTGGCCGCGCCACCAAGCCCCAGCTCGTCGAGGAAATCCGCGCCCGATACGCGCGCATTGGGGGACGTTCCCCCATCCTCGAGCGCACGCGCGCGCAAGCCTCCGCGATCGGTCGCGAGCTCGGCAAACGGTTTCGCGTGTACGTGGGCATGCGGCATTGGCATCCGTACATCCGCGACACCGTGGTGGAGATCCGGCGCGCGGGCCACCACCGGGTGATCGGTGTGGTCATGGCGCCGCACGATTCCAGCATGTCGATCGGCGCGTACGAGAAGAAGCTGGTCGAGGCGACCGGAACGGGTGAGATCGAAACCACCCTGGTCCGAAGCTGGTGGGCGAATCCGCATTTTCTCGCTGCCGTCGCGGCACGAGTCACGCAGGCACTCGCGCGGTTTCCGCGGCGTGAGGACGTGCAAGTGATATTCACGGCGCACAGCCTCCCCGAGCGCATTCGCGCGAGCGGTGACCCGTATCCGGACGAGCTGATGGCGAGCGCAACAGCAGTCGCGGAGCGGCTCGGTCTCGAGGGTTGGCGCTTTGCGTATCAAAGCGCGGGCGCGACCCCAGAGCCGTGGCTCGGACCGGATGTGAGCGAGGTGATGCGCGAGGTCGCGCGGGCGGGCAAGCGGGCCATTCTCCTCGTCCCGATCGGCTTCGTCTGCGACCACGTCGAGATCCTCTACGACATCGACGTCGAGTGCCAGGCATTGGCCAAGCGGCTCGGCGTGCAGCTCGCACGGATTGACTCGCTGAACGACGATCCCGGCCTGGCGGCGGCCGTGGCGGACGTCGTGCGCGATGCTGCGGCGGCGCGAGGCTGGACGTGAAGGTCGTCGTTGTCGGCGCCGGTATCGCCGGTTTGGCCGCGGCTTGGGACCTGACGCGCGCCGGTATGGAGGTCGCTGTGCTCGAAAGCGAGCGCCGCACTGGCGGCGTGATCGTGACCGAGGCGGTAGACGGATTCGTGGTAGAGGGTGGCCCCGACGGGTTTCTCGCGGGCGAGCGTGAACTTCCCGAGCTCGCCCGGGAAATTGAGATCGGCGATCGCGTGGTGAGCCAACAGGCGCGGGGCACGTCGATATGGACAGGCAGAGAGCTGCAGCCAATCGACGAAGGACGAGCCGCGACATTCCTCGGCATCGACGCGAGACGCGAAGAGGTGTCGGCCGGCTTTCAGAGCTTCGCCGGTGGCATGATCGAGCCGGTGGCTGCGCTCACGCAGCGTCTCGACGCCGTGGTGCGGTTCGCGCAGGGCGTCGCAGGGCTCACGCGCGCAGGCAACGGCTGGCATCTCGCGATCACTGGCGGCTCGACCCGCGATGCCGACGCGGTCGTGCTGGCGCTGCCTGCCTATAGTGCGGGCCGTCTATTGGAGGCCGTCGGTGTGCCGCACGCGCGCCTGCTCGCGGACGTGGTGTATGCCGCGAGCATCACGGTCTCGTTAGCCTATCGGGCCGATCAAGTCAGTCAACTGACTGGCGCAGGTCTTGTCGTGGACCCCGAAACGATGAGAACGCAGGCTGCACCGCTGCAGTTACGCGCGTGTACCTACGCATCTCAAAAATTCCCCGGCCGAGCTCCCGCGGGGCATGTCTTGTTGCGCGCGTATCTCGCTTTTGGAGACGGCGATCCCGGCGCCGCAGCCCACACCCAACTCGCGGCGATACTCGGTATTCGTGGCGAGCCGCTCTGGTCACGAGCCTTCTACTGGCAACGAGGGCTGCCGCGCTATCGCGCGTCGCATCGGCAGCATGTGGATGAGGTGCGGCACCGGCTGCAGCGGTTGCCGCCGCTCGTGATCGCGGGAGCGGGCTACGATGGGGCCGGCGTATCGGCCTGTGTGCGTTCGGGAAGAACTGCGGCAGCAGAGGTTATAAAGCGGCTTTGACGATATCCTCAACGGTCAAGCCGAACTCCTTGTATATCCGCTGATACGGCGCCGATTCACCGAATCGGTCGATGCCCAGGATTACGTCTCCGTCACTCACCCATCGATCCCAGGACTGAGTGGCCGCGGCTTCCACCGCAATTCGCCGCACCGACGGCGGCAGTACTGAACTCCGGTATTCGGTGGACTGCCTGTCGAAGTACTCGAGGCACGGCATCGACACTACGCGCGGCCGTCGGCCTTTGGCCTTGAGCCGTTCGTACGCGCCGAGGATCAGCTCGACTTCAGAACCGCTCGCCATCAGCACGAGGTCGGGGTTCGGCGAGTCCGCGAGCACATACCCACCCTGATGCAATCCCGCCGCGGGCGCGTAGTTCGTTCGATCCACCACGGCGACTTTCTGTCGCGTGAGCACGAGCGCCACCGGACCGTTCTGATGCCTGATCGCCGCGCGCCACGCTTCCACAACTTCGGTAGGATCGGATGGCCGGATCACGGTCATGTTCGGAATCGCGCGGAGTGCCGCGAGTTGTTCGATCGGCTGATGGGTAGGCCCATCCTCGCCTAAACCGATCGAATCGTGCGTGAAGACATAGATCGGTTTGAGATGCGTCAACGCGGCGAGGCGGATTGACGGCCGCATGTAGTCGGAGAAAATCAGGAACGTGCCGCCGAACGGGATGAAGCCGCGGTGCAGCGCGATCCCGTTGAGCGCCGCCCCCATCGCGTGCTCGCGAACCCCAAAGTGAAAGTTGCGGCCGGCGTGCGCCGTGGCGGCAAACACGCCACCGTTCTTGATCTCCGTGTTGTTCGAACCGGTGAGGTCGGCCGATCCGCCAATCAACTCCGGCAGCTTTGCCGCAATCGCGTTCAGGACCTTGCCCGAAGCTGCGCGCGTGGCCTGTGCGTCCTTGGGTCCGAAGACCGGCAACGCGGCATCCCAGCCTTCCGGCAAGCGGCCCGCAATCCGTCGCTCCAGTTCCGCAGCCAAATCAGGGTGTGCGGCGCGATAGTCGTTCCACCTGGTCTTCCACTCCGCTTCCAGCTGCGCGCCCCGAGCGGTCGCGGTCCGCCAGTGCTCCAGCGCCTCGTCGGGAACGTAGAAGGGCTCGAGCGATGGCCAGCCAAGTGCTTGCTTGGTGGCTTTCACTTCCTCCACACCGAGCGGCGCACCATGCGCTTCCGCGGTGTCTTGCTTGTGCGGGCTGCCCCAACCGATATGGGTTCGGACGACGATCAACGATGGCCGATCGCTGGCACGCTTCGCCTGCGCGATCGCCTTGTCGATGGCGTTGAGGTCGTTGCCGTCGGCAATGCGTTGGACGTGCCAGCCGTAGGCTTCGAAGCGCTTCGCCGTATCGTCGGAGAATGCGAGCTCGGTGGAGCCGTCGATGGTAATACGGTTGTCGTCGTAGAACCCGATCAGCTTGCCGAGTTTCAAGTGACCGGCGAGCGAGGCAGCCTCGTGCGAGATGCCCTCCATCAGGTCGCCATCGGACGCAAGAAAGTATGTGTAGTGGTCGACGATCGGGTGACCCGACCGGTTGAACAGCGCCGCAAGCTGTGCCTCGGCGATCGCCATACCGACGGCATTGCCGGTGCCTTGGCCGAGCGGTCCTGTCGTCGCCTCGACGCCCGGCGTGACGCCATGCTCCGGATGTCCCGGCGTACGGCTGCCCCATTGGCGGAACTGCTTGATGTCCTCGAGTGTGAGGTCGTAGCCGGTCAGATAGAGCACGCTGTACAACAGCATGCACGCGTGGCCGGCCGAGAGGATGAAGCGGTCGCGGTCCAACCACTCTGGGTTCGCCGGATTGTAGCGCAAATGTCGCTGCCACAGCACGTACGCCAGCGGCGCCAGGGCCATCGCGGTCCCGGGATGTCCCGAATCCGCCTGCTGCACCGCGTCCATCGCCAGCACGCGAACGGTATTGATGCAGAGCTGATCCAGCGACTTGCTTACGCGAGTGACGGTCTCGGTCATAGCAGTCCGGACTTGGCGGCTTGCCAGAGTTTGGTCAGCCGGTCGAAGCCATCGACCAGCAGCTCGACCTGTTGCGGTGACGGCGACGCCTGCGCGGCGATCTTCAGCTCCTCGACCAGCCTGGGCATCTCCTTGCGGCCCTGCTTGGTGCTCTCGATTCCGATCTGATTCAGCAGATCCAGAATCTTCTGGCGAGCGGCCGCGTCCTTCGGTACCTGCCACAAATATTCGGCCGTCTGTTTCCCATCGGCACACATCTGGCCGAGGGGATCCATCAACGGTTGACGAGATGGGCGTGGGGCTTTCGGGTCGTTCATCGGAGTCAGAAATGTAACATTGCATCCCTTTCACATCACATCTAGCTTGCCAGTCCCATGATCCATTTATTGCTCCCCGCTATCCTGCAGGCGATCACCCCCGATTCGGGTGAAGCGCACCTGCGCAACATTCGGCAATTGACCTCGGGCGGCCAGAACGCCGAAGCGTATTTCTCCCGCTCGGGCCACCAGCTGATTTTTCAGCGTCAGGAAGCGGACTCGGGTTGCGACCAGCAATTCGTGATGAATGTCGACGGCTCGGGCCTGCACCGCGTATCCAACGGCAAGGGCCGCACGACCTGCGGCTATTTCTTCGACCGCGACACCCGAATCTTCTATGCCTCGACCGAACATGCCGGCGCTGCCTGCCCGCCGCGGCCCGATTACTCCAAGGGGTATGTCTGGGCGCTGTTCGACTACGACATCTACGTTGCGAATGCCGACGGCCAGAGCGCGCACCGGATCACGCGCAATCCGCACTACGACGCCGAGGGCACACTGTCTCCCGATGGCAAGACGATCGTCTTCACCTCGTTGCGTAACGGCGATCTCGACATCTATACGATGGACTTGAACGGCGGGCACCTGAAGCGGCTCACGCACACCCTCGGCTACGATGGGGGCCCGTTCTTCTCGCCCGACGGTAAGCAGATCGTGTATCGCGCCTGGCATCCGCAGACCGCCACCGACTCCGCGGACTATCGCACCCTCCTCGCGCAGAATCAGGTGCGCCCGCTGCGCATGGAGATTTGGGTGATGGACGCCGATGGATCGCATCAACGCCAGCTCACGAACTTGGGCGGCGCGAACTTCGCGCCGTATTTTCATCCGGACGGCACGCGCATCATCTTCGCATCAAACTACAAGAACCCGCAGTCGCGCAATTTCGATCTCTACATGATCAACGCTGACGGGTCCGGGCTCGAGCAGATCACGACGAGCACCGAGTTCGATGCGTTCCCCATGTTCTCGCCGGACGGCCATCAGCTCGTCTGGGCTTCGAACCGCCACGGCAAGGTCCAGGGCGAGACGAACATCTTCATCGCTGATTGGGTCGAGCATCCATGACCGTCCCCCGTCCAAAGCCGGCACAACCCTCACCAACCAGACCCGCTCTCGCACCAGCTCCGAAGAAAACGGCCAAAGAGGAGCTGATCGCGTGGGTCAAAGCGATCGGCGCGGCGCTCCTCATCTGGATCGTGATCCGGTCGTTCCTCGTCGAAGCATTCCGGATTCCTTCGGCGAGCATGGAGAATACGCTGCTGGTCGGTGATTTTCTGTTCGTCAACAAAGCGGTGTTTGGCGGCGAGCTCGAGATCCCGCTCACCGGGTTCCACTGCTGTCGCCTTCCGCCGTTCGGGACGCCGCATCGCGACGAAATCGTGGTGTTTCGATCCGTGGAAGATTCGACACCCGATCTGAACATCGTGAAGCGCGTGATCGGGCAGCCGGGCGACACGCTGCAGATGGTGCACGACACCGTGATCCGCAACGGCAAGCGCCTCGAAGAGCCGTACGCGCTTCATACCGCGTTGACACCCGCGCCGGATGATCAGTATCGAGCGCAGATGCGTTCACTGCAACTGCCGCAATACGTCGGACGCGATCCCGACCACTATCATCCGACGACGCACGACTGGGGGCCGGTCGTCGTGCCGCCGCGGCACTACTGGGTCATGGGGGACAATCGGGACGAGTCGTACGACAGCCGCTATTGGGGCTTCCTGCCGCGTGAGCACATCCGCGGGCGCCCGCTGATCATGTACATGAGTGTGGCGAGCCGCCCGTTCCGAATCAGATGGAATCGGTTGTTCAGGCACCCTTCGTAAGCGAGACGCTTCGTTTTCTCAGGTTCTGAGCATCTACTTGTATCGGTAGGTTATCCGCCCGCGAGTCAAATCGTACGGGGAAAGATCGACGGCTACGCGATCGCCCTGCAAGATGCGGATATAATTCTTTCGCATCTTCCCGCTCACGTACGCCAAGACTTCGTGACCATTTTCGAGTTTTACGCGGAACGTCGTGTTCGGCAGGACTTCGGTGACGGTCCCCATCATCTGGATGGCGTCACCAGCCACGTGTACTCTCGCTCATAAGCTCCTTGGATCCATGGTGGCATCGCGCGGCGGCTCCAGGCCCCGCGTGATATAAGATGCGTGGCGGCGACAGGCCGCGCACGTCAAACTAATCCGCTCCGGCTGAAGCAACTCGCCCAGGGGGAGACCGCGCCGCCGCGGCGCACGGTGGATCGTGCGGGTTCCGCACGAAGGACATACCAGCGGTTGATGCGCTCGGTCCGCTGAAATCAGTGCCAGTGCTTCTGGCGCCCGATACTCCTTGATCCCTCGTCTGCCCACGGCCCACTCCCCCGGAGTGAAATCTATACTACCCCTGTCTTGACGCACTTCTCGCAGGCGGTATTTCTCCGGTAACAGGAGTTTACCATGGACACGTCACCTCCCCGGAGCCGTCACCGCGGCGCCGCTTTGGACACAGCGCGCGCCGTTGTCCAGCCACTGGCGACGATCGAAATCGACTCCGTCACTCCATCGCCGCGTGGGTTTACGCTCACAGGACAAGGCTCGGACCGTTCGGCATACCGGCTGGATGTGCACTTCGATCTGCCGCTCGATCCGCGAACCCGGACCGTCTTGGGTGAGCTCTTGTCGCAGTCGGACGTCACCGTGTACCGGAGCGACACACCCCCGGCAGCTTCCCGATAATTGCTTGACGGCCCCCAGGGGGGTATGTAGCTTGCCGGACCCTAAAACACGCTCTCATGCCAGCCGAGCTTGGTGGTTCGCAGATTTCGTCGCTGCTCGAGGCCCTTCCCGGCATCGCCAGCGTACTGCGCAGTCCCGTGGCCGACGCACTCATCAAGGCGATGCGTGGCGCCGCGGGGCTGGCGGACTTCAGGTCTGAAGATGCCGAGGAGCTCGTGCGCTACGCCGTGCGCCGCGGCCTGATCGGCCCCGACGAAGGCGATCGTGTGCTTGCGGAAGTGCAGGAAGGACTGCGGAAGAAGAAGCCCGTCGCCGTGAAGAAGCCTCCTGCAAAGAAGCCGAAGAAGCGCTAGATCCGAAATCCGCCCACTAGGCCACGCAGTTTCTCGGCCGCCTGGAGCAGGTCTCCGGCGGCCGCGGCCATTTCCTGGGTGGACGCTCCCTGCTGCTGCGTGGCGGCCGTGACCTGCTCGGCGCTCGACGCGTGCGATACCGCGCGATTGACGACCTGCTGCGCCTGCGTGCCAAGCTGCTCCGTTACACCTCTGTTCTCCTGCGCCGCGCGCGTGACGCGCGTGGCCGCCTGTTCGACTTGCTCCACCGCCGCGACGATCTCCGTCAGCCCGCGCGCGGCGCCTTCGGCGACCGATTCGATGCCGCGCACTTTCGCCTGGCCGACGGCCATCGTGGCGCTGACTTCTTCGACCTGCTCCCGGATCACGCGCGTGGTGCGCGCGACCTCTTCGGCGGCGCGCGCCGACTCGTCGGCCAGCTGGCGCACCTCTTCCGCGACGACGGCGAAGCCCCGCCCATGCTCGCCCGCGCGCGCCGCTTCGATGGCCGCATTCAGCGCGAGCAGATTCGTCTGCGAGGAGATTCGTTTGATCAGGTCGACGAAGTCGTCGATGGCGGCGCTCTGCTGGGCGAGCTGCGTGACTTCCGTGCCGGTCGTGCGCACGACTTCGCGGACGTCGAGCAGCGTATGGCCCGCGGCAGCAATGTCGTCGCGGTGCCGATCGGCCACGGACCGGATCTCTTCCCCGAGCTGCGCGACGCGCTCAGCCGCGTCCGCCATTTCCGTCGTCGCCTTGCGCTGCAGCTCCAATGCGCCCTGCGTTGCATTCAGCTCGTTGCGCTGATGCTCGGCGCTGCTCGAGATCTCGAGCATGGCGCTCGACACCTGGCTGGAGGAGGCCGCCAGTTCCTCACTGACCGAGGACAGGTCGCTCGCCGAAGCGGCGATCCTGTCGGCCGAGCTCACTACCTCCGACACGATCCCGCGCAGTCGCTCGCCCATGTGACGCATCGCGTCCGCGAGCACCTGGAATTCACGCGGCATCCGGCCCGTCGTGACCGGCCGTAGATCGCCACTGCCGAACCGTTCCGCCGCCGTCACGAGCCGCACGAGCGGCCCTTCGACCGAGCGCAGCGTGAATACGCCGACGAGGGCTCCCACCAGCGCAGTCGCAATGAGGACCAGCCAGAGCACGATCTCGCGTTGCCGCGCGAGTGACACGAGCCGCTGTCGCACGACCGCCGCTCTATCCGACTGGCGCGCCGAGAGGTCGCGCACGAGTCGCGTCAGCTCCGTGACTTGCGGCCGGACGCCTACTGCCAGTGTCTGCGCCGCGCGCGTTCGCCCCAGATCCAGATTCGCGTGAGCCAGCGCATAGTCGACATGGATCTCGGCCTCGAGCTGCTTGATGCGAGTGACCGTGATGCGATCGGCGTCGCTCAGACCGGGGAGTCCTTCGAGCTGCCTCTGGTAGCTGAACGCCGAGTCGACCGCGCTTTGGAAGTGGTCGCCGACGGAGTCGCCACGATCGCTCAGGTATTGCTCGGCCGAACGGATTTCGTCGAACACCGCCGTGACGAGACCGTTGCCGACCTCGCTCGCCGCGCGGAAATGGTCGATTTCCGTCGCGAGGGAGCGCCGCAGCGTGCCGAGCGACGTGACACCCACGAGGGCGGCGACGATCAATCCGGCGAGCAAACCCGACAGCCCCAGGATGATGCGCCACCGGATCGTATCGAGCGACGTCACTGGCCGGGCTCGGTGATGAGCTGGCCCTCACGCACGGTGCCGATCACCACCGGCTTGGCCGGCACATCGCCGTTGGCGTCGAACGTAATCTTGCCCGTCACACCGTCATACGATGCGCGACTCAAACGATCACGAATTTCCGCGCGATCCGTTGTCTTCATGAGGACGTCCGCCAGCAGATAGACGATGTCGTACGCTGCCGCGCCACGATGGTCGGGACGCTCGCCAGGATACGCGCGGGCATAGGCGCTCACAAACTGCGCGTTGCGGTCACCTGGTTGATCCACGAGCCACGCCACCGACATCCGGACCCCTTCGGCCAACGCGCCGGTCGCTTCGATACCGCTGAGTGCGTCGCCGCCGAGGGTCGGCCAATGCACGCCGAGCCGTCGCATTTCGCGCAAGGCGAGCTCGGCCCCGGGCCGGTCCGTGGCGAGCATCAACGCATCCACGCCGCCCTTTTGCGCCAGTCGTGCGAGATAGGGTTCGAGGCTCGCGGTCGTCGAGAGCATGGGATCTTCTTCAACGATCTCGCCGCCCAGGCGCCTGAACTCAGCCGTGAAGCTGAGGCGTAAACCCCGGCCATAGTCATCGTCCAGAAAGATCACACCGACGCGCTTGGCGGCGAGCATTTGCCGGGCGTAGCGGGCGAGTTGCGCCCCGTGATTCACGTCGCTGGGGCAGACGCGGAACATGTAGGGATTGACGCCGGACAGATCCGGGCTCGAGGCCGAGGGGGAGATCATCACGACGGGTCGGCGAGCCTCACCGTAGATACGGCCGGCCGCGAGTGACGCCGCGGAGGTAAGATGACCGATGACCGCCACGACGGACGGGTCGTTGGCCAGCTGCTGGGCGATGCCGATGGCGATGTCGGCGCGACCCGAGTCATCCATGATCCGCAAGGCGAGCCGCCTGCCCCGGATCTCGCCACGGGCATTGACCTCGGTCACCGCCAATTCAGCGGCATGCCGCATGGAGACGCCGCGAGGCTGGGAAAAGGGCCCGGCAATGCCAAGGACGATCGGGCGACGGGAGACTGCTCCCCCGCCCTGGCCTCCACGGGAGCAAGCGGTGAGCGAGAGAAGCGCCGCGAGGACGACAAGCCTGGGCATGAGCGGGCAAGGTTAAGCCTGCAAATGGGATAGCGCAATATCCACGCGCTTTCCACATTACCGGTATGGAAGCGATTCGGCGGCTCTGCGGTTTTGCCGCGGCACTCGAACGTCTCCTCGTCGCCGAGGACGCCGCGCGGTTGGAAGAGATGTGGGATGAGTTGAATCTCGGGCAGCGTGGCTGGGAAGCGCTCGCTCTCGCCCGTCGCGCAAATACCGAAACACTCGAGCCCGCACTCGCCGAAGTGGATCGCCGGCTGCTCGCCGCGCTGGAGCGGTGTCGCGCGTTTCTCGACCCACACATCGTCACCTTCCGCGTGCCTGAGCTCGAGCGTTGGCAGCATGCCGCCGCCGCGGCGCTCGTGGGCGCCCGATGGGGCGTCGCCGGGCTACGGACGGTTATCGCGGATACCAAAGCGCCGCTCGGCCGCCGCTATTTCGCCTTTCTCGCGCTGGCCGAGCGTCACCCGAAGGACGCGTGGCCGCTGTTTGCGAAGTATCTGTCGACGCCGGGGGCACATCACGCTTTCGTCGCCGTGGCGGTCGAGGCGGCGCGGTACTACCCGGGCCAGGCGCCCGATGTGATTGCGCTGTTCCAGCGCATCCGTGGTGACGAGATGCTGCGGCGCTTTCTGGCGCCTAAGATCCTCGAGTCGCTCTACGTCCTGGACGATCCCGCGGCTCTTCCCTTATATGAGGAGCTCCTCGTCGCGGGTCACACGAACCGCGATGTGGAACGCTGCGAGGTGACCCGCGCCCTTGTTGCGGTTCGTAAGTTGACCGGACGAGTGGCACCCAGCAGCAAGTATTCTGATCCCGAGGAGCCCGACGTCATTCGGGCACTGGACGAAGCCCAGCGGATCTTCGAGGAGGAAAAGGATCGGCTCGAGCCCGTGGTGGTTATTTGACGAAGGCGGCCAGTTTTTCGCGGTAGGCTCTCCCGCCCATCTCGTAGGTGTCGTTGTGTCCCGCTCCTTCTATCATCACGAATTCGACGGGCCCGCCAGCCGCCGCAGCGACGTCGCGACCCATGCTCATCGGGACCAGCATGTCGGCGGTCCCGTGGAAGACGAGGGTAGGGCAGTGAATGCCAGGCATCCGGCCGATGTTGTCGAGCCCGATACGCACGAGAAAGGAGGGGAAGAGGCGGTAATGCCGTGCCGCCATGCCGCGCGCGCTCGTGAATGGTGATTCCAAAATGATCCCGGCAACTTTGTGGTTTGCGGCGACATGGGTCGCCGCCGCGCTGCCGAGGGAACGGCCATACACATAGATGCGACGCGGATCGATGTCCGGACGGCGGGTCAGCGCGTTGTAGGCGAGATCGGCCGCTTCATACATCCCCGCCTCGGTCGCCCGACCCTCACTGGCACCGTACCCGGGGTAATCGACGACGAGAAGGCCCGCATTTGAAGGCCGGAAGTCTCTGATCACGGGCCAAATTGCCCCGATGGTCTCACCGTTGCCGTAGAACCAGAGGACGCCGGGGGTCTTCCGGCGTCCTTTGGCGTCTTCCGGTGGCAAATACCATCCGACCAGCCGCGTCCCATCCTGCATCCGTAACTCGATTCGCTCCCCGTATCCCATGATCTGCGCAGGCTCCGGCAGCGGGCTGCGCGGCGCTGGGAACGTGATCCTCTCCTGCAGGGCCCACAGCAGGACAACGATGAGCACGTACACGCCCGCCAGCCCGGCTACGATGACCATGAGCGGTGTTAATTTGTGGCGCAATGGACCGGGGAGATCCACAGCTCGTCTCGCGCGCGCGCGGCGCAATGCTGGGCCTTGTCGCGGGCAACCAGCTTGGCGTTCCCACCGAGCACCTCGGAACCGCGGAGGCCATTCGCCAGGCGTATCCGAACGGCATCACGGATCCCGCGCCTCCGCCCAAGAACTCTCCCTACGACGACGATACCGCAATGGCGCTGCTGCTCGGCGAATCGCTGGTGGCGTCCAAAGGGTTCGATGCGAATGACGTTGCGCGCCGCTGGGTGAAGTGGATGAAGGTGGATGGCCGCGGCATCGGCATGACGACCCGCCGCGCGCTCACGCTGATCGATCGGGGGAAGGAACCGTTCGAAGCCGGCCGTGTCGCGAGCCAGGAGAATCCCGGCCGGTCGGCCGGCAACGGCAGCGTGATGCGGTGTGTGCCGGTCGCGCTGCTCTACCACAACGATCCGGACCGCCTGATTCGCGTTTCGACCCAGCAGGCGGCAATTACGCACGCCGACGAGCGCTGCACCTGGGGGGCCGTCGCGGTGAACCTCGCCGCGCGCGAGTTGCTGCACGGCAACATCTATTTCGTTGAAGAAGTCCTGCATCGCATGAGCGATCGCGCCCCGCGAGTGCTGCGCGACGCGATTCACCGCGTGCCGCGCGAGTCCGAGTCCGATCTGCCGATCGCGCGTGCGGGCGAAGCCGGCTACGTCGTTCACTGCGTCGAGATCGCGTTCTGGTTCGCCACGCACGATCGCTCGCTCGAGGAGTCGCTCATCTATCTCGCGCAGGCGGGTGGTGATACCGACACGAACGCCGCCGTGGCCGGTGCACTGCTCGGCGCGCGCTACGGAGAAGTCGCATTGCCGCCACGCTGGATGGATAGGATTATCGGCGTCGAAGGAATCGCGAATCTCGCGGAACGTCTGGTGACGGCGCTCTAACTCAGGGCTTGGGTTTTGGCTTCGACTGCGTATCGGCAGAGCGATAATGTGCGATGCGATCCATGACGTCGCGGTCGTTCAGCGTAATCGAGATCACGCGCCAATCACTCCCGCCGCGCCAGTTGAACCGGATGAAGCGCCGTCCGTGGGTCCATTCCCACATGCTGCGCTCTTTGCGCTGCGGCGCGCCGAGGCGTTTGCGCATGTCGTCCTGCGTCTGGCGCACGAGTGCGACTCCGCCCGAATCGACGAACGAGATGACGGAGGTCCGTCCCTCGATCACGTTGGCGCTGAGGTAGAAGCGAGCACTGTCCGCGGGATCGCGTACCCGCACCCCGCAGTCCATTACCTGCGCCGTCTGGTGCATGGTCTGGCATGCGAGGATATCGTTGGTGGTCGGCGCCATGGCGCGCGCCTGGGTCGCGAAATCACGATAGGCCATGCCCGGCGTGAACCCCCGGTAGGCAAAGGGGCGCGTCGCGGACGGGTTCGCCGCTTGAAGCAGAAGAAGAGGAATGAGCACAGAAGTCATGCGCCAATATATGAAAAGCAAACGGGCCCGGGTGTGACCCCGGGCCCGTGTGCGCGTACGAGCCCTACGCTCAAACCTTGCGGACGTTCTGCGCTTGCAGCCCCTTGGGACCCTGGGCAACGTCGAACTCGACGTTGTCGCCCTCGGCGAGGCTGCGGAAGCCCTCGGCCTGGATCGCCGTGAAGTGTACGAACACGTCTGGACCCGACTCCTGCGCGATAAAGCCAAAGCCCTTCGCGTCGTTGAACCACTTCACCTTACCCTTTGCCATACTGTTCTAACCTCTGCACAATGGGGCAACGCCCCGGACTGGAACGACCCACGCCACCGCGGCGGGGGCGGGCTCAAAGCAAAAACCGCGAGACAGTGTGGTCCTCGCGGAATCGCAGACAGCCGGTGACGGTGCCACGTTATGCTTGAACCGGGGGCAAAAGTATGGAGCCCTTAAATGACTGTCAATCAGCACTGCCTGAAAGTCGCACAAACAGCATTGCGACAGCATTATAGCAGCACACCACTACATGCCTCTTTCGTATAAGGAACGGTCCAAATGCGCCATTTCCTACCGCTGCTCGCCACCTTGTTGCCCACAGGCCTGCTCGCCGCGCAGTCCAACGCTGAACGCATCACCAACGACCGGTACACGCGTTCCCACGACTACGACCTCGTCCATCAGCGTATCGAGGTCTCCCGCTTCAACTGGGACTCCATGTCGTTCGATGGCCGCGTGACGACGACGCTGGTCGCGCGGCGGCCGGGGCTCGATTCCGTCGTCCTCGATGCGGGCGAAAAGCTGCAGATCAGCAGTCCGGTCCGTACCTCACGGCACGGAGACACGGTTGTGGTGCATCTGGCGAAAGCGATCGGATTCGGTGACACGACCCGCTTCACACTCACCTATCACGGCGTGGTCACGAATGGGAAAGGGCTGACCTTCATCGATTCCGAAGGACGGCCACACCGCCCGCGGCAGATTTGGAGCCAGGGCGAAGACCACGACAATCACTACTGGTTCCCCACCTACGATTTCCCGAACGACAAGATGACGTGGGACGTGATCGTGACCGTGCCGAAGGGCATGTTCGCGGTTTCCAATGGCCGGCTCGTCTCCGACGTCTTGGCGCGCGATGGCACGCGCACCGTCAGCTGGCGGCAAGACACGCCGTCCGCGACCTACCTCGTCTCGATTGTCGTGGCGCCGCTCGCCAAGGTCCACGACACGTGGCGCACCATTCCGGTCGACTACTACGTCTACCACGAGGACTCGGCGCTGGCACGCCCGCTGTTCAAGGCCACACCCGACATGATCGAGACGTACTCGCGACTGACGGGCGTTAACTACCCCTGGGCCAAATATGCGCAGACCACGGTTGCCGATTTCTTCGGCGGCATGGAAAACGTCAGTGCTACGACCCTGGTCGACTGGCTACCGGGCTCGCGCGACTACCAGGACCGGCCGTGGTATCTCTGGATCCTGATTCCGCACGAGCTGTCGCATCAGTGGTTCGGGGATTACGTGACGACGGAAAATTGGGCCAACATGTGGCTCAACGAAGGCTTTGCGGAGTTCATGCCCGGTCAGTACTGGGCTCAGAAACTCGGGGCGCGAGCCGCGGAAGACTATTACTTCGACGAATACAACCAGTTCATGCAGATCGACCACGATCGCCGGATGCCGCTCGCGTCACTTGGCTCGAACAACATATACCCGAAGGGCGCGCTGGTTCTGCAAATGCTCAAGCAGTACCTCGGCGATCGACGGTTCTGGTCATCCGTCAACGTCTACCTGAAGACCCATGCGTTCGACAACGCCACCACCGACGACTTCCGCCAGGCGGTGCTCGAAGCCACGGGAGAGAATCTCGACTGGTTCTGGGACCAATGGATCTATCAGGCTGGCTATCCAGAGCTGAACGTCACCGCGAAATACGATTCGGGTACCGCGACGCTGAGCGTCGTGGTGCAGCAAGTGCAGCAGGACAGCTCGAAGGCCGACAGCACCGGCCTCCGCTACACGACGCCCACGGCGTTCCGGCTTCCCGTCACGATTCGCGTCGGGACCGCGCGTGGTGATGTCAGCACGCAGGCCGAGCTCTCACACCGTCAGGACACGATCCTCGTACGCGACGTGAAGAGTGCGCCCACGATGGTGATCTTCGACGATGGCAATGCGATCCTCAAACGGTTGAGCTTCGATCAGCCGACGCCATGGCTCGCGACGCAGCTCGAGCGCGATCCTAACGTGTGGAACAGGCATTGGCTCATCGCGCAACTGAGCGATCGCACCAAGGACGAGGCAGCCGGCGTGGCGCTCGCGAAGGCCGCGACCAGTGCCGACTATTTCCTGGTTCGCGCCGCCGCCGCGGCCGCACTGGTTCAATTCCCGACGACGATTGCCCTGCCGGCGCTGCAAGCGGCGGTGACCGACACGTCCGCACAGGTCCGCGCCGCGGCCGTTGAAGCCCTGGGCAG
>DATBFV010000043.1:0-32062 GCA_036558345.1 Gemmatimonadales bacterium | reverse complement strand
GGCGGGCGTCCTGCGCGCGCTCGCGGACGCTCGCGCGGTGTTCGGGAACCGCGGCATGAGGTAGATTCTTCACCGGTCATGACCTTCTGCACGAGTTGCGGCACGAGCCTGGGCCCGCGGGATCTGTTCTGCCCGCGGTGCGGGACCGGCATTGCGGGCGGCGACGCCGTCGCAACGGTTCCGATGCGCACGTCCGACACCGCCCGCGACGCGATGCTGGCGGCGCTGCGCCACGCCACGCTCGGTGACTACGAGATCCTGGCGGAGCTGGGCCGCGGCGGCATGGCGACGGTGTACCTGGCGCACGACATCGCGCTCGACCGCAAAGTCGCAATCAAGGTGCTCGCTCCGGCACTGCTGCTCATGGGCGAAGGCATGATCGAGCGGTTCAAGCGAGAAGCCCGGACGGCGGCCGCGTTGAGCCATCCGCACATCATTCCGATCTACGCGGTCAAGGTGAGCGATCGCCTCCTCTACTTTGTCATGAAGCACGTCCAGGGGCGTTCGCTCGACGCGATTATTCACGAAGTCGGTCCGCTCCCGATTCCCATGGTGCAGACGATTCTGGCGCAGGTCGGCGACGCGCTCGCGTACGCGCATCGGCACGGCGTCATTCACCGCGACATCAAGTCGGCGAACATCATGCTCGACGAGGAAGGCTGGGCGGTCGTCACCGACTTCGGCATCGCAAAGGTCGAGCAGGCACAGGGTTTGACCATGACCGGGGTGACGGTCGGCACGCCGGCCTACATGAGCCCGGAGCAATGCGCCAATCGTGAAATCAGCGGCGCCTCCGACCAGTACTCGCTCGGCATCGTGGCATACGAGATGCTCACCGGTCAGCTGCCGTTCAAGAGCGACTCGACCATGTCCGTCATGTACGCGCATTTCAACATGAGCCCACAACCGGTCACCGAGCTTCGCGCCGATTGCCCGCCGAATCTCTCGGCTGCGGTCATGCGGATGCTGGAAAAGGAGCCGGAGGCGCGGTGGCCGTCGATGGACGACGTCGTTGCGGTGTGCGGCCGGCCAACGCTGCGGCGCGACGACCCGATTCGAACCGAGATGATCACGCTGGCAAAGGCAAGCAGCCCCGCGCGACTGCTACGCGAGAGAACTCCCACGAGCCCGCTCGCGCTGGCACGGTCACGACTTCCCACCGCGGTGACTCCGACGCGTCGCACCACGGCGCGGTGGTGGATTGGGGCGGGGGCGCTCGGCGTGTTGGCCCTCGCGACGCTGGGCTGGTGGGTCGTGCCGCGGCTGAGGCATGTCCCGCCGCCCGCCGCCGCCGACACGGCGCTGGCACCGCCTCCACCACCGCTCGCCGGACCCGCGGCAGAAACGACGGCCGTGCAGCAGGTTCCCGCTACGGACAAGACACGCGGGGCAGGGGCGCCGGCTCGGCAGAGCGGCGCGCAGCGCGCTGCTCCCGCGGCTCGGGGCGCAACGCGCCAGGACGACAGCATCATGGGCTCGCTGCGCGCGACGGCACTCGCGGCAATGCAGCGCGCCGCTGGCGCCGGCGCCACCGCCGCCGAGCTGGCTCGCGGAGACACGATGCTGCGCGGGGCCGACTCGCTGGCTCACGCCGGCCGACTATCCGAGGCCACCGTGCAATTCTTGGCGGCTGCGTCGCAGTTCAACGAAACCGAGCGCATAGCGCGCGCGCGCGCGGCTCGTGACAGCGCAGCCCTCGCCCAAGCTCGCCGGCCCGCGCCCGTTCCTGTGCCGGTACCCGCTGCGGCGCCGGCGCCGGTCAACCCACGCCCGGCCATCGATTCAGTGATCGCTGCCTACGCCCGGGCGCTCGAAACGCGCGACATCAGGGAGGTGCGCCGCGCATATCCGGGACTCACGTCCGCGCAGCAACAAGGCTGGGAGGACCTCTTCCGCGCGTCGCGCAGCTTCAAAGCCCGTTTGACTGTGTCCGCCGTCGATGTGCGGGGCAGCGCGGCGGAGGCGACCGTCAAGGGCACCTACGATTTTGACAACACGACCACCGGCCGGGTCGAGCAGCGGCCCGTGACGTTTCACGCCACGTTGGTCGCGGACTCTGCCGGATGGCGCCTCAGCGCCATCCACTGATCACGCCTCAGAAGTTGTAGTCGAGCCCCGCCGTCCACATCACGTTGGGTCGCAGGCCGCCCCGATTCAGCGGCCACATGCTGTTGGCGACGATGGTGATCCCCGACCCGGTCTGAAACTTGAAGCCGAACGAGGCATTGATGACGTCATCGCGCCAGTTGGGGATGTTGGTCGGGTCCACGGTGCGACGGAACGGGACGTCGTAGGTCACGGTCCCGGGCAGCGTGACCTTGCTCTCTCCCACCTGGAGCTCGGAGATCACGTCCACCGCCAGCATTGCCCAGGGCGCCATGACGTGATCGAAGCCGGCGGTCACGAGGACGGCGTTGTTCACCGAGTCGGAGTTGCGGAGCCAGAAGCCGACGTTGGCGTGGGGCGAGAACGCCCCGAAACGCGCGGACAGGATGCCCAGTCCCCGGGCCGAGAAGTGGCCGGATCCGAGCAGGTCCTCCGCGCTGCCGGTGGGGAATCGCGCGTCGCCGAGCAGGGCGAATCCGGTACGTTCCGACTGCATGACGTTGACCTTGAGACGAACCGCCACGTCGCCCATCCCCGCGGCCGATCCGGCTACGGAGCGCGAGGTCGTCAACTGCGGATTGGCGGGCGTGCCCCCGAAGTAATGGGCGGCCAGCGAATCGGCGAACGAGATGATCTGTGCGTTGCTCGTTCCCACGAGCGAGTTGGACACGATCGGCAGCACGACGCCGAGATCGACACGGTCGAGCAGCCCGAAGCTGATGAAGAACGATGTGACGCTCATGTCCATGTCCAGCGCCAGCTGGAGCGCGATGACGTCGTTCTCGAGCCGCGGCACGCCGTAGGGATCGCAGCTCTCCCCGCTGACGCTGTCGCAGGCCGCGCCGGTGACGTTCTCGTGCACGAAATTCAAACGAATGTCGCGCAGATCGACGCCCCTGAGCGTCGTGAAGTGCAGGTGATTGACATTGGCCCCGACGAACACGCGGCCCTTGCCGAGCGTCTGCGCGCGTTCAGCGAAGATCGGTCCGGGCGAGAGCGAGGTCCGGACAGGCGCGCCGAGCTCGAAGCGGAACGTGGAGCCGCCGCTGGTGGCGCTCACGGGAATGCTCGCCACGTTGCTGCCGATGGCGTTTCCCAGGAACGAAATCAGGATGCCGTTCTGTGTGCTCGCGGAAGTGATGAAGTGGTTGGCGTGCACGCCGGTGCCACTGAGGAAGAGCGGCTGCTGACCGGGTGTGAAGACGAACAGTTCGGAGATCTTTTCACGCAGGCCCCCCCCTCCCTGCGCCTGCGCGGATCCTGACACGAGTAATGCTCCGACGATACCCAACGCCGACAGCGAACGTCGCATGGCTTCCTCCTCGGGAAGCCACGAAGAGACTTGGCCTCGGCGTTGGCGTCAAGCCGCCGCGGTCAGGTCACTGAGTCGTGAGCTGTTCCAGCTGCGCCGCGGCCCGATCCAGGGCCTCCGCCTCGGCGCTGGCGGCGCCGGCGGCGAGCGCGATCTGCGCATCGGCCTCTTTCCAATTGCGCTGTTCGATCGCCTCGCGCACACCCGGCAGCGTCTTCACACCGTACCCCGTGTAGAAGCCGGGTGCGTAGATCGCGTGCCGAAACCAGGGCCGGCGGGGAAGCCCCTCATTGAGGAGCAGCGCCCGTTCCGTCGCGAGCAGCGCCGTGTTGAGACCCGCGGCCTCGGGTTTCGCGAATGCCGTGCCGCTCGCTTGCGCGCGCGCGAAGGCCTTCTCATAGCGGTCGCTCGCACGCGTCAACGCGTCGACGGCATTCTGCAGCGGCGCGAAATCGAGATGGGGCGGGGGCTCCTGCCGCGGCGGCGCCACCGATCGCTCCCGCGGATCGGCCGTCGCTGCGAACACGCCTTCATCCAGCTGCCGATTCCGCTCGGCCGTCTCTTCCTGCTCGTCCTGCAGCAGCTTCTCGACCTCTTTGGCATACCGCCCGACCGTGGCTGCCAGACCCGTGAACTCGTACGGCAACACGTCCGCATCGGCGAGCCGCAGCACGGCCGTGCCGACGGTCTGTGAGAGGGCACGGCCGTACACAAATGACGTGTCGTCGAACTTCGTGTACCAGTTGAAGTCATCGTAGATCGAATGGTAAATCCCGCCGCCGTCCTCACCACCATAGTCCAGGTTCAGCGCGGCAATCCCGATGTGCTGCAGGAACGGCGTGTAGTCCGAGCCCGAGCCGAGCGCTCCGATCCGGAGATCGGATTCGGCGCGAATCTCGCGCCGGCGGTCGGCCGAGGGCGCTTCGGCAATTGCCCGCAGCCGGGCGCGCTTCCACACACTCAGCCGGGTCTCGGGATCTTCGATATCGCGGGCGACGTCATTGATGAACCGTTGGAGCGAGTGAGAGCCGGCCATGCCCAGATAGCCGCGCCCATTGGTATCGGTGTTCAGGTACGCCACGGCTTTATGTGCCAACTCGTCGGCATGAGCCTCGACCCACTCGGTCGAGCCGAGCAGCGCCGGCTCTTCGCCGTCCCAGGCCGCATAGATGATCGTGCGTCGCGGCTTCCAGCCCTGCTTCAGCAGCTCGCCATACGCGCGCGCTTCTTCGAGCAGCGGCGCCTGCCCCGAGATCGGATCCTCGGCGCCATTGACCCACGCGTCGTGATGGTTGCCACGAATCACCCATTCGTCGGGCGCCGCGCTGCCGGGGATCCGCGCGATCACATCGCGCAGCGTCTTCAAGCTCCAGTCGAACTTGAGGCGCAGATGCACGCGCGCGGGACCGGGGCCGACGTGATAGGTGATGCCGAGGCCCCCGCGCCACTCGGGCGGCGCGACCGCTCCTCCGATCGCAGCGAGCAGCGGCTGCGCATCGGCATACGAAATCGGGAGGACCGGAATCTTGGTGAGCGTGGGTGCCTGCGCGATCGGTAGCCGTTTCGCATCCTTCGTGGCCCCGACGCCCGGGGTCAACGGGTCGCCGGGGTAGACCTCCATCTCCATCACACTGCCACGCTGGACGCCATCGCGTGGGCGCCACGGTCCCTGTGGATACGTTTCTCCCCGCACGTAGCCGTCGTCACGAGGATCCGAGTAAATGATGCAGCCGACGGCACCGTGCGCCGCGGCCAGCTTCGGTTTGATGCCGCGCCACGAGGCACCGTAGCGAACGATGACGATCGCTCCCTTCACAGAGACGCCCAGGCTCTCGAGCCGCTCATAGTCGGCGGGCACGCCGTAATTCACGTAGACGAGGGGCGCCGTCACGTCCCCATCGATCGAGTAGGCGTTGTATGTGGGGAGTTGCTCGGATTGCTGCGCGGACGTCGGGTCGCCCGGTACGCTCGGCTCACGAAGCCGCGCCACGAATTTCGTCGGCGCCACGAGCTCGACCACGCGCTCGATTGGGGTGGGGAACAACACGTCGAACGTTTCGATTTGCGCGTCCAGACCGAAGCTCTTGAACTTCGCGAGAATCCATTCGGCGTTGTCGCGGTCGTACGGCGAGCCAACGTGGTGCGGCCGCGCCGAGAGCCGTTGCATGTAGGATCGCAGCGAGTCGGGCGACGGGATCGCGCGGAACTTCGTTTCCCAATCCCGTTCGGCTTTGGCCGATTCCGGAGTGAACCCCCGCAGATCGTCGGCGGGAGCGCCGGCCCGCTGGGTGGCAAATGCCAGCCCAGCCAGCAGAATGAGTGGTCGTCCAAATGACGGCATCGGCAGCCTCGCGGTGGATTGTCTCGGGTTACCAGATACTCGGCACCTTCTCCTTCGGCCGTACCATCGGATCACCGTCCTTACAGCCAAACGCTTGCGCGAATGCGGGGATGTTCGACAGCGGCCCGTTGACGCGCCACTGCTCGGGTGCATGCGGATCCACTGTGACGCGCGTCCGCAGCCGTTCGGGCCGGTCGTGCGAGCGCCAGCTCTGCGCATACCCGAGGAAATAGCGCTGCTCGGGGGTGTAGCCCTCGATCAGTCCCGGACGTCCATCGCGCGCGAGCGCCTTCTGCAGCGCGTCGTAGCCGACCAGCACTCCACCAAAGTCGGCGATATTCTCGCCCTCGGTGAGCTTGCCGTCCACGTGAAAGGTGTCGATCTGGATATACGCATTGAACTGTTGCTCGATGAGCTTCGCCTGCCCGACGAAGTGCACCGAATCCGACGGTTGCCACCAGTCGCGCAGGTTGCCCTTCGCGTCGTAGTGCCGGCCTTCGTCATCGAAACCGTGCGTCAGCTCGTGACCCGCCCAGCTGCCGCCGAGTGAGCCGTAATTCGCGCCGTCGTCCGTGCTGGCATCGAACGTCTGCGGCATCAGCGCCCCGGCGGGAAAGACCATCTCGTTTTTCGATGGATCGTAGTACGCGTTCACTGTAGGCACGGTGATGCCCCATTCCGTCGTGTCAACGGGCGTTCCCGGACGGTTCACGGTCCGGCGCCACTCGAAGGCGGCAGCCTCGGCGACGTTCAGCACGAACGGACCTTCGGCTACGCGCAGCCGGGAGTAATCGCGCCAGCGATCGGGGTAGCCGACCTTCTCCCCCATGCGGGCCAGCTTGTCGAGCGCCTGCGCGCGCGTGGAATCGGACATCCACGTGAGGTGCAGTAGCCGCTCGCGAAATGACGCCCGGATATCATCGATCACGGCGCGAGCCCGCGCGCGCGCCTCAGGCGGGAAGGTCTTCGCGACGTAGGCTTGGCCAAGCGCCTCGCCGATGTCGCCATCCGCTTCACGCAGACAGCGCTTCCAGCGGGGCAGCAGCGCACGGGCGCCGCTGAAACGGGCCCGGAACGTGAAGTCTTCCTGGACGAACGGCGTCGACAGCCATGGCGCAGCCTCGGAGATCGTGCGGTACTTGAGATAGGCGCGCCATGTCGCGAGCGGCGTTGCCTGGAGCAGCGAATCGACGCGCTTCAGAAAGGCCGGCTCTGTCACGTTGACCTTCCGCACGGGTGCCGTGAGACCGATCGATCGGAAGTACTGTGGCCACGCGACGCGCGGCGTCAACGCGGCGAGCTGGGCGGGGCTCATCGGGTGATCGGTCTTGGCGGGATCGCGTCGCTCGACGCGGGTGAGCGCCGCCTGCGCCATGGCCGTTTCGAGCGTCATCACCTCCGCGGCCGCGGCGGCCGCCGCAGCCGAGTCCTGCCCCACCAGCTGATACAGCCTGGCGATGTGATGGACGAATGCTTGCCGCGTGGAGTCGGCCGCTGCGCCGGTCGCGAAATAGTAGTCGCGATCGGGGAGTCCCAGGCCGCCCTGATACAACCACGTCAAATAGCGCGTCGCATCGTGTGGATCGACATCAGGCGCGTAGCGGAACACGACGTTGATGCCGCGGATCTGCAGCGTTGCGATCTCCCCGAGAAGCCGCGCGCGTGTCGTCACGGAATCGATGCTCGTGAGCCAGGAGCGGATGGGTGTAGCGCCTGCCGTCTCGATCGCGGTCGAGTCCATGCACGTCGCGTAGAAAGTGCCGAGTTTGCGCGGCGTGCTGTCGGGCGGGAAGGTGTTCCGCTTCGCAGCGGCATCTTCCAGGACCGAACGTACCACGAGCTCGTTGCGATCGCTCATATCGCGTGTGACGCCGGTGGACGAATACGCCGCGGGGATCGTGTCGTGCTCGAGCCAGGCGCCATTCGCATACTTCGAGAAATCCACGCACGCCGACGCCGTCGTGTCGATCCAGCGCACATCTACCACCTTGAGCGGGGGCCATTGAGCGGTGGTATCGGTTTGAGCGGTGAGTGCAGCAGGGAAGACGGTGAGGACGATGATGGCAAGCACGCGCGACATCACATCTCCGATCAATGAGTTATGGCATTAAAGATGGCGCCTCGGCGGGCGTTGCGCGCGTCATTGTCTTGATCAGCCGTTGGTGCGTTTCGCCCAGCCGCTGCACCGCGTCATCGCGCTCACTTTCCTTCTTGTAGACCGCGGCAATCGCGCTGCCTGATCCACAGAGGCGCACCCACACCGGGCCCGTCTGGGCCATGCGCTCGTACAGGCCGCGCAGCTCGGGATGCTTCCCAAACACGACCGTCTCGAAGTCGTTGCCGCCAAGCCGGCCGATGCTGCCCCACGTGCTCAGGGCGTCGGCATCGAGGACCACGGGGCCGCGAGCCGGCGGTTCGCGGTTCTGCTCGTCCCACCACGCGTACGCATCGGGGGTCGAGACTTGCAGTGCCGGCACCGCAATGAGAGCCGGAAGCGGTGGTGGAGCGGCCAAGCGGAACTGGCGCTCGCCACGACCCCACGCGACGGTGAGGGCCGCGCCGCCCGCAAAGAACGACACATCGGCGCCGAGCCGCGCGGCAAAGTGCAGCAGCTCCTGGCGCGGCACGGCGTTGCCCGCGAGTGCGTTCACCGCATGCAGCGCCGCGGCGGCGTCACTCGATCCGCCTCCCAATCCCGCGCGCACCGGAATTCGCTTGACGAGCCTGATCGCGACCCCGAACCGATTGCCCGTGGCGTCGAGCACGATCCGGGCGGCGCGTACCGCCAGGTTGTCCTCAACGGGTCCCAGATCCGGCCCTTCGACATCGAGCGTTACGCCGGAGTTGGTTCGCCGCGCCACCAATTCGTCGGCGAGCTCGACCAACGCGAAGGCGGTTTCAATCTGGTGATAGCCGGATGATTCACGAGCCAGGATCCTGAGAAAGAGATTGACCTTCGCGTGCGCAGCGAGCCTGACCGCATCGGTGGACGTCATGCGGGCTCGGCTTCAGGTGGTGCCCCTGCGCTGAGGTCGCGCATGTGCAGATGCAGGCGCGAAAGCGACCACAGGCCAAGCAGCGTGATCGGGATGAACGTGGTGAGGTGATACGTCAGCGCGTACGCGAGAGCGAGGTTCGCGTCCACGCCGTACTGCTGGAGCGTGAACACGGTGGCGGCCTCGAAGACACCGACGTATCCGGCAGTCGACGGAATCGCGACGCCGAAGCCGATGATGCCTTGCAGCAACAGCGCCGCTTCGAGCGGAATCCCGAGTCCGAAGGCGCGAAAGCAGATCGCGAACGCGGCGGCGTTCTTCAGCCATAGCACGAGCGACCATCCGACCACCCCGGCGAAACGCCCCGGACTCTTGAGCACCGAGAGCCCTTCGACGATCCCGTCTGACGCCCGCACGACGCGATCGGCGACCCGTACCGGCAGCAATCGTCGCGAGATCCGCTCGACCAGGACGAGCCATGGCCCCGGCCGGTTCGCCACGAACAGCGCAATCACGAGCGCCAATCCAAACAGGGCTGCGGTCGATGCCGCGATCGCCGAGAGGGACGTTGCGCCGAAGTGCGCGTGCGCCGGAAAAGACGGCATCGCGATCGCCACCGCCATCAGGCCGAGCATGACGAGCGCATCGAACAGTCGCTCGACCCCGATGGATCCGAGCGACGTCGTGAAGCGCACCGGCAGTTGCCGCGACGCAACGAAGCCGCGCGCGACCTCGCCCGCGCGCGCCGGCAGCAGGTTGTTGGCCATGAATCCGATCGTGGTGGCGTGCCAGAGCGGCACGAAGGGCAGGGGCCTGCCGTCCTGATCGCGCAGCATCAGTCGCCAGCGAATTGCGCGCACCGGAAATGTCAGCGTGGCAAACACAATCGTGAGCAGCAGCAGCCAGCCGTTCGCCTGGCGCGCGTCGGCCCACACCTTGGGGGGATCGATCTTGTACAGCACCCACACGAGGAGTGCGGCGCTGATGACGAGCCCGATCAGCCAGGCTCCCTTCCAGCGTCTTTGAGAAGGAGGCGGGCTAATCGGGTTCGATGGCGAGGACAACGAGATCGCAGACTTCGTCGATGATCGCGCGCAACGCGTCGCCGCTCGCGCGTTTGGCAGCTTCACGCAGCTCCTGGAGGCGCTGCCGCGCCCGGGTGCCTTTGTAGAGGAGGCTACGAATATCGACGGGCTCGTTTCCGTTCCCCCGGGGCGGCCGGGGGCCCGGGGTTCCGCCTATCAATTCTTCCAACGATGCCGGGCCCACGCCTGCCGCCACGAGCTGCTGATAGCGCGTCCACGTCCCGGCAATATCGGTCGCTGACTCTGCGCCGATCGGCAGCTCGGCAACAGCCGCAGGTCGTGGAGGCTTGGTGCTCTCGGCACTCCCCACCCGACGCACGGCGAGCGTGACGGATGCCAGTGCGGCGGCGGTCGCCGTGTCATCTCCCGTCCCTGCCACAGAGAGGATCTCGCCCGCCCTTCGCAGCTCGGCGGCGAACAGCGCCGCGTGGTTCACCGCAACGCCGCTCGTCACCGCTTCGCGCGCGGTGTTCGCGAACTCGGCGACGCGCTCGCCCACCGGTCCTCCGCCGATAGCCGCCGACGCGAGCGCGCGGAAGGTTCCCGCGAGCGTGTGCGCGCGGAGCTCGCGCTGCGTCGCACTCGGCGCGCGCTCGAGTGAGTCCGCTGCCTGCCGCAGATGCTCGCCATGACTCACCAGCTCGAGACGGCCGAGCATGGCGGCGCGTCCCGTGCCTTCGGGGACGGTGCCGCGGCGCACGATCGTGCCCACGGTCTCGATCGGGACGACCTCCGGCTCGACTTCCATGAATTGCACGAGCAAACCGGCGAACTTGCGGAACTCCGCGCTCTCGGGGTCGGGACGCCCGCGCTCCGCGACCTCGCGCGCTGCATGCGCGATCGAGGTCGCCGCCATCTGGAACAGCTCGGCGATCGTGTCGCCGAAACCTGGAGGGGGGGTGGAGCCGACGCGGCCGATCTCGCCGATCGCCCGCTCGATGCCTTCCAGCAGGTCCGGCAGCGGCGGCAGATCGTTGAGCGCGGCGAGTCCCCGGAGCGGCTGGAGGGCCTTGAGCACGTGCTGCAGCGGCTCGGGCGCGGCCGGGTTCGTGCGCAGCGCTCGGCTGGCGCGATCCAGTGCGCTCGCGATCGCCGCCCCTTCGCGCGCGACAAAGGCGCGCGCACCAGCATCGAGGCCCAGCGCCTCCGCGGCGCGCACCTGTGCCGAGGGGCGGCCGCCCAGCTGCTCGAGCTGACTCGCGAGCGACTCGGCCCTCGCGGTGTCGGCGTCGGTCCAGCTCGCCGACTTGCGCACGAAGATCTTGAGATCGTCCACCGCGCGAATCGCAAGCTGCCTCGTCGCCGCGTCCCACGAACGCCGCCCTTCCCGCACGCCGCGCGCGAGCGCCTCGAGTCCCATCGCGGCGTGCGCGATGGGCTGATGATTCGCCATCAACGCGCTGCCGCGCAGCGCGCGCGCCAGCCGCACGAGCTCCTCAGCGGCCGGTGTCCCGGACGCCTGCAACAGGGCATCGAGCCGGTCGAGGTACTCGCCGGCCTCGAGTGCGAAGAAATCCGACATACCGAGCGGCTGGGGTGAGGGCGCGCCTGGCTGGGTCATGGTCGGGACAAAATAGCGGTTTTTGCGTCGTCGATGAGTTTCCGCATCCGCCGGACGGCTTCCTCGAAGCCCCAAAAGATCGCATTGCTCACGATCGAATGGCCGATGTTGAGCTCTTCGATCTCGGGGATGGCAGCCACGGGCTGGACATTCTGGTAAGTGAGGCCATGGCCAGCATGTACGGCGAGCCCGATCTGCTTTGCATGCGTCGCGGCGCGGCGCAGCTCCTTGAGCGCACTGTCGCCACGGCGCCAGGTATGCGCGTACCGTCCCGTGTGGATTTCAATCGCGGGTACACCGAGCTCGCCCGCGACGTCGATTGTCTTCAACGAAGGATCGATAAAGAGACTGACGCGGATTCCTGCGTCCTTGAGCTGCGCAATCGCGCTACGCAACCGGCGATCGGTCTTGCGCAGCGCGAGTCCTCCCTCAGTGGTGATCTCCTGCCGTTTCTCGGGCACCAGCGTTGCCTGGAAGGGTCGAATCCGTGTGGCGAGCCGGACGATTTCGGTGTGCGCGCCGAGCTCGAGGTTCAGCACCGTGCGTACGGTCTGTGCGAGCGCCCGCACATCCGCGTCCTGAATGTGGCGCCGGTCTTCACGCAGATGCACGGTGATGCCGTCGGCGCCCGCGCGCTCGGCGGCGGCGGCCGCTTGCACCGGATCTGGTTCGTCGGTCTTGCGCGCTTCGCGGACGGTCGCGACGTGATCAATGTTGACGTAGAGACGCATGGTGTCTTACCTTCGGGTCACCCCGACCACAGGTCGTGCCTTGTGAAGCGACGGCTCGCGATGATGCTTCTGGTGCTCGCCGGCGGCGCCGCTTGCGGCAAGAATCCGAGTCCTGCGGGGCCGGTGCCGCAGTCGATGAATGAATCGATGACCCAGTTTCTCGCCGCCGTGAAAGCGAACGATCAAAAACGCATGGGCGAGCTGTGGGGCACGGAGCGCGGTCCGGCAGCGAACAGCATGAATCGCGACGTCCTGCGCCAGCGGCTCGCCGTCATTCAGAAATACCTCGATCACACAGGCTATCGCGTCGTCGAAGGGCCGGTGCTCGTTCCAGGGCATGACGAGCTGCGCACGTACCGCATCGAGCTGCAACGCGACAAATGCAATCAGGTGCTGCCGATCGACGTCATACGGACGCACAGCGGCGGCTGGCTGGTTTACGACGTGCACCTGGAGGCGGCCGGCAGTCCGGGGCGGTGCCCCCCCGTGGCCGCGACGCCGGGAACACCGCCCTAGGGACGCGCGTTCCACCTACTCAGTCAGCTCCAGCAGAATGCCGTTTGTGGTTTTTGGATGAAGAAATGCGATGCGTCGCCCGCCGGCTCCGCGCCGAGGCGTTTCATCGATCAGGCGATAACCTGCTCGCTTGCACCGCGCCAGCGCGCCGTCGAGATCGGGAACACGGTAGCAGATGTGATGGATGCCGGGGCCACGCTTGGCAAGAAACTTCGCCACGGGACTGTCGGGATCGGCGGGTTCGAGCAGCTCGACGTCGACCGGACCGAAATGCAGGCTGACGATGGTCGCGCCGTCGGCCGTTTCCGGCCGGCCGGGAGCAAGACCCAGAACGTCGCGGTAAAACGGGAGAGCGTCGGCAATGCTCGTGACCGCGATGCCGACATGGGCGACTGACGAGTTCATGAAGTCAAACTAACGTCTATCGAAGGAGCGTGAAGTCTCATGGTGGAGGTAACGGACACCACATTTCAGGCCGAAGTCGAGCAGCACAAGGGCTTGGCCGTCGTCGATTTCTGGGCAACCTGGTGCGGGCCGTGCCATATGGTGGCGCCGATCATGGATCAGCTGGCCGGGAAGTACAACGGCAAAGTGAAGATCGTGAAGGTCGATGTCGACGCCAATCAGGCAACCGCGATGCGCTTTAATGTGCGCTCGATTCCAAGTATTCTATTTTTCAAGGATGGACGCCATATCGACACGCTGGTGGGTGCCTATCCGTCGCAGGCGTTCGAGCAAAAGATCAACCAGCATCTTTCGTAGCTTCCGCACCGGAGGACGATGCGCGCGAGCACCGCTCGCCTGACGAATTCGCCGGTTCGCCTCGCGGATCTGCAGTTTCCGCAGGTGAACCGGCTTATTCATCGCACCCGGCTCGCCTTCATTCATCTCGATAATCTCCTGGCCTATGCCAAGCGTGACCGCGACGGCCGGATCGACGGCTATATCGCGGCGCACCTGCCCGACGAATGCGTGCTGCTGTTCTTGCGGAAGGGCGAGGCCGTCAATGCCGCCTCGCTCTCGACCGCGGGGCGACAGGTCATCACGATCACCGAGGCGCTGAAACGCATGCGCACGGAAGTGGAGCGCGGGGACCTCGAATACTGCGCCGCGCCGATGGAGCAGCTCGCCTGGATGTACGCGTCATGCGCCGGCGCGTATCAGTCGCGGGTCATCGACGTGAATCAGCCGGAAAAATTCTTTCCCCTGTTGCAACAGGAAAAGGTGAGCGGCGTGCTGGAACTCATCTCGAATGGCCGGGTCTCCTATCTCAAGTTCGATCACGGGAAGTATCTGAGCGGTCACTTCTGCGACAAACCCGACAACCTTCCGCCGGCACGCTATCTCGAATCTTTGTTCGATGCCGGGCCAGACGGCGCGACGCCCGCGATGTCTGCCGGCACGTTTCCGAGCGCCGACGATCTGCCCGCCCAGGCCGCGACCGCCCTCGTCAATACCTATCGCGAGCTGTACTGGCGAATCGTGGACGCGGTGGAGCGGGAATTTCCCGGCGAAGCGAAACGGCGCGCGCAGAAAGTGACCTCGGCGATCGTGGACACTCATCAGGCGCTCGCGCTGCTCAGCGTCCCGCGCGGGACCGACACGCCGGACGCCGTGGTGCGTCCCGAAGAGCTGTCGATCGCGCTCACCGACTGGGCGCTCCAGCTACTCGAGGGTGCGGAGGTGATGATGCCGGGGACGGCGACGAAGGTCTTGAAGGACGCCACGCGCGAGCATCGCTACGTGCTGCAAGCCGCGGGATTCTATGGCAAGCTCCCCTGGCGGGTGACGTGGTGACGTGGCCGGCACCCTCTACGTCGTCGCGACGCCCCTCGGGAACCTCGGCGATCTGTCGCCCCGTGCCGCCGACACACTGAAGCGCGTAACAGCGGTTGCCGCCGAAGATACCCGCCACAGCAAACCGCTGCTCACCCATGTCGGCTCACGAGCCGATATGATCAGCTTCCACGCCCACTCCTCGGCGCGCGCCCTGGAGCGCATCCTGCGCATCCTACAAGAAGGAAGGGATGTCGCGCTGATCACGGACGCGGGCACGCCCGCGATCAGCGATCCGGGAGTGGCACTGGTCGCTGAGGCCAGAGCCCGGGGCATTCAGGTCGTCACCGTCCCAGGCCCGACCGCCGTAGCCGCCGGCCTGTCGGTGTCAGGCATCGGAGGCGACCGGTATTTGTTTCTCGGATTTCTGCCCCGCAAAGGAAGCGACCGCCGCCGTTTGCTCTTGACCGCCGCTGAGTCGGAATGGACGGTCGTCTTGTTCGAGTCACCGAATCGCGTCACGCAACTGCTCGCGGATTTGGCGGAGATCTGTGGTCCCGAAAGGCAGGTAGCCGTCTCTCGAGAGCTGACCAAGGTGTTCGAGGAGACGCGTGCGGGGACGTTGCAGGAATTGTCAGAGCACTATGCCGAGGCCCCCGTTCGTGGCGAGGTTACAGTGGTGCTGTCGGGAACGGGAAAGGCGCGCGTCGCCGAACGGGCGCTCGATCCAGCAGAGCGAGCCAAAGCTCTATTAGAAGAAGGGCTGTCTCGTAAAGACGTCGCGGATCGTTTAGCGGAAGAAACCGGCATTTCGCGGAATACAGCATATCGCTTGGTGAATGAGCTATGAAATCGATTGTACTGGCACTGCTGCTGTTTTTGACACCACGCACGACGCACGACGCACCACGCACGGCCTCGCTCACAATCGGGCGGCTCCACTACGACGGCGGCGGTGACTGGTATGCCAATCCGTCGAGCCTGCCGAACCTCTTGGCCGCGCTGCGTGAGCGCACGACGCTGCCGGTCGCCGATCGGGAGCGCGTGGTGACGCTCTCAGGCCCCGAGCTGTGGGACGTCCCTTACATCTATATGACGGGTCACGGCAACGTGCATTTCTCGGATGCCGAGATCCGCAATCTGCGCCGGTACTTGGAGCAGGGCGGCTTCTTCCACGCCGACGACAACTATGGAATGGACAAGTCATTCCGGCGGGAGATCGCGCGCGTCTTTCCGGACCATCCGATGGTTGAAGTGCCGTTGACGCACCCGATTTACAACCTCGTGTACGCGTTCCCGAAGGGCATTCCGAAGATCCACGAGCACGACGGCCTGCCTGCCCAGGGGTTCGGCATTTTTTTGGGCGACCGCCTCGTCGTATACTATTCCTATCAGTCGGATCTCGGGGATGGCTGGGAGGATTCGACGGTCCATCATGACCCTCCGGAGCTTCATGAGGCGGCGTTGCGCATGGGTGTGAATCTGTTCACGTACGCAGTCAGCGGGACCAAATGACGGAGACGGCGCGCCGGCTGCATCGCCTGGGCGCTCCCCACGCGCGTGCGCGCGCGGTCGCCGTCGTGCTCGGAAGTCTGGGCGCGGGTCTCGCCGCCGCGGCGCTGGGCGTGATGCTGTCGCCGGCGGTCCCGGGCGTCGCACTCGCGTGGCTGCTGATAGCCGCGAGTGCGGCAGGAGCGACGTGGGCCGTCATGCGTACACGCCGCGACGCCGCAGCGCCGACGCTGGGACGTTTGATCGAGCACCAGGCGGGCGGCCGGGCGGGAAGCATCGTCGGAGTCATCAGTCCAACGGCTGGGCAGGGGAGCGGTTCGAGTGAAGCCCTCCTCCTCGCTGCCGATATCCGCGCCGCCGCCGTAGTGTCGTCTGCGGCACCTGGTGTCAACGGAACGCTGCGGCGCACAACGCGCCGGCATATTGCGGCCGGGACAGGCGCGGCGGTCACCGGGTTGTTCCTGTTTCTCGCCGGTTCGCCCACCTCGGGACGCGCCGCGGCCTTCTGGCATCCGATGCGCACGTGGCGCGAAGCGCGGGAGCCGGTCCGGCTTGTCGTTGACCGCAGCACCGTGCGACGCGGTGGTACTGTCAGCGCCTCGATCACCGTTCCCGGCGCCACACGCGTAACCCTGTGGCTGCGGGGGGCGGGCGAGCCCTGGAAAGCGACATTGCTCTCGCTTGCCGCCGACGGCCATGTCGTGCAGACGGTTGGTCCCATCGAGTCCGATCTCTATCTCCGTGCATCGAGCGGAGGCCGCCGCAGCGCCGAGATCAAAATCGATGTGGAGTTGCCGGCGTTTCTAGCTGATCTCGGACTCACGGCGCGATTCCCGGCCTATCTGAACCGCTCCGACGAGCCGTTGCTCGTCGGACCGGACGTCATCCCGTTGCCCGCCGGCACGACCGTGGTCACGAGCGGCACGGCCAGCGTCCCGCTCGCGAGCGCCGCCTGGATGCTGGAGTCGCGCAGCGAGCCACTGCGCGTGGATGGCACCCGGGTGGATGGCCGGTTCACCCCGATGGCGAGCGGCACCTGGCAGCTGCAGGCGCAAACGGTCGATGGCTCGGAGCTCGAGGGCGCGAGTCCCGAATTGCATCTTCTCATCGTGCCCGATTCCGCGCCGGTCGTGACGTTGCCGGTGCCCGCGCATGATACGACCCTTCCGATCTCACTCCATCAGCAGATTGTCGCCGATGTGCGCGACGATCACGGCATCGCGCGCTTGACGCTCGTCAGCTGGCGCGTGAGTCGCACGGGTCGCGTCGGCGAGGCGGTGCGCGAGTCACTCGATGTCACCGGCGTGGGCGATCGGGCCATCGTGCAGGGACGGCTCGATGCGGAGAACCGCGGCCTGCTTCCCGGCGACACGCTGCGACTGTACGTCGAAGCGCTCGACAATGCGCCGACGCCACGCAGCGGGCGCAGCGCCGAGATCGCCCTGCGGTTGCCGAGCATGGAAGAACTGCGCGCGCAGGCGCGCGACGCGGCACGTGCGGTGACGACCGCCGCCGACTCCGTGTCCGCGGCGCAGCGTGAGCTGAGTGACCGGACGCGCGATCTCGCGCAGGAACGCAACCGCGATACCGACGGGCGAACGGGCACACGAGCGGACGGGCGGAACCAGCAGTCGGGCAGCATGTCGTTCCAGTCCACCCAGCGTGCCGAAGAAATCGCGCGCGATCAGGCAGCGATGTCACAGCGGGTTCAGGAGCTCGCGCAGGCGGTGGAAGAGATCGCTCGCGCCGCCCAAGCCGCGGGCGTCGATGACAGCGCGTTCCAGCGTCGGCTCCGCGAGGTGCAGGATCTGCTGCAACGCGCGCTGACTCCGGAGCTGGAGCAGCGGCTGCGTGAGTTGCAGGACGCGCTGGCGCGCCTCGACCCGGAGGCGACGCGGCAGGCGTTGCAGCGTCTGGCCGAAGCGCAGCAGCAGCTCCGTCGCGAGCTGGAGCGGAGTCAGGAGCTGTTCAAGCGCGCGGCCATGGAGGGTGAGCTGGCGTCGCTCGCGAAAGACGCCGAGGACCTGCAGCGCCGCCAGGCCGAATGGAACAGGGACGCCGCGCAACGCGCCGACTCGACGGCGGCGGCGACGGAGCGCGATCTCGCGGCGGCAACCGACTCGCTTGCGCGCGGCGTGGAGCGCGCCGGCGAGGCGCTGCCGCTCCAGCGGTCGCAGGCGGCGGCGCGGCGCGCTCACGGCGCCATGCAGGAAGCGGCCGACGCAGCGAGCCAGCGCAACGCACGCGGCGCCCGGACCGCTGGCCAGGAAGCCGCGGACTCGCTGGCCCAATTGCCCGACGCGCTGCGCCAACGGCGCGACTCGCTCGCATCCGCATGGCGCCAGGAGACACTCGATGCGCTCGATCGCGCGCTCGCCGAAACCGCTGCACTGGCGCAGCGCCAGCAGGAAGTCGTGGACGCGCTGCGCAATGGTGAAGTCGGCGCGAGTACGCGCGCCAGGCAGGCGGCCGTCGAGGAAGGGACGCATGCGATCGAGCAAGAGATCGGTCAGGCGGCGGGACGGCACGCGCTGGTCTCGCCTCAACTCGAAGCCGCGCTCGGCTACGCGCAGAATCAGATGAAGCAGTCGCGCGAACAGCTCGAGCAGGGCGATCCCAATCCGGCCACGGCCACACCGTTCGCCGAGCAGGCCCTCGACGCCCTGAACGCCACGGCGCACGCACTGGTCCGAACGGCGCAGCAGGTTTCCGGCGCCAAATCGGGTTCAGGATTTCAAGAGGCGCTCGAGCAGCTCGCCCGCATGGCGCAGCAACAGCAGGGCATGAACGGTGACGCGCAGGGTCTCTTGCCGATGATGGGTGCCGGCGGTGAGGCGGCGATGCAGCGCCTGCGCGAGCTGGCCGCGCGCCAGCGTCAGCTTGCCGAGCAGCTCGAGCGCCTGCAGGCCGGGGGCGATGCGAGTGCCGCGGGTGCGCTCGCCCAGGAAGCGCGCGACCTCGCGCGTCAGCTCGAAGCGGGGCGCCTGGATGCCCGGACGATCCAGCGGCAAGAACGCCTGTACAGGAAGCTGCTCGATGCCGGCCGGAGCCTGACAGGCGACGAGCCGGACCAGCAAAAGGAGCGCACCAGCCGCTCGGCCTTGGGTGACAGCGTGCACATTCCCGGCGTATTGCAGCCGGGGGCCACGGGCACGGGTCCCAAGGTTCGCTACCCCACGTGGGACGAGCTCAGCGGCCTGACACCCGAGCAGCGGCGCATGGTCCTCGAGTACTTCCGCCGGTTGAATGAGCCCCCGCCCCCGCATTAGGCTGACGCTCGGCCTGCTTGTCGCATTGCCGGCGCTGCTACGGGGACAAGCCATTGGCCCAGGCTTCGAGCTCGAGCGCACCGGCCGCTATGCCGACGCAGCCACCGTCTACCTCACGACGGTGCGCACCGATCCGACCAACCTTCCGGCACTGCTCGGTCTCGAGCGCACGCTCTTCGTCCTGAACCGGATGCCCGAGCTCTTGCCGCTGGTACAGGCGGCGCGCGAGCGGCTACCCGAGAGCCCGGCACTGCGCAGCCTGGAGCTGCGAGTGTACGCGGCGCTGAATCAGCTCGACTCGCTCGAGACCATTGCGCGGCGCTGGGCGGCCAGCGCTCCACGGAGTGAGACGCCCTATCGCGAATGGGGTCAGGCGTTGGCGGAGCGGCGCATGTGGGACGAGGCGCGGCGCGCCTTTCTCATCGGACGCCGGGCCCTGGGGAACGAAGGTGCGCTCGCCGTCGAGGTCGCCCAGCTCGAGCAGCGTGCAGGCAACTGGGAAGCGGCAGCAGCGGAGTGGGGACGTGCGGTCACTCGCACCCCGGACGTCGAGCCGAACGCGGCGAACCAGCTGGCCGATGCACCACCCATCATGCACGAGCGCGTGGCCCGCGTGCTGACCGCGCCAACCGCTTCGGTACGCACGCGACGCCTCGCGGCGGAGATCCTGCTTGCCTGGGGACAACCTGGTGAAGCGTGGACGGCGATGCAGTCGACGCTCGTGCCGATCGACAGCGATACACCGGCGGCGCTGCGCCGCTTTGTCGATCTGGCCGCGGCGCTGGAGACGCCCGAGGGGCATCGCGTGCGTGGCCTCGCGTTGACGCGCTGGGCCGACATGGTGCCGTGGTCGCTGGGGTCGCGCGCGCGCGCCGAGGCCGTGGGCGAGCTGCTCGAGGGCGGTGACAAGGTCGCGGCCCGGCGCGTTCTCGAAGAACTCACGAGCGATTCGACTGTTCCGGCCGAGGCGCACGCCGCGGCGGAGGCGGCGCTCCTGCAAGTCTTGATCGCCGATGGTCAGCTCGATGTCGCGGCGGAGCGACTGGCCGCGGAAGAGACGGCGATCACTGCCGATGATCGCGCCGCGCTCCGTCTCACGCTCGCTCAGGCGCGGATCGCGCGGGGCGAGCTGGACCGTGCCGAGGCCGCACTCGGCAACGACTCGAGCGTCGTGACGATGGCGGAGCGGGGCTGGATCGCGCTGTATCGGGGCGATTTGCAGGGGGCCATGAGCGCGTTCCGCGCCGCGGGCCCGTACGCCGCCGATCGCGCCGCATCGACCGAGCGCACCGCGATGATGGCAATGCTGCAACGCATTCAGCAGGAATCGAGTCCCGAGCTCGGCGCCGCACTGCTCACGCTGGCCCGCGGTGATACCGTGGCCGCGATTACCTCCCTGCGCCGCGCGGCCTCGCGCCTGCCGGAACAAGGCGGCCGCCTCGAGGTGCTGCTGCTTGCGGGACACGTCGCCGCACAGAAGGGCGGCGACCAGGAACAGACGGCGATTGCGCTATTCGATGAAATCGTGCGCGCCGGTGGCGAGGGTGCGGCACCGGCTGCCGCGGAGCTCGAATGGTCGCGGCTCCTCGTGCGTACAGGACGCGCGGCGGATGCGATCCCGCACCTCGAGCACCTGATTCTGACCTATCCCAACAGTGCGTTCGTCCCGGAAGCTCGTCGCGTGCTCGAGCGGGCGAAGGGAGCGATACCGAAGTCATGAAGCGGAGAGACTTTGTCCGGAAAGTCGGAACGTTGGGAGGTTGGACGGTGGCGGGCCCCTGGCTCAAGCACCTTCCCACCTTCCAACCGTCCAACGTTTCATCGCTTCTTGTTCCCATGGACGATGCCCAGACCGATCATCTCAAGGCCTACGGCCTCACCTACCGGGCGATCCAGGCCGGCCTCAAAGCCGAGTGGTTCCTCAACTACCGCGGCGGCTCGTTCTTGATTCCGGATCTCGACGCCCTGCGGCGGGATGCGGCTCTCAATGGCATTCGCACGGAGCCGGTCGACAGCGCGATGACATCGGTCCGCGGCGAAATCGAAGCGAACAACATGGATGCCGTGCCGCTCGAGAAAGCGCCGAAAGTGGCCGTGTACGCGCCGCCCAACGCGGCGCCCTGGGACGACGCGGTGACGATGGCGCTACAGTATGCGGGCATTCCGTTCAGCAAGATCTGGGATTCAGAGGTGATGAACGGCTCGCTGCGCGACTACGACTGGCTGCACCTGCATCACGAAGACTTCACCGGCCAGTATTCGAAGTTTTTCCTGATTTACTCGGGGATGAGCTGGCTCGCCGAGATGGTGCAGCGCAACAGCGAGATGGCGCGGGCACTGAACTTTGCGACCGTGCCCGATCTCAAGAAAGCCGTCGCCCGCAGCATACGCGGCTACGTCGAGAACGGGGGATTCCTCTTCGCCATGTGCACCGCCACCGAGACGATCGACCTCGCGTTGGCGGCGGAGAGCGTGGATATCGCGGCCACGTACGCCGACGGCACACCGATCGATCCGGATGCCGACGCCAAGCTCGACTGGAACAAGACTTTCGCGTTTACTGGTGCGCACATCGAGACCAATCCACTGGTCGCCAGCTTTTCCGACATCGATGGCCATCAGGTGAACGGCGGCGCGCGCCGCCAGCCGCTGGGTGCGTTCAAGCTGTTCAACTTCAGCGCCAAGATCGACCCGGTGCCCACGATGTTGGTGCAGAATCATCGCCAAGTGATCCCTGATTTCTACGGCCTGACGACGTCGTTCATGCGCAATCGCATCAAGACCGGCGTCACTGTGCTCGCGGAGGAAGAGAGTGCCCCGTGGGTCAAATACATTCACGGAGACCTCGGGAAGGGCACATGGACGTTTTTTGGCGGCCATGATCCCGAGGACCCGCAGCACCAGATCGGCGATCCACCTACGGATCTCTCGCTCCATCCGCACTCGCCGGGCTATCGGCTGATCTTGAACAACGTGCTGTTTCCCGCGGCCAAGAAGAAAGAACTGAAGACGTGAGTGTCGAGCGCCTGACGGCGGCGGCGCGCACTCTGCTGCAGGAAGAGATCGCCGCGGCTCACGGGCGCGAGGTGTCTTTCGTGGCGCGTGCCGACGCCAACGGGACGCTCACCGACGCCCGTGTCGTCGCGCGCGGGACGATCGATGCGGTGCTCGCGCTTCCCGGCGTCGCCCAGCGCGGCGACATGCTGATCCACAATCACCCGAGCGGCTTTCTCGAGCCGTCGGGGGCCGATCTGCATGTGGCGGCACGGCTGCATGACGAGGGGGTCGGTTTCGGAATCGTAGACAATGACGTCGCTACGTTGTACGTCGTCGTTGAATGCCCGCGTGCGCGTACGATCGCTCGCCTCGATTCCCTTGAAGTCGCCAATCTGCTCACCGAATCCGGTCCGGTTGCTCGGGTCCTCGGTACCGCCTCCTTCGAAGACCGCCCCGGCCAGCGCGACATGGCGGCCTACATCGCCGACACCTACAACGACGGCGGCGTGGCGCTTCTGGAAGCGGGCACGGGCGTCGGCAAGTCGTTCGCCTATCTCGTGCCGGCGCTCGAGTGGGCGCGCCTCAATGGCGAGCGCACAGTCGTCTCCACCAACACGATCAACCTGCAGGAGCAGCTCGTCGGCAAGGATCTGCCGATCCTGTCGCGCGCCTTCTCAACGGGCGACCGCTCGATCACGTTCGCGCTACTCAAGGGCTGGCGAAACTATCTCTGCCTCTCGCGCCTCGAGCAGGCGCGTGCGGGTCAGGAATCGCTGTTCGACAATGCGCGCGTCGCTGAGCTCGAAGCGATTGCGGGATGGGCGTCGCGGACAGCGGACGGCAGTCTGTCCGACCTCGTCGAGGAGCCGTCCCCGGAGGTCTGGGATGCCGTTGCCGCCGAGTCGGATCTGTGCACGAGGCTCAAATGCCCGCACTTCGACCGCTGCTTTGTATTTGCCGCGAGGCGCCGCGCCGCGGAAGCCGACGTCGTGGTCGTCAATCACCATCTGCTCGCCTCGGACCTCGCGGTCCGGATTGCATCGGACAACTGGCAGGAAGCCGCCGTGCTGCCGCCGTATCGCCGTCTCGTCCTCGACGAAGCACATCACCTCGAGGACATCGCCGCCCAGCACCTCGGTCTGCAGGTCAGCATGCTTGGCGTGCAGCGGCTGCTCGGCAGGCTCGAGCGTAACGGGCGCGGCTTGTTGCCGACATTGGCCGCTGAGCTCGCCAGCCATGAGGATCTGATGGGGGCAGCGAGTCGCGACCTGCTGGGGCGCACGGTCCTCGACGCGCTCGGCGCGGCGCGCCGCTGGGCGGAAGAGCTGTTCGGTCGCCTCGCGCGCCGTTTGGACTCGGAGCAGGCGAATGCTCCGGTGCTGCGTCTCACCGACTCGTTTGCCGAAGACGGTGTGTGGCACGAAGGACTCGACGTCGCGCTCGACAATTTGCTGGTCGCCTTCAGCAAGCTGCGCGACGGCGTGGAAACGATCGCCGACCGGCTCTCGATCGACGATCCGGCAGAGATGCGCACCAGATTGATCGGTGAGTTGCGTGGTGTGGTGCGGCGGCTCGACACCGCGGCCGAGGGTCTCAAGGCTACGCTGCAGCCAGTCGGGTATCGCCCGGCCGTCGGACCGTCAGTCAGATGGATAGAACGGCGCGGCCGTCGCACGCCAAACCTCACGCTGTCCGCGGTGCCGCTCGATCTCGCGCCCGTTCTCAAGGAAGCGCTGTTCGATCGCGTCGAGAGCGTCGTGTTGACCAGCGCCACGCTGGCCGCCGGCGGCGAATTCACATTCCTCGAGGAGCGGCTCGGGCTTTCGTTGCCGCCGTCGCGCGTGACGGTCCGAGAAATTTTGCCGTCACCGTTCGACTTCAGCGCGCAATGCGTCTTCGGGATTCCGACCGACATCCCCGAGCCGAGGGGCGACGAGTCGGGTCACGGCGCGGCGGTCGCCCGCGTGCTGCTCGAGCTCGCGCACGCGTCCGACGGCGGCATCTTTGCGCTGTTCACGAGCCACGGCGCGCTGCGTCGTACCGCCGATGCCATCCGCGGTCACATCGGCGCGCGCTGGCCACTCCTCGTGCAAGGCGAGGGGCAGCGCGACCAGCTGCTGCGCCGCTTTCGGGATGCCGGCTCCGCCATCCTGCTCGGCACCGATTCGTTCTGGGAAGGTGTCGACGTGCCGGGGCGAGCCCTGCGGGTACTGATCCTGGCCAAACTGCCGTTCAAGGTACCGACGGAGCCGCTAACTGCTGCGCGGCTCGAGCGTCTCACCCAGGCGGGAGTGGACGGCTTCACGCACTATCTCGTGCCACTCGCCGCGCTCAAGCTGAAACAGGGCTTTGGAAGGCTCATCCGTACGAAATCTGACGTTGGCGCTGTAGTGCTCTTGGACCGGCGGGTGGTTACGAAGCGATATGGGGCGAGCATGCTGGAAGGCCTACCTCCGGCCTCAAAGGCGATCGGCAACTGGCCGGATGTACGGCGGGAAGTTGAAGAGTTCTTCGCAATGCACAGTATCGGCACGCCTCCATCTTGGAGCTAGATTTCCAGCATGACCTTCAGTCGGCGTATCGCCCAGCTTCCGACCTACCCCATGGCCGAGCTGCCCGCGATCAAGAAGCGGATGATCGAACAGGGGATCGATGTGATCGACGTCGGGGCCGGGGACGCGGACTTCCCCCCGCCTGAGGTCGCCGTGAGCGCGCTGACCCGCGCGCTCCAGGATCCCGCCATGAGCCGCTATGCGTTCCAGCTCGGCCTGCCGGCCTTTCGTGAGGCCGCCGCAGCCTACATGCAGCGGCGCTTTGGTGTCACCGTCGATCCGTACAAGGAGCTGCACCCGATTCTCGGCTCCAAAGAAGGAATCGCGCATCTCGCGAGCGCGGTCCTGAATCCGGGCGACCTCGCGATCGTCCCCGTACCGGGCTACGCGGTCTATCACGGCGGCACCGTCTTGTGCGATGCCGAGCCGTTTCTCTACAACCTGACGCCCCGCACCGATTTCCTGCTCGAGCTCGACGAGGTGCCTGCCGACGTCTTGAAGAAGGCCAAGCTCGTCTATCTCAACTATCCGAACAATCCGACGGCGGCGGTGGCGCCGCGCGAGTACCTCGAGCGCACGATCGCCGCCTGCCGCAAGCACGACCTCGTGCTCGTCTATGACAATCCATATTGCGAGATCACATTCGACGGCTACATCGCGCCTTCGATTTTCGAGATTCCGGGCGCGATGGATGTCGCCGTCGAGTTCCATTCGCTCTCGAAGAGCTTCTGCATGACGGGTTGGCGGTTGGGCTGGGCGGTTGGCCGGCCCGATCGCATCGCGGCGCTGGCGCGCGTCAAGAACTACATCGATACCGGTGCCTTCCTCGCCGTGCAGGCCGCGGGGGCGGAGGTGTTGAAGCAAGCCGAGCGCATCGCCGGAGATTATGCCGCGCGATTCAAGGAGCGGCGCGATGGACTCCTGCCGGTGCTGCGCGCCAACGGCTTCGAGGTCGAGACGCCGCGTGCGACATTGTATCTGTGGGTGCCGCTGCCGGAGGGCCTTGCATCCGCGGCCTTCCAGAAGCGCGCGCTCGAAGACGTTGGCGTGGTCACGCTGCCGGGCAGCGCGTTCGGCGCGGGCGCGGAAGGCTTCTTCCGTATTGCGTTGACGGTACCGACCCCGCGGTTGATCGAAGCGACGGAGCGGTTGGGAAAGGTGCTCGCCACTGTTTGAACGTCAGGTAGATCGCCTGCCGATTGGCCGCGCGTGGATTATCACCGCGGCGATGCACATTCTCGCCGTCGTGCTGTTCTTCACGGTGCAATGGGCGGCGCCTTGGCGCAAACAACCGAGTTATGTCGTGCTCGAGCCGCCCGAGACCGGGACTACGATGGTCTACATGCCGGGGTCGCGTGCGCATCGCGCGCAGGAGCCAACCAAACGCGGGACTCGCCATGAAGCGCCGCCGCCATCGGCGCAAACGCCGCCCCCTGTTCCGCCGCCGGCGCCCCCCGCCGCTGCTGCGGCGGCGTTGCCACTGGATACGGCGCCCCCCCCCACGATGCCCGCCTATGATCCGAACGCGAGCAAGAGCGTCGCTGCGGCGCCGCAGGTCGGTGACGGTCGCCTATGGGTCAGCCCGCGGCCCGCACTGCCTGCTAGTGTGGCCGCCGCGATCTACGGTGATACCGCGTCTGAGCACGCTGCCGCGATCAACCGGCTGAAAGCGATGGTGGATTCGCTGAATCAGATTCTCGACCAGGAACAGCGCGAGCGCCACCGGCCGTCCTGGACCGTCGGCGGCACGCCGGACAAGCCCGCGTGGGGTATCGATTCGGCGTACATCCACGTCGCCGGCGTGAAGATTCCCACGCCGGTGCTGGCCTTGCTCGGCAATCTGCTGCCGCAGGGCAACTTCGATGAGGATATGCGCGTGCGGCAGCTCAACGATATGCGCGCCGACATCATGTATTCCGCCGAGCGCGCACAATCGCTGGCGCAGTTCAAGCGCTACGTGCGGGAGCTGCGCGAGCGCAAACAAGCCGAGCGCGATGCCGAAGACCGGCGCCGTGCACAGGACACGGTCAAAGCCGTCCCGTAGTGATCCTCGCCGCCGTCCTCCTCGTTCTTCAGGCGCCAAGCCTCGATCGCACCGAGCAACGCATCCGGACGACGATCACCGCGGCGCGCGATGAGCAGATCGCGTACCTCCAGCGCGTCGTCGACATTCCGAGCAGCACGTTGAACTTCGACGGCGTCCGCAAAGTCGGCGCGGTGTTCCACGCCTCCTTCGACTCGCTCGGGTTCACGACAACCTGGGCCACCGTCCCGGATGAAGTGGGCCGCGCCGGGCATCTCGTCGCCGAGCATCGCGGCAAGGCTGGTGCGGTGCGGCTGCTCTTGATTGGGCACCTCGACACTGTGGTAGAGCCTGGTGGCGCGAGTTGGGTGCGCGAGGGGTCCATGGCGCGGGCTGTCGGCGGGGCGGACATGAAGGGCGGCGACGTCGTGATCTTGTACGCGCTCAAGGCGCTGAAAGCGGCGGGCGTGCTGAGGGATATGAACGTCGTTGTGGTCTTTACCGGTGACGAAGAACATCCCGGCGAGCCGCTCTCCGAGGCACGTCGCGCCCTGCTCGATGCCGGCAAGAAGAGCGACATCGCGCTGGCATTCGAGGCCGGCAACCGGTCCGACGCCACCGTCGCGCGGCGCGGCGCCAGCGCGTGGCGTGTCACCGCCACCGGCCATCAAGCGCACTCGGCGGGCGTGTTCAGCGAAGGGGCAGGGTACGGCGCGATTTACGAGGTCGCGCGTATCCTCGATGCATTCCGCCAGCAGCTCGGCGGCGAGCAGTACCTGACGTTCAATTCGGCGATCATCGTGGGTGGCACGGACGTCAACTACGACACCGTCGCGATCAGCGGGAGCGCGTCCACGAAGCTCAACATCATCCCCTCCAAGGCCGTCGCGCACGGCGACCTGCGGTTCATCTCCGACGAACAGCTGCAGCGAACGCGCCGGCGCATGCGCGACATCGTGGCGCAGCATCTGCCCGGGACCGACGCCTCCATCACATTCCGCGACGAGTACCCCGCCATGTCACCGACACCGGGCAACGCCCGGCTGCTCGCGGTCTACGATTCCGCCAGCAAGGCGCTCGGCTACGGCACCGTCGCGGCGCTCGATCCGGGGCGTCGCGGCGCGGGCGACATCTCGTTCGTCGCGCCGATGATCGACGGCCTCGACGGCCTCGGCGTCATGGGGACGGGATCGCACGGGCCAAACGAGCGCGTCGATCTCGAGACGCTCACCATGCAGACTGAGCGCGCGGCGGTCTTGATGTACCGGCTGGCGAAGCGGCCCGCCTCGCAGTTCACGAGGACGAGCACCGAAGCCAATTGATGCTTCCCCTGTTCGTGGTTCTGGCTGGGACATTGCTGTCCCAGGACACCACGATCATCCGTGCCGCCACCGTTCTGGATGGGCGCGGCGGGACGCAGCACTCCGTCGACATCTGGGTTGTTGGAGACCGCATCGCACGAGTCACGCCGCGTGGCGCGGTCCCTGCGGGCGCGCGACTCGTCGATCTCGCTGACCGCACCGTTCTGCCGGGCTTCATCGACGCGCACACGCATCCCGCCTGGTACTTCAATCGCCAGAACCGACTGCACATTCCCAGCGATGGTGACACGCCTGCGCAGTCCATGCTCGCCGCGGCTGCGAACGCGTACGCCACGCTCCAGGCGGGGTTCACCACGATTCAGAGTATCGGCGCGCGGAGCGATGCGGATTTACGCGACTGGATCGCGACCCAGGGTCTGCCCGGGCCGCGCATCCTCACGTCGCTCGACCCCATCACCGATGCACGCCTCAGTCCCGACTCGCTGCGCGCGGTGGTGCGCCAGCACAAGGTGGACGGCGCGGATCTGATCAAGATTTTCGCGTCAGGCAGCATCCGCGAGGGCGGGCAGCAGACGCTGTCAGACGCGCAGTTGGACGCGGTCTGCGGTGAAGCCAAAACGCTTGGCCTGCGGACGCTCGTGCACGCGCACAGCGCGGCGTCGGTTCGCGCCGCCACGCTGGCGGGTTGTACGGAGATCGAGCACGGGCTGTTCGTCACGCCGGAGGTGCTGGCGCTGATGGCGGCCCGGGGCGCCTACTTCGATCCGCAGTGCGCGCTGATTTTCCGGAACTATCTCGACAACCGCGCCAAGTACCAGGGTATCGGCAACTACACCGACTCCGGGTTCGCGGTGATGGAGCGCATGTTGCCCTTGGCGCCGCAGGTCATTCGCACGGCACTGGCGACGCCGGGGCTCAAGGTCGTCTATGGGACCGACGCCGTCGCGGGGGCGGACGGTCACAACGCCGAGGATCTCGTGTGCCGAGTGCAGAAGGCGGGTGAATCGCCGATGCATGCGATCGTCGCGGCGACGTCCTTGAATGCCGAGGCGATGGGCCTCGGCAGTCAGATCGGCGCGATCGCGCCCGGCCACGAGGCCGACATCATCGCGGTGGATGGCGATCCGCTGCGCGATATCACCGTACTGCGGCGTGTGACTTTCGTGATGAAAGGTGGACGGATCGTCCGGTACTGAGATGTAGGGGCGCGATCGGCTGCGCCCCTACGCGCCCTTCGTCCCTACTGTTTTACCAGCGTCCCGCGAATCTCCCCTCCTGTATGTGCCTTCGTGTGGATGTTCACGTACGCGCGTCCCTCCCGGATGATGGCGAGAACGGAATCCACCGGAGTGGCGGAGCCGATCGTCGCCGTTCCAGTAAAGCCCGCACCCGTTGCGGGAGGATTGAAGTTCACTTGCACGTTGCCCGCGACCGAGTCAGCGGCGCGTCGGTGGATGTGGCCCAGAATGATGCTGTCGATTGGTGAATCGATGACGACTTCCCAGCTGAGCAAGCTGTCGCCCAGGATGGTCACGGTGGCATGACCGGTTGCGGTGGTGGTGACGGGCGTCGGCGCCTCGTTCGCGCCATTTAGCGTCGCGGTGTAGACCTCCAGCCCGGCGGGAATGCCGGTCGAGTTGTCGTCGCTGCACGCGAGGGCGATGGCGCCAACGGTCGAGACAACCGCTGCGGCCATTGTGACTGCTCGCAATACGCGCATTTGTCCTCCTTAGACACGTAATCGCAAGTGAAACTGCACAAGTCGTGGGAACCGGACTCGGCCCTCCTTTCGAACCGCAAAGGGTTTATTGAACGATGATCTCCCCGAACATGAACGACTGATGCGGAATGCAGTGGTAGGGGAAAGGACCGGGAGTTGCGAAGGTATGCGAGAAGCGATCACCGGGACTCAGATCCGGGGAACTCCAGATGCCCGACGTGTCCGAGGTCGTCGTGTGGGGTTCGGTTCCCACATCTTCGCAATTCACCCACGTCACGGTTGCGCCGACAGGGACGGTGAGTGTGTCGGGATGAAAACCAAAGTCTCTGAGCGCCACGATGTAATGCATCGAGTCGATGACCGTTACCGGCACACGGCACTCAGCGGCGGGATTGACCGGCGCAGAGCCGCGCTCAGAGAAGCAAGCCAGGACGATGGCGCCACTGCTGATGACGGCGAACAGGAGTACGAGAGCCTTCCGTGTGGTTGTCATGGTCACCTCACCACCACGATGGCTTTCATGAACGGATGCGGCGTGCAGTGGAACGCATACTCGCCGGGCTCCGTGAAGGTGTGGCTCCATGTCTTGCCCGGCTCGATCGCACCGGAATCCCACGAGCCATCGTCGGCCGTGACGGTGTGCACGAGCGGATCATTGTTCGTCCAGGTAATCGTGCCGCCTGCCGGTATCTCGATCCGATTCGGCGCAAATGCCATCGTCTTCATTTCGACCTGCGTTGCGCCCGCGACGTTTGCGCCCCCGGTGCCGCCCTTTGCCGCCTTTTGCCGCCCTCCGAAATACCGGCTGAACGTGAAGGGAATCGTGAACTCAAATCCTCCCCGGATCTTGTCGATGCCCCGTGACGCACCTTGCAGTGTTGCCGTGTTCGTGTTGGTGACTTGCAGCGACAGCGTGTGCGGCGAGTAGGGAATCGCGATCTGCAGCCCGGCGCCCCAGGCGGGATCTTCGCTCGCCCGCCGATCGAGCAAGGTCGTGATGTCGCCGGCAAGCGCGAACCAGCGGTTCAGGCGAAGCGTCGCGCCGCCGCCGACGGCGTAGCGGGTTGTGTCGCTGTGATAGCCGTTGGAGAGCAATCTGCCGACAGCCATCAGCCGCAGCTTTCCGAACGCGTGTGCGCCGGTCAGCTCGGCGTCAAAACTTTCGGCGGCCTGGTTGTAGCCCCCCTGCAGCGCGACGCCGCGCTTGCCGTAGCGCGCGAAAAACTCCCACTCGTTGGGAAACGCTGCGGCGACGTCGGACGACGTCGCGTAGTTGAAGCCAATGAGCAGTGGGAGTGGGAGCTGGTAGCTGAGGAGAAAGGTGGGGGAATTCGTGACTTTGCGGGTCGGCGCATCGCCGACTCCGAATCGGTGGATGAAATTGAACTGCAGCGTGCCGGGCGCGCCGACCCAGCCACCGGAGAGATTGGGGGACCGGTCGAGCGTGGACTGACACGAGGCTACATCTTGGGCTCCGGCGAGAGCGGACAGGACGCAGGTGACGGAAACTGCGATCCGACCAGGCAGGTGCACGCGGGCCTCCTCATGATTTGGATGCAGCCTCGAGGCGGCGCAGCGCCGCCTCTTTGCCGACGACCGACAGCAGCTCGTTCACCGGTTCCGACACCGTCCCCCCGGTCAGCGCGATGCGAATCGGTTGGAACACCTGTCCCGCTTTCACATTTCGCGTTTGCGCCAGATTCCGCAGCACACGCTCCAGCTCTGCGGCGGTCCACTGGTCGACCGGCTGCAACGTGCTCACGATTGCGCCGAGCATGTCGCGATAGCCCGCCGGATCCTTCGCGATTTCTTTCTGCGCCTTCTCGTCGAGCGTAACGAACTTCGGGTCGAGTCGTGTCGCGACTTGCCGGGCGATGTCGAGCGTCGTCCGCGATCGCGTTTTCACGGCGGTGATCGCGCTCAGAATCGCGTCGCGATTCCCGTTGATACCCAGCTTCTCCAGTTCCGGTCTGACGAGCGGGTAGAGCTCGTCGGCCGACTTGGCCGTGAGGTACTGCCCGTTCATCCACTCCAGTTTTGTCGTGTCGAAGACGGCCGGCTTCTTCAGAATACCGTCGAGCGAGAAGAGGTTCCGTAGCTCTTCCTTGCTCATGATCTCGCGATCGCCGCCCGGACTCCATCCAAGTAGCGCGAGAAAATTCCGCATCGCCTCTGGTAAGATCCCTAGGTGTTGATAATCGCCGACTGCCGTCGCGCCGTGCCGTTTGGAAAGTTTTTTCCCG
>DATBFV010000042.1:0-4529 GCA_036558345.1 Gemmatimonadales bacterium | reverse complement strand
GCTCGAGGAGTGCTACCAGTCGAACCGCATTCTCCAGCAGGCGCTCGACCGGTTGCCCGACGGGCCAATCAATGTGGATGACCCCAGAGTCATCCTCCCGTCCAAGACCCGCGCCATGAGCGACATGGAAGCGATGATCTTTCACTTCAAGCAGGTGATGGAGGGCGTGAAGGCGCCCGTCGGCGAGGCGTACGTCGGCATCGAGAACCCCAAAGGCGAGCTGGGCAACTATCTCGTCTCCGACGGGACCGCGAAGCCGGTGCGCTGGCGCATCCGGCCGCCCTCGTTCATCAACCTCGCCGCGCTGCCGAAAATGGCGGAGGGACATCTCCTGTCGGACCTGATCGCGATCAACGCGTCCGTGGACATCGTCATGGGCGAGGTCGATCGATGAGTACGCAACGCGATGCCGCAGCCACACCAGGACCGGATCACGCCGAGGACTACGAGCCCGTGTTCGTCGGCAAAGTGTTCGACGAGCTGCAGGCCGTGTTGCAGCGCTACCCGAACAAGCAGGCGGCGCTGTTGCCGGCGCTGTGGATCGCGCAGCGCGAGCACGGCTGGATCTCCGACCACATCATGGCCGAGGTGGCCGAGGTGCTCGGCCTGACGCCGGCGTACGTGAAAGGCGTCGTCACGTTCTACACGATGTATCACCAGCACCCGGTCGGGAAAAACTTCGTGCAGGTCTGCACGACGTCGCCGTGCAACATCTGCGGTGCCGAGGATGTGATGAAGGCTCTGCTCGCTCAAACCGGAGCGGGAGATGCGGGCGCGACCAGTCCCGACGGGAAGTGGACGATCGTCGAAGTCGAATGCCTCGGCGCGTGCGGCTTCGCGACGCCGATCATCGTCAACGATGACTTCATTGAAAGCGTGACCCCCGACAAGGTGCCCGAGATCGTGAAGAAGTACCGCTAATGGGTTTTCCGCATAAGCCGCACCCCAAAGAGACCGTCGTGCTGTCCCAGTACTTCGGGGAGGCCGACGCGCGCACCTACAAGGGCTGGGTGAAGCGCGGCGGTTACGAGGCGCTCGCGCAAGCGCTGAAGATGGAGCCAACCGCCGTCACCGATGTCGTGAAGGAATCTGGCTTGCGCGGCCGGGGTGGCGCAGGCTTCCCGACCGGTCTCAAGTGGTCGTTCATGCCGAAGGAAAAGAAGAAGCCGCACTATCTCTGCGTGAATGCCGACGAGTCGGAGCCCGGCACGTTCAAGGACCGCGAGCTCATGCGCTGGACGCCGCACGCCCTGCTCGAGGGCACGGCGATCGCGGCGCACGCGATTCGCGCGGAGGTCGCCTACATCTACATCCGCGGCGAGTTCACTGAGCCGTGGACGATCATGGAGCGTGCGCTGAGCGAGGCGAACGCGGCCGGCGTGTTCGGCAACATCAAGGTGTACCTGCACCGCGGCGCGGGCGCCTACATCTGCGGCGAAGAGACCGCGCTGATGAACTCGATCGAAGGCAAGCGCGGCAATCCCCGTATCAAGCCGCCGTTCCCCGCAGCGGCCGGGCTGTTTGGTCTGCCGACGACGATCAATAACGTCGAGACGCTGTCGGCCGTGCCACACATCATCAAGCGCGGCGCGGCCTGGTACAAAGGGCTGTGCCTCTCGAATCCGAAGAGCACCGGCACCAAGCTGTTCTCGGTGTGCGGCCACGTGCAGCGCCCGGGAAATTACGAAGTCACCATGGGCTTCCCGCTCAAAGATCTGCTGTACGACATGTGCGGCGGACCGCGTCAGGGGCGTACGCTCAAGGCCTGCATCCCCGGCGGATCGTCGGTGCCGATCCTCACGCGCGAGGAAAGCGAGGCGACGCTGCTCGATTACGAGGGCGTGGTCGAGAAAGGCTCGATGCTCGGCTCGGGCGGCGTGATCGTGTTCGACGATTCGGCGGACATGGTCTATCAGATCATGCGGCTCGCCCGGTTCTATGCCCACGAGTCCTGCGCGCAGTGCACCCAGTGCCGCGAAGGCACCGCGTGGACGACGAAGATCATGGAGCGGATCCTGGCGGGGCAGGGGAAGACCAAAGATCTCGATTTGCTGCTCGACCTTTCGGAGAATATGACGGGCAAGACGATCTGCGTGCTGTCGGATTCGTGCGCCGCGCCCATCGTGAGCGGCATAAAGAAATTCCGCGGCGAGTTCGAAGCGTATCTGGCGGGGAACAGACCACCGGTGATGGCGCATGCCTGACGGTTTCATCAACCTGACCATCGACGGCACCCCCGTCTCCGTCCCGCCAGGCACTCTCGTGATCGAGGCCGCCAAGCAGGCCGGCGTGCTCGTGCCGCACTACTGCTATCACCCCGGTCTGCCGGTCGCGGGCGTGTGCCGCATGTGTCTGGTCGAAATCGAGAAGGCGCCCAAGCTGCAGATCGCCTGCGCGACGACGGTGACCGAGGGGATGGTCGTCAAGACGCAGACGGCGCCGGCGAAAGACGCGCGCCAGGGCGTGCTCGAGTTCCTGCTCATCAATCACCCGCTCGATTGCCCGATCTGCGATCAGGCGGGCGAGTGCGAGCTGCAGGACTTCGTCTTCCAGGAAGGCCAGCGCGGCACGCGCTACGCCGAGTTCGCCAAGCGGTTCAATCCCGTGGAAGACTTCGGGCCGGACGTCCTCTACGTCCCCAACCGCTGCATCCTCTGCACGCGTTGCGTCCGCTTCATGGACGACGTGGCCAAGGAGCCGGTCCTCAACGTCTCCGAGCGCGGTGACCGGGCGTTCATCGGCATTCATCCCGAAGCGCGGCTCGACCATCCGTGGGCCGGCAATGTCGTCGATCTCTGTCCCGTCGGCTCGCTCTTGTCCAAGGACTTCCTGCACAAGGCGCGGGCCTGGGAGCTCGACAAGACGGCATCGATCTGCACCGGGTGCTCGCAGGGCTGCAACATAACGCTCGACACGCGTGACGAGGTCGTCGTGCGCGTGCGCCCGCGGCCCAACCTCGAGGTGAATCGCTACTTCATCTGCGATCACGGCCGCATGCACTACAAGTGGATGAACCGCGGCGACCGCATCGAGGCGCCGCTGGTGCGCCGCGACGGCGAGCTCAAGGCAACCGACTGGGACGACGCGCTCGCGCGCGTCCAGGCGATCTTGCGGGGAGCGTCCGGCAAGGCGGTCGCCCTCGTGTCCGCGGGCGCCTCGTCGGAAGCGCTTGCGCTCGGGAAACGACTCCTGTCCGCCTTCTCCTGGACCGGCGCGTTCCAGGTCGTGATGGGTGAAGAGGCGCCGCTCGCCGGCGTGCCGGACCTCGCGCTCCGTGCCGAGCGTGCTCCCAACGCCAAGGGTGCCGAGAATCTCGGCTACACCCGCGAGTACACGCGGGCGCTGGAAGCGGCGAAGACGGCCGCGGTAGTACTGGTGCTCGATGATGCGGACTGCGCCGTGGAAACGAACGGCGCGTTGATCTACATGGGCACGGTGCTCGGCGACAGCGCGCCGTGCCGCCGCGCCGATGTCATTCTTCCCATCACCAACGTGGCGGAAGAAGAAGGCACGTTCACGAACCGTGACGGCCGCGACCAGCGCTATCACCAGGCCAAGCCGGCTCCCGGCATGGCGCAACCTGCCGCCTGGGTGCTCGGGGAGTTGATCACCGCGATGGGTCTCGCCGAGGCCGCGCGATGACGTTCTTCCTCGTCTCGTCGTTCATCAAGATGTTCGTCGTTTTCAATCTGATCATGGTAGGCGTCGCGCTGCTGACGCTGCTGGAGCGGCGCGTGTGCGCGTGGATGCAGGACCGGCTCGGGCCCAACCGCGTCGGCCCGCAGGGAATCCTGCAGCCCGCCGCCGACGGCCTGAAGAACATTCTGAAGGAAGAGACGTCGCCGGCGATGGCAGACAAGACGCTGTTCACGCTCGCGCCGCTCGTGTCGTTCGTGCCGGCGCTGCTCACATTCGGCGTGATTCCGTTTGCCGCCCCGCTGCCGACCCGGTGGGGTCCCGTCCCCATGGTCGTGGCCGACCTCCCCGTCGGCTTTCTCTATATCCTCGCGATCAGCTCGCTCGGCGTGTACGGGATCGTGCTCGCCGGATGGGCCTCGAACAACAAGTACGCCCTGCTCGGCGGCCTGCGCGCCTCGGCACAAATGATTTCCTACGAGATCGCGATGGGCATGAGCACCGTCGCGGTGCTACTGCTCGCAGGCAACGTAACGCTGTCGCAGGTGATCGCGCAGCAGCAGCAGGGCCTCTGGTTCGTGCTGCCGCTGGCGCTCGCCTTCGTGATCTTCTTCGTCAGCGCACTTGCCGAGACGAACCGGCTGCCGTTCGACTTGCCGGAAGCGGAAGGTGAGCTGATCGCCGGCTATCACACCGAGTACAGCTCGATGAAGTTCTCGATGTTCTACATCGCCGAATACTCGAACATGGTCACCGCGTCGGCGCTGATGGCGACCCTGTTCTTTGGCGGCTGGGACATTCCGTTTACGAGCTGGGACTCGACCGGGGAACCGACGGTGCTCAAGACGCTCCTCACGCTCGCCGCATTCAGCCTCAAGACGTTCGTGTTCCTG